>CALMBD010000111.1 GCA_937861115.1 uncultured Bacteroidota bacterium | reverse complement strand
CTCGGTCAGGCTTGCGATTGCCGCCATGCCCGGAAGCTGGACAGGCGCCTTGTCGGCGCCGACCAGGTGCATGCCATAAGTGCTACCTGCTTTTTTGAGGCCCATCACGACATCCTGTGCCGGGCTGGTAAGGTCAAGTGCAGGCAGGAACCCGTATTTCACCGTTACCCCTTTTGGGAAAACGATGTGCGCGTCCATGTCGAGTTGATCGGTTACCGGTTCCGAAAACACGATGGTAAAGTCGGTTTTGGGGAATTGCCCAATGCCGCCGCCCAGAAAAAACAACAGGATATTCGACCGGCCCTGCAGGGTGATCTGGTTTGGTTTGGAAGTGTCGAGCAGGGGTAAATTGCCCGATTTCTCGACCTTAAAGTTGCTCGCCGACAATATCCGGCTCAGAAAGTCTTTGACGTCAGCCAACCCGCTGAAGGTATTGTTGACGATATTGAGTTCTGTGCCATCCCGGTTGATCGCATCATCGAGTTTTTGGCGAAGTGTTTCTAATTTGGCCATAAGGCAGGTGTTCAAATGATTTATCGATAGAAAAGTGGTTGTAGTGCCATGGTATGGCACTACTGCACGCTTCCTTATAGTTTCATGATAAAAGCCAGTACGTAGAAGGGGGGACGGTTTTCGTGGGCGGTGCCGCCGCCGGTGTTGGATATGGTAATTCCTGTAGTTTCCTTATCAACGCTAGTTGTTGTGAAACTCGTTGTCGCAGCGTAATTAATCTTAAAACCAATACCGGGTAGCAGAGCTACTTCCTTGAATATTATACCTGCATCAGAATAATTGTGGCCATGCCCCGGGTCTGTTAAAGTGTGACCATGTGAAGGAATCTGTGATTCAGTCAATGTCACCTGTTTCGAACCACCTTTTTTTCCAACTGTCGTGAGTCCTTCGCTGAGGTTGCCCGGTTCGCTGTATAAAGCATCTTTGATGTCACTTGGGTCACCGGTTTTGTCCCCGTTATTGTACCCCACGATGAATCGCCCCCGCAGATCGGGCGTACCACCTTCCCCGTTACAAAGCACCCATCCTGGTGGCGGGGTTTTTCCCGACCACATGATGATACCGCCGGGCGGGATGACATATCCGGTGGAATCCATCAGCCGGCTACTCACTTTCAGGTTTCCGGCATCTTCTGTTACAACAACACTTGTCTGGCCCGGCGTTTCGGAAAGTGTGATGGATTTGCCGGCGAGGCCCTGACTATTGGAAAGGGGGCCTTCAAGTTGGAGCCCTTTCGCCTTGATTGTTCCATTCACATCCAATGGAAATGCCGCGCTCTCCCCGTTTCTCAGCACCAGGGTCTCCGACCGTATCCCGCCGTTCACGTCGAGCGTGTCGATAGGTTCGGTATTGCCGATGCCTACTTTTGTGCGTTGCCGGAAGGAGCCATCGGGTTTGTCTTTTTCGTCGTCAAACTTCAAGGGCGACTTTTCAATAGGCAATACAAAACGCCCGTCCCAGAAGCCCGGTATGTTTTCATACAACAGGTAGAGGTTGGTAAAACCCGAAGGCATGGATGTTTTCAGCCCATCCAGGTGCAGGTGGAAGTATTCTCCTACCAGTATGTCGATATCGTCGAGCAGCGTGATGATCCACTGCGGGTTGTTGCCTTGCAGTTCCGGACGTATTTGCCAGTTCGTGCCCTCCGTGTCTTCGAAGTGAAGACTAATATCGATGGCTGCCGCGTTGTCGGGGTCGCAAAGCGCCCAGGCGGCCTGTTCTTCGCTGGTATCGAAGGAGAGTATGAATTTGGTGGGCCGTTCGCTGTCGCGGGCGCCGAGCCGGATCGTGCTGTTTTGCAGCAGATTGCTGATCTGCAGCGTCAGGCTGTTGGCGGTTGTGCCGTTGTTCAAAACGGTGTTGCTGCCCTCGAATGCCGCGATCATGGGCAATTCCTTTATGCCTCTGTTGCTGATAATTTGCAGCCGTTCTTGCCGGTAAAGCGCGGCTTCTCGATTCAGGTCAAGGTATGCCAGCCTCAAAGCCTCCAGTTCTGCGACTTTGTTGGCAGGCAGGCCACGGGACTCAAGACCGGTTACCATTAAGGCGCCGAATTCCGTAATGGGGTCCTGCGAACCAATTACATCAGGGTTTGAGGCATTCGCCAAATAAGCCTGCACCAGATGTTCCTGCAGGTATGCCTCCAGGCCGGTGGTTAATATTTGCTGACGCCCGTCGCTCAGGTAGCCAATATGGTGGCGCAGTTCCATCCTGCTGCCGCGGCTGCCACCTGCTATGCCGGCCTTGACATTATCGAGAATAAGCAGCATGGTCTGTCCTGCCGACAAAGTCAAGGTTTCCTCACCAAAATAAAGCAGGTATATGGCCACCGTTCCGTCGTGGACGCCGTCATTGTTGACGGAAATTTTTTCCGCGTGCATACGCCAGTCATTCGTGCCGACAGCGATCCAGGAAAGAAAATCCTCGTCGAGGGTGCCGGGACGGAACCGCAACTCGAAATGGTGGTTGTCCGAAGCGGGTATATGCCTGTTCCGCACACTGGTTGATTGAAAAATCAGGTCATGATCCCCCTTGTTTGCAATTAACAGGTGATGCGTTCGGCCGGGGGCCTGATCGTTGAGGATATAGATAGCCTGCTGTCCCTCATTATCGAAAAGATTGAAGTCGATCGGATTGGCACTGGTAAATGCTTCCAATGCGGCATCAGGGAAAATGGAATGTATCTGCGGCATTTGATTTCTTTTAGTTGAAATGATTGAAGAAGAAGCGGTTTGTCATCACTGGGTTGTTGTACTCAGTTTTAACCACCCTTCCCTGATCCACATACTGTCGTTATCAAAAGCGGCTGCCGTGGTCGGCTCGGTCAGACTTTGCGCGCATTGCTGTAAAACCTCTTCCAGCAAAAACTCCATACCGAAACCCGGCAAGGCCTGAGAAAAACGATCTTCTTTGGGTTGTATCGCGAATATGTCCGGGCGATCGGGGATGGCTTCAATCCAGTTGATGTCGGTTTCGCCAAGTTTGATCCAGAGTCTGTCGCCAAGGTTTCCGTTGGCAGCAAGGTTCTGGCGGAAAACCGATTTTTTCAGACTGGCGCCTGTTCCGATCAATGTTGTAATGTCCCCTTCCACGAGTTGAAACTGATCGTTCAACCCCGGCCGGTTGGCGCCGGGCAGTATCGTATAATCGTCGCCGGATACAGGTTCCAGCCATTTTTTCTCCAGCAACTCCTCGAAAACCACTTCGGCAAAGACGCGCTGAAAATCTGCCCGCTCGATGGTCTGGTAGGTATACACTTCGCGCCATGCGGCAGGCGTTGTGCGTTCGATCCAGCTCCAGTCGAAGCCTTCTTCTGTTGGTAACAGGGTCTTGATTTTGTTGCCCGGGGTAAGCAACGGACTGGTGAGGAACGTAACACCAAGACGCTGCATGGCAGGCAGGTACTGGTCTTGCGGCACGTTGATTGCCTTTACCGGGAGGATACCCGATGTCACGTGCACTTTTCCGCGCGGGTCGATCAGCATGGAGACGAATTGCGGCGAATCTTCGATGCTTTGGAAAAACGGGATTTGAGCATCATTCAGCATTTGAATATTGGGGTGGGTAATGCCTGGCAGCGGCATTTGATTCAACCTGAAATTCGGTTCGAGGTCGCCGTTTGCCTCCTCTTTCCAGTATCCGACCAATCCGTCGTTGAACTGGTTGTGTTTGCCGATGCGGACGGGGAACTTCACTTGTGTAAACTTGTCCCGGTTGCGCTCGGTGTTGCCGTCGCCGCGGTCGCGGTAAAAGGCATTCCAGCCCTGGTCGACGGCGGCGACGCCCTGCAACTCGAGGTTCAGTGAAGCCCGCACCAGCGCAATGGGCCGCCCCATGAGCAGCGAGAGTGCCTGCTGGCTTTCAAATGCCTCCGGTTCGATGGTACTCATGGCCGTATCCAGGCCGTCGAGAAACTGGGCTACGAATATGGCGCCACCGCTTCGCAGTTTTGCCACCATTTTGTTCAAATAAGGATTGGAGATATCTGCAGGCAGTACCGGTACCGAAGGGCCGGGCGCCGGGTTCCAGCGGGCAAGATTCGGATCGTTGGTGTCCGCCTCTGCCTCTATGGAGCCCAGCATGTTGCCTGAAGCATCGTACACTACTATGCTGTCGTCGAGTTGATTGGTTAATATCCAGCCACAAACCGGGCTGGTATCGGGGTGGTCGTTCATTTGTTGTGTGCCCTCGGTTGCACTCAGCCAGCGGAAATGCAGGCGGGCGGGTTGAGCCAGCCTGGGCTGCAACGGCACCGCAATCTTCGAATTGGCATTCAAGGTTGGTGTCGGGCCCGAACCCAGGACCCGGTCAAGTTTACCGATTGCGATATCCCGTTTCTGCCCGAATGTATCCACGAGTCGCAACTGATTGATGACCATTTCTCCGGTACGAATGGGGTTGAAATCGGTCAGGGGTTGAGGCGCCAGCCAACTGCTGTTGTCAGCCAGCCGGGCCACTTCTTCGGTAAAGGGCCGGTAGTCCTTGAAGCCGATAGGATCGGCAATCGGCAGTTGGAAGGTTTGCCGGAGTTGAACCATTGCGTCGTTGAAGCCGCTTAATGCCTGGGAAAGCAGGTGCAGGTCGGCGTCATCGATCTTCAAAAAAGCCTCCAGCGCCGTGGCTACCGGGTTGTCCACACCACTGATACCCAGATCAGCAGCCATGGCCCGTCCATGCTTTACCAGGTTGGCGTGTAGTTTCTCAGGCGCGTCCAAAGCCTCTTTGGCAGCGTGATTTGGATGCTTTTCCAAAAAAGGTAGCAGGAGGTTTTCCCGCAGGTAAGCCTCCAGGCGGCCGTTCAGGTTTTTCTTTGCCTGAGGGGTAAGCAAACTGCGCCCCACGTAGATATTCGGATTGCGGCCATGGAACTCAACCGTTGTTTCGAGGTCCGGTATCAGGTCCGTTGCATTCACAGGAAAGTTGAAATTGGATAATGCACCTGCGGATAAATCAAGGTTGGATGTCGGTCTTCCCGTCAAAAAGTCCGGATCATAATCCCGTTCTTCCATATTGGTGCCCTGGCTGAGCGGAGCGAGCTCCACTTCCCAGTCGAGCCGGAAGGGATTCCAGGGTTGTCCGGTCCATGTGGTTGTGCTGATCGCATTTATCAAGCCAGGCTTTCCATCAATCATTGCCTGGCCGGCTGAAATAACATTAAATGTGTCTGCCACCTTTACGACTGGGCATTCGAGGAAACCATCCGACCGCAGTCGCCCGTCCTGGCCATGGCGCTCGGTGGGTTTTAAAATAGAATCTCCCGGTGTATCGTTGGCGAGCAATATGACGGGTTCTTTGGGTTCCCAATAACGCGGGCCACCTATGCGCTTCAAAACAAAAAAATCGTCGGTACTGGCTGCATTTGCGGTATTCAAGGCCGTCAATCGATTATACAGGTCATTGATGGCCCGGGCCAAAACCGTGGCCAAAGACTCAACGGTATCATCTGCGGATCTGGCGGGTAGTGTCCCGTTCGCGATGTCATCGGGTGTAGATAAAATGAGTTTGCCGGTTTCCGCATCCTTAATGCGCAACGGTCCCATGACTTTGTCCTCAATGAAATAACGCACCTCATCTATTTCAGGATAATCTACACGGGTATCCTCGGGCGGGTAGGTACTTATCATGTATTTGTACCAATCAGAAAACAGTTGAGTGCCAAGCGATTGCAGTTGAAAGGTAGCCTGGTCGTATTCGGCTTGTTGCCTGTTTGCGTCGTTGAGCAAAATGGCTATGTCGGAAGGCAAAACCGGCTTGTTGGCTGCTTTGTCCGCGTCTGCCGGCGCGTCGACCGGAGATTCGACCGAAATGGTCCAGAGGTAGCCGCCGGCCAGGGAATTAAAGCCGCTTTCGTGACGGGATTCGTCGAATTTGGCATCGAGGTCGAGTACACAGTTGTCCAGTTTGTCCAGCAGATAAAGCGCTTCGAGTTGCTCCTCCATGGACATCGCCTTGCCTGAAGCGCCGGGCACGCTACCTTCCAGGGCTTTGGAGAGGAACACTGACAAAGCCTCGGTGCCGGTGTTGCCCATTATAACAGATAAATCTTCAACCTCTCCCTGGGGCAGTGTACCAACGACGCCTGTAGTGTTGACTTCTATGCGGGAATAAAGCAAAGTCTGGTCGGGGCTTCCGGTTACCCCGGCTTCCGGCACGAGTATCCAGCCGGCCCGCTCCTTAATATGTTGTTCAAGGTCTGCGGTCGGCACATTTTTGACGAGATTGTCGTAAAACTCGTTCGCCGGATCGCTGTACCAGCCTACGATATCGTAGGTTACCTGGCTGCTGTCTCCAATCTCGGGATCGTGAAACCCAAACACACTATGGCAATTGGGATAAAATGCCGCGAAACTCGGCTCGCCGTATCCAACGGTGGTAAGGTTGGAATAACGGTCGGGAGTATCGTTAAGTGGGTATTGGCCGGCATCCACCTTGCGACCCATATATCGAAAAGGCTGTTGTCCGCTCTCCGGGTCGGAAACGGGCATCGGCACCGTAATGCTATCCCGGCGGGCAACCCGAACCGGGTCGTCTTCCGGCATTGCCAGAATGTATTTTTCTTCCGGAAAAAGGTAGTCGCTCTCGACCACCCAAGATTTGTCTGCTCCCAATCCCCTTCGGGTCACCAGCCACCGGTTCGGTACAACAGGAAACACCGTTTTACCATTTTCCAGGTGCCTGCCCCTGTTGAGGGCGTCGGGCAGTGCCCAATGCAGGTGGAGTCCTTTTTTGAGCCGCAGGTTTTGATCTTGCAGCGGCTGTGAAACGATACTCTCGCTGATATTGGCCACATCGGCATTCACATCGCGGGTTCCGTTGAAGTAAGGGAGGCGGGAGAAATCTGCAGATGCCTCGGTCGTTAAGGTGTCTTCCGACAGGAATAGAGCATCCGTCTGGATGGGTACCAGCAGTAACGTTTTCATTGATCCGAAGTTGGGGCTTTTAAGTACGCTTAAAAGTAGTGGAATGCAAACATAATTACATAATATTATAAATGCGGAAAAAATATATAAATTAAGAATATAATTTTAAAATTAATGATTTAGC
>CALMBD010000110.1 GCA_937861115.1 uncultured Bacteroidota bacterium | reverse complement strand
GCGTGTGCTTCAACAATTTGCTCCAATGGATAAGTTCTGTCAATTACCGGTTTAAATTTACCTGTTTCAATAAGTTCCTTAATAAGGATAATATCTGCTGCTTCATGGCTGATTACACCTGTCATTACCTTTTTGTTGCTGGTCATGGAAATCCACAAGCCCTGAAGCATTTCTGATACTCCTGCGGCACTTAGAACCATTATTCCATTATTATTTAGTGATTTTATACTTCTGGAAACAGATATTGCTTTCACAGTATCAAAAATCACATCATAAGTTTCGCCACTTTGATTAAAATCCTCCTTTGTGTAATCAATTACTTTGTCTGCTCCGATAGATTTTACCAAAGCAATATTTGCAGTGCTGCAAACACCCGTAACATCCGCTCCAAATGATTTTGCTAATTGAACGGCAGCACTT
This sequence comes from uncultured Bacteroidota bacterium, assembly GCA_937861115.1. Lineage (GTDB taxonomy): Bacteria > Bacteroidota > Bacteroidia > Chitinophagales > Saprospiraceae > M3007. The sequence goes on along the minus strand of CALMBD010000110.1, from coordinate 4,282 downwards.
CCCACTGCACCGGAAGCCCCTACTACAAGAACTTTTTGCCCTGGCTTTATATTTGCCTTTTTTAAAAAATGCAATGCCGTAACTCCGCCAAAAGGAATGACGGCTGCTTCATTGTGCGAAATATTTGCAGGTTTTATTGCCATAGACGCATTTTCAGGCAGACATTTGTATTCAGCGTAAGAACCCAAACTCATATCTGTATGCCCAAAGACCAAGTCGCCAACTTTGAAATGTTTTACATCTTCACCGACGCTTTCAACTTCACCTGAAAAAACACTACCGAGAATATTTATTTTGGGTCTTATCAAACCGAAAATAAACCTGACAGCAAACGGATCGGCTTTTCGTAAACGCCAATCACCTGAATTGACTGCGGTGGCTCTGATTCTCAGTAAAATCTCATTTTTTTTAGGCATTGGCTTTTCTACCTGTTTGACCTGGAGCACCTCTGGTGGGCCATATTGATTGTAAACTGCTGCAATCATTTTTAATATTTCCTTTTAAGTACCGGGACCGAATTAATTCAGTCCCGGTACTTATTAATAATTTCAAAGCACAAAAGCAGGTTCTGCATTTTCTACTTTCGTTGACTTCGGTTAAGTTCAAATTTAACATTTCGGCGCCAAGTCGCCAAATTTTACCCGCCCGGCGTGATTTTTTAGCCGTATTTCCCGAAAACGCTCTAAATCTGTTGCAATTGAAACCTGAATCCGCGATATTCTTTACTGACAATGCCCCACGTGGGCAAGATGCACTTTCCCGGCCGGCTCGCTCCCGTCGATCACTTCGAAACCGGCCATCATACCCGTCGCATGATGTTCCAGGACATGGCAGTGGTACATCCACATCCCTGGCCGGTTGTCGGGCATCCAGGCGATCTTTAAAGTTCCGGAGGGAGGAATGTTGAAGGTATCTTTCCAGGCCAGGTATTCAGGGGCCTGGCCATTAAGTTCCAGGACCTGAAAGAAAAACCCGTGCAGGTGGAAGGGATGGTGCATGAGGGTACTATTCTTGATTTCCCAAACCTGCAGCGTGCCCACCTTTACCGGCTGGTCCAGACCATGCCGTTTGCCGTTGACCAGGAAGTCTGCACCCTTGCTCAGGCTCAGGCCCAGGGAGAATTCGATGTTGCGGGTTGCGGGCGCATCCTTGGGCGCCAGCACTTCAATGGTGTTCAGTTTTTCCGGAAGGAAAGCCCGGGAGGGTTGCGCCGCGCCAATCTGTACCGTAGCGTAGGTCTCCAGATTCTTTTTCGAGTCATGGCTGCCCAAAAAGGGCAGCGACTCAATGGAAAAGGTTTCGCCTTCGGCAAAAGGTCCGGCCGCCACGTCGATCCGTTCGCCGGGCGATAGCAGGAATTCGGTCAGTATCCGCGGTGTTTCAAGCAGTCCGCCGTCGGTCCCGATCATCCGGAACGGATTGCCACCAAGGGATAGCAGTACGTAACGAGCGCTGGAGGCATTGATAAAGCGCCAGCGTTCGATTTGTCCGGCGGGCATATCCAGTGCCGGCACTTCCTTGCCGTTGAGCAGCATGGTGTTGCCTTCGCGCCCCATATGGCTTTCGATCCAGCGCTCCAGGAACCAACCCGGTTGTGTGAAGTTATGGTCGGCCGTCAGCTTCATATCGTCAAGCACCAGCACCCGCTCCCGGTCGAATACAGGGTCGGCAGCATCCTCCACAATCAGGGCGCCGTACATGCCACGCTCCAGTTGGACCGTTTCGTTGGCATGGGAATGGTACCAGAAGGTGCCGGCATCGGGCACAACGAAGCGGTATTCAAATTCTGCTCCCGGCTTGATGGGCTCCTGCACGTCGCCGGTGCCATCCATGAGTGCCGGCAGGCGGATACCGTGCCAGTGTACGATAGTGGGTTCCCGGAGGTTGTTCTTAACCCTCACGACGAGGGTATCCCCTTTCTTTGCTTTCAGCACAGGGCCGGGAACCTGCCGGTTAAAGCCCCAGGCCGGGACGGTTTTACCTGGCGCGATGTCCCAGCCGAATTCGCTGGCTTCGAGGTGATAGATGACCGTGTTCGGACCGATTTCCATTGTTTTATTCATTTTACAGTGATCGTTGATTTGCACTTTTAATGGAACAAAGGTCAGACGGATTCAGGGCCGCGAACGGACAAGCATACGTCAAAAACGGACAAGGAAGGCGAAGAACGCGGCAGGAATTTGAATAGAGAGGGGTGGCGGGGTGAGATTGGGTTTCGCGCAGATTTGGTTTCGCACAGATTTTACACAGATTTTTTGCGCAGATTTTTCACAGATTAGATGTAAAACGAGGCGGTTCGGTCTTACCGGTCACATTAGTGAGCCACTATTTCAATTTTGTGGGGGGGGGGCGATAATCCCCAAACAGCATATCGGACAGCAGGGATGAATTAAAATGTTAGCGTCCGATAAATATCAACTGGCAGATCAAGTCCTGGCTATTAAACCTCAATACCCTTCCGTGTAAAATCTGCGCAAAAAATCTGCGTAAAATCTGTGCGAAACCGAAATTGCCTTTTTCTAGTGGTAGTTAAAGTCCATATTCCGCAAACACCCATTGTTTTACCCACCACAACTATTTGGCCGGCATCATCAGTCAAAATAACATCAAACAATCGGAATGGCCAAGATAAAGACACTTGTGATATTAAGAGGTCCATCCGCGCAGCGTCTACCCAACACGTAGTAAAATATGTGAATCTTGTAACATTCTTTCAGAATTATGTAATGTCTTCAGAAATTAATACATCCAATTTTGCAGCAGACAATTTCTCCCATATATCATCCAAGCAGTAACAATTATTTCAGATCAGGTTTAATATAATACAAGACTTTCCAACGTGAAGTTGCAAGGTAAAAATTCGTAATAGTGCATTTATCGCTTTACGTTTTTACGAAATCTTTGCTTTTATGCTTGGAATAAAAGACACCCTGTAATATACCCAAGATATCAAGTACTCCGTCGTGGGGTTGATATCTTGGGCTTAGATGATTTTGATTTATTCTTTAATTTGATAAAAACTAAAATAAAATGAAAATGAAAAAAAACTACCTAATGTATTTGATAACAGCCATACTGTTTATAATACCACACATAAATTTCGCGCAGATACAGCCACCTCCTCCCTTCTTAGGAGCGGCTGAAAGTTTTGCGGTATTTACTTCCGTAGGGGCACTTACAAATAATGGAGCAACAGCCGTAACAGGCGATGTTGGCTCTAATATAGGAGGAGTCACCGGGTTTCCGCCAGGAGTGGTAATTGGAAGCATCCATGATGCGGATGGTGTTTCAGCAGCAGCAGCACCGGATGTGTGTGCTGCATATATGTATTTGGACGGAATCCTTGGCGGGACAACAATAGGAACCACGTTGGGAAGCGGCCAGGAGCTTACCCCAGATGTTTACATTTTGGGAGCTGCATCAACATTAGATGGAGATTTAGTTTTAAATGCACAAAATAATCCTGATGCTATATTTATTTTTCAAATAGATGGCGCTTTATCGACAACCGTAGGTTCATCAGTTACGCTGATCAATGGAGCCTCTTTCTGCAATGTATATTGGCAAGTAAACGGAGCCGTTTCTTTAGGAGAAGGGTCTGTCTTTTTGGGAAATATAATTGCTAGCGGAGGGGCGATCCATGTATTGGAAGCCGCGTCGCTTTCTGGTAGAGCCCTTACGTGTTCGGGCGCTATTGACTTGCATAACAATATAATTAATAACGGATTGCCGATGGCATCCACAATTACGGCAAATGGCGCAACGACGTTTTGCGCAGGCGGCAGTGTTATCCTTTCGGGAAATATGGGCGGAGTTTGGAGCACTGGAGCAACAACCGCGTCTATTACGGTCACCACAGGTGGCGACTATTTTGTAACAAACACAGGTGAGTGCGGTGAAGAAATTTCAAATATCATAACGGTCACCGTCAACGCGCTCCCGGTGTGCACCATTACGGGTGACCTTTCCATCTGCGAGGGGGCAACAACCCAACTCTGCACGCCAGCGGGCGCTGCATCTTATTTATGGAGTACGGGCGCTACGACGAATTGCATCACGGTCAGCGCAGCGGGGGCATATTCGGTCACCGTTACAAGTGCTGCCGGATGCTCAAGTATCTGCAGCGCGACGGTAATGGTCAATCCGTTGCCGGTCTGCACGATCACGGGCGGCCTTTCCATCTGCGAGGGCGCAACAACCCAACTCTGCACGCCAGCGGGCGCTGCATCTTATTTATGGAGTACGGGCGCTACGACGAATTGCATCACGGTCAGCGCAGCGG
>CALMBD010000109.1 GCA_937861115.1 uncultured Bacteroidota bacterium | reverse complement strand
TGCATAGCGGCCTCCGGTTTTCTGCGGAAAACCGGAGGCCGCTATGCATGTGCCACCACTACGGAACTGTTAGCGTCGCATAATAAACCGCATGCCGTGTCCCTGACCGCCGGCCATTGAATTGAGCGCGTAGGTCAGTTTGACCATGCCGTAGCGCCCCAGCGAGGCCAGGCGTTCGTCTTCCACATAATTGAGGCTGGCTGAGCGCCGGATACCAACGTTCCTGTTGAGCAGGTCATGTACGGTAAGGGTGACTTGCAGGCGCTTGTTTTTCATGAAAAACTTCGACACACCGGCGTTCCATACCGGTATGGCCTGGTCATAACCCTCGCCAAGGCCGCTGTACTGCGTTACATCTATTGCGCTGTTCAGGTTAAAATTCAGGGGCAGGTCCAAATCAAGTTCGGCATTCCAGATTGTCGTCAGATAGTCCTGGTTGAACGCCTTGTCGAGCGAATAAAGCGTTTGATTCCAGCGCATTTCAGCCCCCGCATGCAGATTGAACCATTCTTTGGGGTTGTAGTCCCACGACAGCGATTGCCGCAACTCCAGTCCGCTGGTGTAGTTTTCCCGGCTGTTGATAAAGTTTTGTCCGCGACTGAATCCGATCTCGCTGTTCAGATTGAAACGGCTGTCTATCTTTTTCCAGGGAAGCCCGAAGGCAAAGTTGCCGTTGAGGCGATAGTCGGCATCGACATTCACCGGACGATAGTGCCGCACAAAACTCGAATCGACAGATTGTGCGTTCACGATGCGGTCGCTGGTGTAGGTAAAAAACAAGCCGCCGAAAAAACTGCGCATGGTTTCGGGGCTGAACGACATGTAGTTCAGGTTGACATTGTGGGCATATTCCGGGCGCAGGTCGGGATTGCCCTCGGTGATGTTGAGTGGGTCGCTGACATCGGGAATCGGCTGGAGTTGCTGCACGTTCGGTGCATTGACGGCGGCAGTATAACCGAACCGAAGGTTGCGGCTCGGTGCAAACTGATACTGGAAATCCATACGCGGCAGCAGGTGCCGGAATGACTGTCGCACGGGCTGCCCCTGGCCGGAGGTCACCTCTCCTTCGAGTACGGCCGACTGTGCATCGAGGCCGAAACTGCCGTTCCAGCCTTTACGGTTGATGCGAAAGCCTGCACCGCCGCGGTGGTAACCGAAGATGTTGGTATAGGCGTTTGAAAGCAGGTCGTTGAAGTACCGCTCGCCGTTGGTCACATTGTATACATCCTTGTCCGCGCGGTTGTCGGTGCGGAAGTAGCCGTAGTTTACTTCAAGGTATCGGCGTTTGCCCAGCGGTTCGGTGAACGTGGCCTTTGCGCCCCAGTTGCCGACGTCGTTTTTAAAAAACTGGTCCTGGGCAATGGTATCGGCAGATCCGGATTGCCCCCCGTCGGTGTAAAAGGTGTTCTTCGAAATACTGTTGCTTTCCGAGTCGTTGTTGTTTAGGCCAAAGGTGATGTTTGTGCTGAAGTTTCGACCTTTTTTGGCGAATTTATGCCTGAACAGCACATTTCCGTTCAGGTTGGTGCCGGTAGCCAGGGAATGATAATCGCGGCTGCCTTCGTTGCGCAGCAGCATGTCGGGGCCGAAGGTTTGCGATGAGGAGCCCGAAATGGCATCCCGGTCGGTGTAGATGAACGCGGTATTTACCTGAACAGAATTGAACGAATCCAATTTCTGGTCGAGAGACAGGTTGAGCCGGTGATTGTTCGTCAGGTTGTCGTTGCTGGTATGGTCGGTCGTTGTAAAGTTGCCGCCGGGCAGGAAGGACTGGCGGGTACTGTTCCGGTCATAAATTTTATCGGCGTTGCTGTACATATAGCTGGTATTCAGATCGGATTTGGCGCCGAACTCCTGGTTGAAATTGACCCCGCCTGCCCAGGTGCGCAGAAATCCCTGGTTGTCGCCGAAATCGAGCGGAATGCTATTGTCGTCGGAGTTGAACTCCAGTTGTATGCGTCCGCCGCCGCCGCCCATCATCTGGCGCATGGCGCCGGAAAAAGCCATGTAGTCGTCGATGGAAAAACCGGCCTGGTTGACGTTGTTGCCCATTCCGAGTACTGAGAATTGTTGTCCGGGTTTGAATCGGTTGAGGCTGAGGTTGTTTTCGTATCGAAAGTCGCCCGGGTCGTCGGCGCCGGCGCCGGTTACCGCGCGGCCAAACCAGCCGTTCTTTTTATCCTCCTTGAGTTCGAGGTTGATCGTTTTTTCGCGCTGCCCGTCATCGATACCGCTAAACACGGCCTGGTCCGACTTTTTATCATACACCTGTACCTTGTCGACAGCGTCGGCAGGCAGGTTTTTGGTGGCGAGTTTGGGGTCGTTTCCAAAGAATTTTTTGCCGTCAACCATCACATTTTTTACCTCCTCGCCTTGTGCCCGCACGGTGCCGTCGCGTTCCACCTCCACACCGGGCAGTTTTTTTAACAGGTCCTCCACTACGGCGTTGTCTTTTACCTTGAACGAACCGGCGTTAAACTCGATCGTGTCCTGCCGGATGGTTACCGGGTTCGCTGCGCCTTTGATCTCCACTTCGCCGAGCAGTTGTGACTGGAGTTGCATGTGCAACACCCCCAGGTCGACGGTGGGCACGGTCCCGTTCAGGTGCACGGTTTTTTGCAAATTCTGGTAGCCGAAATACGTACAGCGGAGCAGGTAATCGCCCGCCGGCTGGTTTTTCAGTTCAAATGCGCCGGTATCGCCCGTGCGGGTAAATGCCTGGAGCGAACTGTCGGAGGCAGACAACAGCATGACGGTGCTGCCTGCCAGGGGAGCAGATGCCGTATCGACCAGCGTGCCTCGTATGGCGTATTTTTGGGATAAAAGACAGAAAGGGAACAGCAGCAATGCCGTGAAGAGGATCAAAAATTTTGTGTTCATAACCCGTTTTCGATGAATGACCCGGCAAAAGTACCGGATGCCATTCCCGAAGCAGGTTAACTGACCTTGAAGGAAGGTTAAAAAAGGTTAATGGGAGGGTACGACTGGTATCTGTCTGCGCCGGGATGTCACCCGCTCGGACATCCCGTGCTAAAAACAGGATCCAATCTTCCCAAAACGTTCCCGCGTTTCGTACCTTTGTGCGGCATTTTCGACAACCAAACAGAATGAAGTTTTGTTTGAGAAAAATATAGAGGCCCAATACCGAATAATTGCTGTCAACTCACTACTCACCACTTACTACTAATAACAATGGCCGTAGCTACCGAATCACGCCCCGCCTACAAGGTAAAAGACATCGCCCTGGCCGACTGGGGCCGTAAAGAAATCCAGCTCGCCGAGGCTGAAATGCCCGGCCTTATGGCCCTGCGCGAAGAGTTCGGCGCGAGCAAACCCCTCAAAAATGCACGCATCGCCGGCTGCCTGCACATGACCATCCAGACTGCCGTGCTCATCGAAACGCTCGTTGAACTCGGCGCCGAGGTATCCTGGTCGTCGTGCAATATCTTTTCCACCCAGGACCACGCTGCTGCTGCAGTGGCCGCAGCAGGCATCCCTGTTTATGCGTGGAAAGGCATGAATGCCGAGGAGTTTGACTGGTGCATCGAACAGACCCTGTTCGCGTTCAAAGACGGCAAGCCGCTCAACATGATCCTCGACGACGGCGGCGACCTGACCAATATGGTGCTCGACCAGTACCCCGAACTGGTTGAAGGCATCCGTGGCATTTCAGAAGAGACGACGACGGGGGTACACCGCCTGTACGAGCGCGTGGCCAAAGGCACGCTGCCCATGCCGGCCATCAACATCAACGACTCGGTCACCAAGTCGAAATTCGACAACAAATACGGCTGCAAGGAAAGTCTGGTTGATGCCATCCGTCGCGCTACCGATATCATGATCGCCGGAAAAGTGGCGGTTGTGGCCGGGTACGGCGATGTAGGCAAAGGCTCGGCAGCCTCCCTGCGCGGCGCGGGCGCCCGCGTGATCGTAACCGAGATCGACCCGATCTGCGCGCTGCAGGCCGCCATGGACGGCTTCGAGGTAAAGCGCATGGAAAACGCCATTCCGCGCGCCAATATCGTCGTCACAGCCACGGGCAACTGTGATATCGTCATGGAAAAGCACTTCCGGCTGATGAACGACAAGACCATTGTGTGCAACATCGGACACTTCGACAACGAGATCGACATGGCCTGGCTGAACAAAAACTACGGCCATACCAAGGTGACGATCAAGCCGCAGGTGGATCTGTACAACATAGACGGCAAAGACATCATTCTGCTGGCAGAAGGCCGGCTGGTGAACCTGGGTTGCGCTACGGGGCACCCTTCGTTCGTGATGTCGAACTCTTTCACCAACCAGGTGCTGGCGCAACTCGAACTCTGGCAGAACTACAAAAATTACGACAACAAGGTGTACATGCTGCCCAAACACCTCGACGAAAAGGTCGCACGTCTCCACCTTTCCAAGATCGGTGTGGAACTCGAAGAACTCAAGCCGCACCAGGCCGAATACATCGGCGTGGAGGTCGAAGGACCGTTCAAGCCGGAATACTACCGCTATTAATGGTAGTGGCAGTCAGATGACTGACCTTTTACCGGACAAATACACAACGGAAACGGCATCTGGCCGTTTCCGTTTTTTTGTGCCTTTTTCCGCTGTAAAACGGTTCCTTTTTTGGTTATAAAGGTAATGTTTACCCGCTTTCAGAAATCTTCCCGAACTTTGTCTGCAATCAAACAGCCCTCACCATGTTGTACAAATTATTCCAGGCAGCGCGTACCGAGGCCGAATTCAATAAATTGCTGGATTTGACTTTTACGGAGCACGAACGCGACATGATGCTGGAGCGCTGGAAAATTTTTGAAGCCTGCGACCGCGGGCTGACCCAGCGGGATGTGGCCAAGGAAGTGCCCTGCAGTATCGTTACGTCTACACGTGGCGCCAAGGTGTTTCGCCAGAACAAGGCGATTATCCAGACTTTTCTTGAAAGGATACGGGAGGTTTGACTTGTTTAAACGGACCGGGAAGGCCGTTTTTGAAAAAAAATAGCAAACAATGCTCCGGACACTTGCAAGTCCGGAGTTTTTTTGAAAATATTTGTATCATCGTACTGATACATTGATACAAAAAAATGTTTACACAAACAACACGAATGGCATATGCAGCGGATGCGCTGCCTCTCTACCGCCGGCTTAAAAATACTCCGGGCGCGTCCTGTCTGTTTGAAAGCGCCTCCACCGTAGATAAAAGTAGCCGGATGTCGCTGATCGGCCTCGAACCTTCGCTCGAACTGACCGGCAAAGACGATCAACTGGTCGTCAGGCTCCTGCACAATCGCGCCGGTAAATTCTATGAATTCATCAAAACGGCATTTGCCGGCACCATAACAAACGAGCAAAACGGCCGTCTCGAATTGCGGCTCCCGAAACAGCAATTTGAAGGTCCTGAAGATGGCCGATTCGACCGCCCGAACATTGCCCAGCCGTTACGCCGCCTGCTTGCCTCGTTTCGCACGAACGAAAAAAATTTCACGGGTTTTTACGGGGCATTTTCCTACCGCTTTGTGTACCTGTTCGAGGATATTGACTTCGGCGACAAGCCCTGCGCGGAACCTGATTTCCACTTGTTCTTATTCGACAATATTCTGTTGTTCAATCATTTGACGCAGGATTTGACGCTTTACGTAACCCGCGATTCAAAAGATGCTGCCGAAAAGGATGCTGCTGCCATTGTACTTCGGGCTGTATCGGCGGCTGTCCCGGAGCACATGCCATTCGAGGCGGGTGAGGTCAGCACGACCCCCGACGATGCTACGTTCCTCCGGCAGGTCGGGCACGGTGTTCAGCTGTGTAATGAAGGCGAACTGCTGGAGATCGTACTCAGCCGTCAACTCAGCACCCCTGTTAAAGGCGACGCCCTCAACTTGTATGCGCGCTACCGCGCCGTCAACCCCAGTCCCTACCTGTTCTTTTTTGATTTCAGCAATGAAACGCTGCTCGGCGCCAGTCCCGAACTCATGCTCCGCTACGAAGGCGGCCGTGCCACACTCCGGCCCATTTCCGGCAGCGTGCGGCGCTCTTCCAACCCCATTGAAGACCACCAATTGATGATGGAATTGCTCAACTCGCCCAAAGAGAATTCCGAACTGGATATGCTCATCGACCTGGGCCGCAACGACCTGGCGCGCATCTGCAAACCGGGTATCGAGATCGAACATTACCGTATCGTGGAAAAATATTCGCACGTTACCCATACTGTCGCCCAACTCAGCGGGGTGCCCGAGGAGCGCTACTCCGGATTTGATGCCCTGATTGCCAGCCTCAACGCAGGCACCCTGACCGGAGCGCCCAAAGTGGCGGCCATGAACCAAATCGAGCAGATTGAACGGCATACCCGCGGCTACTACGGTGGCTGCATTGGCTGGCTGCTCCTCGACGGCGACGTCAACACAGCCATTACGATCCGGAGCGCACACATCCGGGACAATGTCATGACCTACAGCACAGGCGCCACACTGCTGTATGAGTCGGTACCCGAAAATGAATTGCGTGAAACCCAGGTAAAGGCGGCGGCATTCCTCACCGCCCTCAAATCCTTCCAGCCAACCAAAGCCGTAATGACCCAATGACGAATCACAAAATGATACAAAATATCCTCATACTCGACAACTTCGACTCCTTCACCTACAACCTGGTGGACTGTTTTCGTCTGCTGGGCTGCCGGGTGGTCGTGTATCGCAATACCGCAGAACCCGGGCAACTGGCCCGCGAGGATTTCGACCTGCTGGTACTTTCCCCGGGGCCTTCCGTGCCGCGCAACGCCGGCAATATGATGAAGATCATTGCCCGTTTTTACCGGGAAAAACCCATACTCGGCGTATGCCTCGGGCACCAGGCGCTCATCGAATTTTTTGGCGGAAGCCTGCACAATATCCCGCCTGTGCACGGCAAATCGGTACGGGTGGACCACGACGGCCGCGGGGTGTTCACCGGTTTGGAGCAGGGTTGCATGCTGGCGCGTTACCACTCCTGGGCCGGCGATGAGATGCCTCCTGAACTGGAAGTCAGTGCCCGCTCTGCCGATGGCGCCGTTATGGCTGTCCGGCACAAAAGGCTGCCCATCGAGGGTATCCAGTTTCACCCCGAATCGGTGTTGAGCATGCAAAACGATGCCGGTATGCGTCTGTTGCGCAACGTTGTGGAAGGCAGATTATCGGCAGGCAACCGGATATACCACGATATGTCGGAACGTTTGCAGGCGGGAGCGGATTTAAAAACAGACACTTTTATCAACTTTCTACGCGCAGTGGAGGAGGGCCAAATCTCTGATAATCAGAAACAGGTCCTGCTGGTTTCGCTCAGCCATCGCTTGCGCAACGCCGTTGAGCTGGAGCAGTTTATACGCGCGCTGATGGCATTCGCCGCGCCGTTTTCCGGCCGGCCGGATGCCGTTGATATTTGCGGAACAGGCGGTTCGGGCCTGCCAAGGGTAAATACTTCCACCCTGGCTGCCCTGCTGCTGGCGCATGTCGGTTTGCCGGTTGCCAAACACGGCAACCGGGCAGCGGCAGGACGCTTTGGCAGTTTCAACCTGCTGGAAAAACTCGGGGTCCCCGTTCGTTTCGATGCACAACAAGCTTCCCTGGCGCTGACCAGAACCAACATTGCGTTCCTTTTTGCCCCCGACATACACCCGATTTTCCGGCATTTTGCCCCGGTACGTTCCATTATCGGTGTGCCGACGGTGTTCAATGTGCTGGGCCCCCTGGTCAACCCGATGCTGCCCGAACGTCAGTTTATCGGTACCGCATTTGCCGAGCTGATGGAGGTAATCTTCGAAACAGCGATCAGAATGGGTAAACGGCACGTCATTGTCGTGCGCGGGCAGGATGGACTCGATGAAATATCGGTTAGCGCTCCCACCCGCGTGCTGGAATACCGCGACGGGCATCGGTCGGACTATACCATTCACCCGGAGGATTTCGGCATCGAGCCGCTGCCATTTGAAGCGGTCAGCGCGGCCAATCCGGAGGAATGCCTGCATGTTGCCCGGGCTATGCTTGCCGGTGTGCCGGATTCCGAACACTACAAACTTGTAGCGGCCAACGCCGCTTTTATTTATACCCGGTTCGTAGAAAACATACCCCTGCCCGAAGCCTTCCGCAACATGGTACGACTGATTTTCAACGGCGCAATGGGGGGAGTGCTGGAACAGCATACCGGACATTTATCCAATCCAATAGACACGCCATTATGAAGACCGCCACTATACTCGACAAGATCGTTGCCCATAAACAACAGGAGATCGCACTCTTATACCGCAATTACGATCTTGCGAAATTGCACCAGAGTGTGCAGACTGGGCAAGGAAATTTCTACAAAAAACTGGCAGACGCCGGGATGCGCAGGGAATCTTTTTTCATCGCAGAATTCAAAAGGAAAAGCCCTTCGGAGGGCTGGATCGCGCGCGACGCGGATGCTGCGGAACAGGTACGGGCGTATGCGCGTGCGGGAGCCTGTGCCGTATCCGTATTGACCGATGCACATTTTTTTGGCGGCAGTTACGATGATCTCAGAACGGCGGCCTCTGCCGAGGGTCGGCCTCTTCTGCTGCAAAAGGATTTTGTGCTCGATCCCATTCAGGTGCACCTGGCCAGACAGTCGGGCGCCGACATTATCCTGCTCATTGCCGCCATACTGGATGCAGAGCAGTTGAAAAACCTTAAAAATCTCGCCGAATCGCTGGGCATGGGCGTCATTGTCGAAATACACGACCTTGCCGATTTTGAAAAAATAAAGCACCTCGACTGCCCCGTTCTGGGCATCAACAACCGCGACCTCAAGACCTTTCGCACGGCACTGAACCGATTTAATTTTTTGAAACAACACATCCGTGCAGCCGGAAAATCCCCGTTTCTGATAGCCGAGTCAGGCATTCGGGATTATCGCGACCTCCAGGCGCTGAAAAACGCCGACGGTTTTCTGATTGGTACCACGCTGATGCGGCAGGCACCGGGGGCGTCGCTTCATGATTTGTTTCAAACCCGTGACCCGCGCATGTTGCTCAAGGCTTGTGGCATCCGGACCCCCGAATTGTTACGGGAAGAAACGGCTGATTATACCGGCATCAACTTTTCACCTGCCAGCAGGCGCCGGGTCGATCCTTCCTTGCTGGATCAGGGTATTCCGGCAAATGCCGTTGCCGTTTTTTATCGAAATACCGAAAAGGAAATTTCTGCCATCCTGGAAAAGTACCCATTCCGCCGGGTGCAACTGTACGCCGGAGACGTATCTCCCGAGTTCGTGCGCAGCCTGCGCTGCAAGGTCCTTTTGGCCTGCCGGGTGCGCGAGACGGCCGATCTCGAGGCCCTCGAAGCATACGCGCCGGATGTTGACCTTTTTATCCTCGACGGCGCCGAACCGGGAAGCGGCCGGCGCATCGTGACTGCAATCCCGGCCGATTTCCCCTATCCGTTCTTGCTGGCCGGGGGCATACATATCGGCAACCTCGATCTGGTAAAAAAATACCGCAACTGCATCGGCGCAGACGTGGCATCGGGTATCGAGACAGATGGTATGGTCGACCCGGAAAAAGTGGCTGCATTGCTCACCGGCGTACAGCGACCCATGCCATACCGCACGGCCATACAGGCCTCCACGGGTTATTACGGCGCCTACGGCGGCTGTTTCGTGCCGGAGGTACTGTTGCCTGGTCTCGAAGAAATCGCCGCTGCATTTGAGGCGATCAAAACGGACGAGGTGTTCCAGCGCGATTTTCAGGAAATGCTGCAACAGTTCTCCGGTCGGCCCACTGCTTTTACCCCGCTGCCGCGCCTGTCGGAACAAATCGGCGGCGCCCGGCTTTACCTGAAAAACGAAGGCCTGAATCATACCGGGGCGCACAAGATCAACCACTGCATCGGGCAGGCGTTGCTGGCGCGACGGCTGGGCAAAAAACGCATCATCGCCGAAACCGGCGCGGGTCAGCACGGATACGCTACCGCCGCCGTGTGTGCCCGGCTGGGCCTCGACTGCACCGTGTACATGGGCCGGAAAGATTACGAACGACAGCGCCCGAATGTATACTGGATGGAATTGCTGGGTGCCAGGGTAGTGCCCGTGGAAGACGGCTCCCAAACACTAAACGACGCCGTTATTGCCGCTTTCAAGGATTGGGTGGCCCATCCGGACGAGACATACTACCTGCTCGGTTCGGCAGTGGGCCCCCATCCATACCCTGCCATGAATACCTTTTTCCAGAAAATGGTGGGGGAAGAGATCCGGCGTCAGTGTCTGGAACTGACCGGCCGGCTGCCCGACGCCTGCGTAGCCTGTGTAGGCGGCGGGTCCAACGCCCTGGGTATGTTTTTCGATTTTCTGGATGAAGCGGGGGTTCGGCTCATTGGCGTGGAGGCAGGCGGGCACGGCACTTATCCCGGTGAACACGCGGCCAAGTTATCGAGGGGTCGTCCCGGCGTATTTGAAGGTTATCACTCGTATTTTTTGCAGGATGGCGATGGCAATATCGCCGCCACGCATTCGGTTTCGGCCGGGCTGGACTATTGCGGCGTCAGCCCGATACTGGCCTGGCTGGCCGATGTAGGCCGTGTGGATTTTGCCGTGGCCTCCGATGCCGAAGCGCTGGAAGCGGTTCAGACGTTGGCTCGTACGGAGGGTATCATTCCGGCACTGGAATCTGCACACGCATTTGCCCATGCGTTCCGGCTGGCCTCCGAAATGCCGCCCGAGTCAATAATAGTGGTCAATGCGTCCGGGCGCGGCGAAAAAGATCTTTTTATCACGATGCGTCATTTTCAGGAAGAAAGTTTAACCCGATATGCCCGTCATTTGCTCAACACCTGATCAAGAAATGCCAACACAAATTCCTGTGATGGCCCACCTCGTGCTGGGCTATCCGACACTGCAAACAAGTATTCGTACGGCAGAGCAGTATATCGCTGCCGGGTGTGCCATTCTGGAGTTGCAGGTGCCGTTTTCGCACCCTACCGCCGATGGAGCCGTGATTACCGAAGCCTGCCGGGTGGCTGCACTGGATCAAGGCGTGTCAATGTCCGATTGCCTGCAAGCCATTGAGTTCCTGCGCAAAAAATACCCTTCTCAGGAAATCATGGTCATGTCGTATGCAAACCGCCTGTACAACTTTGGTCTGGAACGGTTCCGGAGCGAAATGGAGCGATTGGAAGTGTCTCGTCTGATCATTCCCGACCTTCCGGTCGATTCGGTACTGATGCCCGCTTCACGGCGGGTAAAACCGGTGCCGGTACTCGCCGCCAATGTCACCGATGCCCGCCTGGAATGCCTGCTGGGTTTGGGTTGCGATTTTTTTTACCTGATGTCGGATTTTAAGATCACCGGCGGTACATTCAGCCTGCATCCCCGGTTGGCAGAGCTGGCGACCCGGATTCGACTTGCCAACCCCGTCGCACGGATCGGGGTCGGATTCGGAATCGAGACGCCTGAGCAGGTAAAGGCAGTGTTGGAGGTGGCCGATTATGCCATTATCGGTTCGGCGCTGATTCGGGCGCAAAAGGAAGGGCGTTTGGACCAATACCTGGCAGTACTGAAAAATATGCCCCGGTTCACAACCCAACGTGTGTAGTTTTTGTTTTTTCAAAAATAATTGAAATCAACGGCCATGAATTTTCAGCCCGTATTTGACCTGAAACGACCGATCCTGATTGCGGGGCCTTGCTCGGCCGAAACAGAAGAACAGGTGTTGCAAACGGCACACGCCCTGAAGCGCCAGGGTATCGACCTGTTTCGCGCAGGCATCTGGAAACCCCGCACACGTCCGGGCGCTTTTGAAGGTATCGGTACGCAGGGGTTGAAATGGCTCAAGCTGGCAAAAATTGAGACAGGCATACCCGTCACGACCGAGGTCGCCAACGCCCAACACGTGTACGAATGCCTGAAATTCGGGATAGATGTATTGTGGATCGGCGCGCGGACTACCGTCAACCCTTTCTCTGTACAGGAAATCGCCGATGCGCTGGAAGGAACCGATATCCCGGTTTTGGTGAAAAATCCCGTCAACCCCGACTACAAATTGTGGGTCGGGGCCCTGGAGCGCCTGCACAAGGCGGGTTTGCGGCGCATTGCAGCCGTTCACCGCGGTTTTTCGAGTTACGGCGATTCCAAATACCGCAACGTGCCGCGCTGGCAGATGGCCATAGATCTGATGCAGGAATTTCCCGAAATGGAAATCATCTGCGATATCAGCCATATCTGCGGACGGCGCGATATATTGGCCGAAACGGCCCAAAAAGCGTACGACCTCAATTTTGACGGACTGATGGTAGAGACCCATCCCAACCCCGACCAGGCCTGGAGCGACGCTGCCCAGCAGATCACACCGGAGCGGTTCGGTGAAATGATCGGAGGGTTGCAGCGCAGGGCGATCACGTCCGACGACCCCGATTTTCTGGCGCGGATGGAAAACTGTCGCAGCGAGATCGACGACATCGACGAGGAGATCATCAGCATGATCGCCCGGCGCATGAACCTGGTATCCGAGATCGGCGCCATCAAGAAGGACAAAAATATCGCCGTTTTGCAGCCGGAACGTTTCCGGGCCTTGCGCGAGGCATTGCAGCGCAGGGGTGAAAAAAATGAACTCAGCCGGGAGTTTATCGCCATGTTCCTGGAAGCCGTACACCAGGAGAGCATCAACCGACAGGAGCGGATACTTAACCCTGTCGCCGCCGCTGCGCCCAAACAGATCAGCGATTTGTGGATCAATGATTAGCCAATGGGGTGTTGTTTTTGCTAAAAAGTCAGAAACCCTCGCGAACTTTGTCTGTTTAAAGGAGAAAAATGACCAATTCCATCATACGCCGCGTCATTGTTTTGGGCGCTATTTCCATGCTCAGCCTGCTGACGGTTCAAACCTATTGGGTACTCCGCACCTGGGATTTGCAGGAGCAGGAATTCAACCGCAAGGTGTACCAGGCGCTGCTCGACGCGTCCCGCAATCTGGCCCAGGCTACCCTGTTTGAACTGCCCAATCAGAACCTGATCGAGCAACTGTACTCCAACTACTACGTGGTAAACGTAGACAATGATTTCGATCCCAAAACCCTGGAATTTTACCTGCAACGCGCTTTCGAAAGCCAGGGGTTGCACGAGGATTTCCAGTACGGGATATTCGACTGCTCCAGCAAGCAGATGGTGACCGGCAAAACGATCAAATACAGAAAAACCACCCCTTTCGCTGCTGTTGAACTGCAACAGGACGAGGCACTGCCGCCGCATACCCGAACCGAACTGAACTACTACTACGGCGTGCGTTTTCCCGGCAAAAACGCCAACATCCTCAGCAATATGTGGATTGTAGTGGCTTTTACTGCCCTGATGCTGGTCACGCTGGCGTTTTTCATTTATACCATGTTTGTCATCCTGCGCCAGAAACAGTTGTCCGAACTCCAGCGGGATTTTATCAACAACATGACCCACGAGTTTAAAACGCCGATTTCGACGATCAATATCTCTACGGATGTGTTCCTGCAAAATGAAAAAGTTCGCGACGACCCCCGGCTCAACCGCTATTCCGGGATCATCAAGGAGCAGGTACTTCGATTGAATACGCAGGTGGAAAAGGTGCTGCAACTCGCCAAGATCGAGCGCGACAAGATCGAACTTAACATAGAGGAACTCGATCTCCACGAACTCATCAAAGGGGTTCAGCCTTCTATCGAAATGAAGGTGCGGGAAAAAGAAGGCGGCCAACTGCTGCTCGATCTGCCGGCAACCAATACACTTGTCATGGCTGACCGGATGCACCTGACCAATATACTGCACAATCTCGTCGATAACGGGGTGAAATACAGCAAAAACGCGCCGGAAATACGGATTGGGCTGAAAAACGAAGGCAAGTCTGTGATACTTACCGTTGAGGATCATGGCATCGGCATACCCAAAGAGCACCTGAAGCGCGTATTCGACAAGTTCTATCGCGTGCCTACGGGCAACGTCCACAACGTGAAAGGTTTCGGTCTCGGCCTGTACTATGTAAAAACCATGTGCAAGGAGCACAAGTGGAAACTCGATATCCGCAGCGAGGTAGGCAAGGGAACAATCGTGGAAATCCGGATGCCGCAGGAACGGGGGTAATGTTTAAG
>CALMBD010000108.1 GCA_937861115.1 uncultured Bacteroidota bacterium | reverse complement strand
GTAGCCTCTGTCATTGTAGTTGGCAACTTTGGTCGCACTCAACCGGTAGGCCTTGTCTATATCCGTGATGGTCTCTCCTTCCCGCGCCAGCACTACCTTGGTATCGTTGATGCGCCCTATCCGGTTGGTGGGATTGGGCAGCGGGATTTGCGCGTCGGTACCGCTGCCGGCATTGGGGTTCTGGGGGTTGGGCAATATCCCGCCGGGCCGTCCGTCCGCCGGTCTGTCATATTCATATAATTTATAGCGCTCGATAATATCGATCAGTTTTTCGCTGTAGGTATTGGATGTTGAATACCCCGCGGCCTCCAGCCCTTCTGCCCAACCCTTGTAGTCGGTACGGTCCAGTTTGAACAAAAAACCATACCGGAATTCCTTGCGCGGATCGCGCAGGAATTCGCCGTGATCATGAAAACTCTCTTCCACCTTGTTGTATCTCCGGAAGCAGGACTCAATCAGGTTGCCGTCCTTGTCGCGGTCGTCGTCTTTTTTATTGAATGTTTTCCCGTTCCAGTTGTTGCCGCACTTGATCCCGAAGTGGTTGTTGGCATTTCGGGCCAGATCGCTGGTGCCGGCGCCACTTTCCAGAATCCCCTGTGCGAGTATTATGCTGGCGGGTATGCCGTCGCGCTCCATTTCGAGCATGGCAGCCGATGCAAACTTGAGTGCATAGTCCTGGTTGCGGTCGCTACCCGAGCGACTGACGCTGGCAGAAGCGGGTGCGGATGAACGGTTTTTTTTGATAGAACTGCAGCCTTGCGCCATCAACAGGGCAAGTAATAGCGCTGGAAAAATACTTTTCATATTGTGTGTCAATATTTTGTGTTTCGGAATTCAAGATGTGTCAGCAATCCGGTTTCATGGCCAAATGTAAAAACGCCTTTTAAAAAAAACTATTCTTCGCGATGAATGCTGCTTCACACATTTAGCCAGTACACCACCTTTAATACGATAGTCTTGTTTTTAGGGGTAAAAAAACGAACGGGAGCATTTGGAACGGACTCCGCATAACTGTTGTCGGTATACACCAAAAACACATCGGAAACCGGGGCAAAGCGCCATTGCAACCGCGCATTTATGTTGAAATTATTGGCCTGGGTATTATACTGGAAAAAAGCGCTGGCAAACAGTTTTCTGGTAAACGACATCTCCGCCCTCGGTCCCAGCAGCCAAAAATCGGCAGCCGCGTAGGGGGCCGGCAGGCGAATGCGATTAAAACTGTAGCTCATGGCAAAAGTACCAAGAGGCTGCCAGCGGTAGCTGATATCGCCCTCCATTCGCAGCAGGCGCCCGTTGAAATACCTTCCAGCGGTCAGGGACATTTCACCTTGCAGGTTGTAGGTGGTACTGCTGACAATGTCAAACCTTGCTCCTGAATATGCATAGCCCTTGTTGCCGGGCAGGGGCAGCGTGCCAGGCTCATTCAGGTTTGTCGGGTCAAAATCTTCAAATAAAAAGGTATAGTTGTTGAAAACCCGGAAAACCATGCTGGTCTGGTCCTTCAGGTTGATATCCAGCAAAAAACTAAGGTCGCGATCCGTCTCCTGCCAGTCGAAGGAATAGTTGAGGTCGCCTTCCACCCCGATGCGCCAGGTATTGATGAACCGGTGTTTGGGATAAAAGGTCCAGCCGATGCCGGGGTAAAAATTCTGGATGCCGTTGCGGGGCACAAACCCCGCCTCGGCAGTATAGTTGCTGTCGACGCGCATATAGGCCAGAAAGACGTTGAGGTGGCGCTCGCTATACCCGAGATATTGCGCCAGGGTGTAGCCGCGCTGCCCGGGGTCGGGTGAAAAAGAACGGTGGTAATACCATTCTCCCGTCCACCGGTTATCGGCGGAGTTAAGGTTGTATTCCAGTCCCGCTATGCGGTTCCAGGAGTTGTACCCGGCGCGCTGCGTTTCATTCAGGCTGCCGAGCGCGTTTTCCTTGTCGACAAAAATGCCGCTCAGGGCGCTGCGGCCAAACATCTTCCTTTGCAGGGTCACCACGGTGAAATTGGCGCCGGGAAGCGCGTGCATGGAATCCCATTCGACCCGCTTGGTTTGCATGTTCAGCAGCCCGATCCGCCAGTCGTCGTTGATCTTGCCGCTCAGGCGCCCGCCCGCCAGAATGGGCACGGATTCGTTGAATCCGGTCAGCGGATTGCGTGCCAGGCCGATGCGCCGGGAAAAAAACGGTCTCGTACCCGGAAACCCGAACATGGCAAAAAGATCGCGGTTTTCGAGAAAAAACTGCCGCCGTTCGGGGAAAAACAACTCAAATCGACTCAGGTTGGCCACCTGGCGGTCTACTTCCACCTGACTGAAATCGGGGTTGAAGGTCAGGTCGAGGTTCAGGGACGGGGTGATGCCGATCTTGGCGTCGCCGCCAATATCTCCCGACCACTTGCCGGTCTTTTCTTCCAACTCCAGGGAATTGGGGTTGCGTTTGTAGTCCTGCGTGTAACTCCCGATCGAATAGGGTATGAGGGCGATGTTCACACCCGGTTTGGGCGGCGGCGTATCCCAGTACAGGGTGCCCGTAAAGGCGAGGTTGTTGGCAGGAAACTGCTGCGGAACAGGGCGCCAGGTGCTGACCTCCCAGGTGTTGAGGCGACCGCGCAGAAAATTGACAAGCCAGCTGTTGTCGCCCTGCGAAACCGTATACCGCAGCGTTTTGAAGGGTATGGCGATCTCCGCTACCCAGCGATCGTCAAAATTCTGCACCGCCGATTCCCAGCGGTTGTCCCATTCGTACGACAGCGTGGTGCCGTTGTCGATGAGCGCCTCGCGCTGTACGTTGAGCGGACTGATGCCAAATAAAAATCCGTTCAGGCCGTCCTTGGATGGGTTGAGCAGAATATTCAAAACATCGCTGGTGCCCGACGGGAAATCCCGTTTCAAACTTGGCACGGTATAGCTGCTGCGCTGCTGATAACAAACAGCCGCGATATACAGGTTCTGGGCGTCAAACGTCAGGCGAATTTCGGTGCGGGCCGTTGCGAGTCCGGTATCTACCGGGAACTGCCGCTGGAAATCAGTAAGTACGGTGGCCGATTGCCAGGCAGACTCATCAGGATTGCCGTCCAGTTTTATCGCTGTTGTCGATTGCTGGATATGCAGCATGCGCTCGGACTGCTGGGTATGCGCCACCAGGTGCAGGGATAAGAGAAGGGGGAGCAGGGCAATTCTCATAACCGGAAATTTGAAGCGAAAGTAGTGTCTTGCGCGACCTTTTCACGCTATCGTGTACATTTGCTCGCCGTTTCCCGGCATTTTCTTACTACGACAATGACAATACTCATTACAGGCGGCCTTGGACAGGTCGGACAATGCTTCCGGCAACTGAGCGCGCAATACCCGCAATGGCGCTTTGTATTCGTCGACCTCGGCGACACGGATATTACCAACCGAAGGGCCATCCGGGCGCTTTTTGAAAGCCTGGGTCACGACGAACCGACCTGGTGCGTAAACTGTGCCGCCTACACCGCTGTCGACAAGGCAGAAAGCGAGCCGCAGGCAGCCCGCAGGATCAACGTGGCAGGCGCCGAAAACCTGGCTGCGGCATGCGCTGACAGGGGCATTCCCATCGTACACCTCTCCACCGATTACGTCTACCACAACCGGCAAAACACACCTTTCCGGGAGGATGACCCCGTCAGCCCCAAAAGTGTGTATGCGCGCACCAAACTTGCGGGCGATCGCGCCGTGCTGCGAACCAGTCCGCTGGCCATGGTGGTGCGCACCTCCTGGGTGTATTCCGCCTTCGGCAACAATTTTGTGAAGACCATGCTCCGCCTTGGCGCTGAACGCAAGACGCTGAATGTGGTGTTCGACCAGATCGGTACGCCGACCTATGCCCCCGACCTGGCCGGCGCCATCCTGCAGATCATCCGCAAAGTCGAAACAAACGAAATACCGGTGACAGATATTCACGGGGTGTGGCACTACTCCAATGAAGGGGTAACGAGCTGGTACGATTTTGCCCATGCCATATTTGAATTGAAAAATATGGCCTGTCGCGTGCATCCCATCACTACGGCCGATTTCCCCACGCCTGCCCTGCGCCCGCCGTTCAGTGTGCTGGACAAAGGAAAGATCAAGGCTGCTTTTAACCTGGATATTCCGCACTGGCGGGAAAGTTTGATCCGTTGTTTGGAAGAACTTGGGTAATTTGCATCGCTGAATAAACTGTTCCAGATGGAGATAAACGAAGTCATTGAGTCGACCCGCAGCCTGCTCCGGCAGGGAGAAACGGGCAGGGCGCTTCAGACGCTCATCGGTTTTTTGGAAAAAGACTCCCGCTATGCCGAATCAGTGCGTACACTGCAGGTGGTGGAGGCCAATTATAACGCCGCCCGGCAACAGGAAATCAAAGGCATCCTCTCGTTTCAGGACGCGCAGCGGCAATACAGCCAGGTGAACGATGCACTGTTGTATGCGCTGGATACGCTCGCTGCCGGAAGGACACCCCGCCTCCCTGCTGCTCAAAAGCGTTCGCCGCTTCTATACTGGCTGGTCGGCGGCGCGGGCATGCTCCTTGTCGGCCTCTTGATCGGCGTCTGGCTGAACCGCAAGGGACAGGATAAACCTGTATCGTCTACTGTGGAGCAAACCTGCCCGCCATTCGATCCAAAAGACTATCGTATCCTGCTGCTGCCATTTCAAAACCTGAGCGATGCAGGCGCCAGACCGGAACTTGCCCTGCAAACCCGTATCCGCGACCTGACCAGCCGCAACAACCTCCTGGCAGATGTGGAAATATTTCCCGGAACCGAGGCCCGCGACAACACGCCCGATATCGAAGGCGCCGGAAGGATAGGCCGAAACTGCAATGCAGACCTGGTGATCTGGGGGCAATACGACCGCTCGAAGGATTCCATTAATGTCGATGTGCGCTATGTTTTCACGAAGGGGGGGCTCCGCTCGGGTGTGGTGGGCTCAAAGGTGCTCAGTAATGTAACGGCAATCAAAAACGGCAAAATGTTGCGCGACCTCGACGATGCCGTGCTTTCCCTTTGCAGCCTGATCGCCCTGCACAACGGCAAGCCTGATCTCGCGAAAAAATGGATGGCGAAAATGAAACAACTCGATGACCGCGATAAACTGGTACTGGAAAAGATTGACGAGATCGAAGGCAAAGTGGAAGCGGTGAAGGACCGGAAAAGGAACAAATAAAGCCTTACATGGCGCTACCAGCCGACGATTGCGCGTCCTCCACGGCCGATGTCTTTGTATTCAAATGCCTGATTTTCAGACTGTCCAGAAACTTGATCGTATCCTGCAGCCCGCTGAGTACCTCCGAGTTGGCGGGCAGGTTTACCGGGTTGACAAAAACCTGTGCGCCGGTCAGCAGGAGCTTCGACGGCGCAATGGCTTGTGCGGCTGCGTCGAGATAACCCTGTATCGGATGTCGCGGTATGGGCTCCTGAAGGATGGTAAATACATAATCCGGCCGCAAGGGCTGGCAGGCATCTTCCAGGTCGCTGAGCGTAACATGGTGGCCCAGGTAGATTACCCGCTGATGCCGGTTGCGGAGGAGGTAGTGCATGAACAACAGGGTCAGTTCCTGCGAATCGTCTTCCGGCAGATAAAGCAGGAAGGTGGCTGCATCACGTGAGCTCTCCGCCGGCTCCTTGTCGATCTCGGCCATCAGTTTTCGCCGGATCAGGTTGCCGATAAATTTTTCGTGCGCCGGACTGACGCTGTTGGTCAGCCACAGCACATTGAGTTTGTCGAGAAAAGGGTAGATAAGTTCGACCATCGTGCGTTCGAAGCCGTTTTCCCAGGTATAAGCGGAAAAAATGCGGTCGAAAGTGGCTTCATCCAGATCGATCATCGCCAGTGTGAGCGCGTCGATCTGCGCATTGTGGCTGCTGTTGTTTTCTGCTATATCGGCCACCTTGGCGGCGATGTCCTCCTGCGTCATTTTCGCCAGTTTGCTGATCTTGTAGCCGTGGCGGTTGAGCAAGGCAATATTGAACAGCAGGCGCAGATTCTCATCGGTGTAATAACGAATATTCGTATCCGTTCGGGCCGGCACCACCAGCCCGTACCGCTGTTCCCAGATACGGATGGTATGGGCCTTTATGCCCGTCAGTTTTTCCAAGTCCCGGATAGAATAAATGGCCATTTTCGTTGGTTCACCGACGCAATAAAGCGTCAAAGCCGGATAATATATTGATTGTCAGCGCTTAGTAGTAAATTGCCTGTCTGAAAGGCAATTCGAACGTCAAAATTCATCAAAACAGGTCAATCTGTGGAATGTTCGGCTGTTTTTTTGAAAAAAAACCTCCACAAGGCCAAGGCAAAACCCGTGCCTGAATAGATGCCCGGCAGCAAGTGCTATTTGATTTTGCGGAATAGCGGCCATTTATTCCAGAGCCAGAATGCTATGACCAGCAAGAGACCCACCCCCCAAAGACGCACCAGTCCCAGCACCAGAAATTCAAGAATATCGGCGCCGGTAGCGAAGGCACTGCCCAGACTCCTGAAAAAAGGTATTTTGACTTCGGGTAGATCCGTATTGGCGATCATCGTTTGCTGCACCTGCGGAAGTTGGTAAATGTCGATCCGGATTGTGCTGAACAGGATGGCGTCTTCCAGTTTCAGGATTTCTATTCGCGCCTGATCGGTAGCACCCCGGCTGCGCAACATGCGCTCAGTTTTATCCATTCCTTTGCTTCTGGTCGAATCAGGCGCCTGTCCGAGTTCCGTCCGGTAAAGGTCCTGCCGGATACGCCCGAGTTCCTGTTCCAGCAATTGAAGCCCCACATCTTCCGCATTGATGCGGCGATAGTTGAGAAAGGCGCACAAACGACCGATCGACCGCAATGTGGTGTCCAGTTGACGGTACGGTACACGTATCGTTATCTGGTTGTGCATGCTGTAGGCAGTCGTTTCGACAGCGGAGTCGCGGCTCACCGGTTCGATTCGTTGGT
Source organism: uncultured Bacteroidota bacterium (assembly GCA_937861115.1). Classification (GTDB taxonomy): domain Bacteria; phylum Bacteroidota; class Bacteroidia; order Chitinophagales; family Saprospiraceae; genus M3007. The sequence goes on along the minus strand of CALMBD010000108.1, from coordinate 2,364 downwards.
ATTCCGTTTGAGCGTTCAGATCGCTTTTTACGACAAATCCGTTGTTGCGCGAAGCGATGTCTTCGATCTGCAGCGTAGCAGTAGCAACGTTGTTGACCCGGAAGCGCATCTCGGCAGTCCGGATGAACTTTTTTATCGAATCGATGGCGCCGGGTCTGGCAGCAGAGGAGGAAAACAAATCCATACCGAACGGTTGCTCGCCCTCTGAAGCCATATCTGCTGCCGAACCGGCCCTCGGGGCCGACTCCTCCTGTGCCGCAGCCCCGGTTGGGCCAACCGGCTCCGGTGAACGGTTGTCCCGGTTACAGGTGATCTGCATGAAACAGAGGGCGCAAAGTAAAGCAAGTGGAAAAAAGGGCTTCAACTGTAAAGGCATGGCTTGGACGTTTTGAATAAATGTAACCCAAATGTAGACTGCAAAAGCCGCTTAATGGCGGGATCGCAACAATCCTGATGAAAATGTATTGTAAATTGCACAACATGGCTTGACTTTTTGAATACAGGTCAGTATTTTTGCAGCGAAAATTCGCTATAATTTTTCGTCTCACAACCCACCTTCATCATACAATGGAAGATACTTTAATAAATGCCGAGGTACTCAAGGGCGGCGAGTTCCTGATCCGTGAAAGCAGCCCCGAACACGTTTTTATCCCTGAAATACTCACCGAAGAACAGGCAATGGTCAAACAGATGGCCACTGATTTCCTGAATAACGAGATTGTTCCCAACCGCGCACGTATCGAAAAACAGGAGCCCGGACTGTCCGTTGCCCTGCTGGAGAAAGCGGGTGAATTGGGTTTGCTGGGTGCCCACATGCCTGCCCAATACGGCGGTACTGAACTGGATACCAATACCAATACAGTTATTGCCGATGTGCTGGGGCCTTGCGGTTCCTTTTCCACTTCTATCGCCGCACATACAGGTATCGGGATGTTGCCCATCCTCTATTTCGGCACAGAAGCACAAAAAGAGAAATACCTGCCCAAACTCATCTCGGGCGAAACAAAGGCGGCTTATTGCCTGACCGAACCCGGCAGCGGTTCGGATGCGCTCAACGCAAAGACGCGTGCCGACCTGAGCGCCGATGGAAGCCATTATCTGCTGAACGGGCAGAAAATGTGGATCACCAATGCAGGCTTTGCCGATATGTTCATCGTTTTTGCAAAAATCGGCGGGGAAAAATTCACCGGCTTTATTGTAGATCGCAACACGCCCGGTATTACCCTCGGTGAAGAGGAGGACAAACTCGGGATCAAAGGCTCATCGACCCGGCAGGTATTTTTCGAGAATGCCAAGGTACCCGCAGAAAATGTGCTGGGCGAAATTGGCAAAGGCCACCTGATCGCCTTCAACGCGCTGAATATTGGCCGCTACAAACTGGGCGTAATGTGCATCGGCGGCAACAAAGAGGTCATCAACATGGCCGTTCGCTATGCCAACGAACGCGTGCAATTCGGTCAGCCGATCGGCTCCTTTGGCGCCATTCAGTATAAACTGGCGGAAATGGCTATCCGCAACTTCGCCGCCGAAAGCGCCGGATACCGCACCTCTCAACTGATGCAGGATAAAAAAAGCGAGGCCGCATCGGAGGGCAAATCCTTTGGACAGGCCATGCTGGAAGCCGCAGAAGAATACGCTATCGAATGCTCCATCCTTAAGGTGATCGGATCGGAAGCCACGGATTACTGCGTCGACGAAAACGTACAGATACACGGGGGCATCGGTTTCAGCGAGGAGTACCCCGCAGCGCGCGCCTACCGCGACAGCCGCATCAACCGTATCTACGAAGGCACTAACGAGATCAACCGTATGCTGATGGTGGATCAACTGTTCAAACGCGCCCTGAAGGGACAGCTCGATATCGTCGGACCGGCCTGGGCGGTGCAGAAAGAACTCGCATCGATGCCGTCGTTTGAAAAAACGGAAGGCGAATATGCGGAAGAGCACAAGGCCATCGCCGATTTCCGCAAGATCATTCTGATGGTAGCCGGCGGCGCCGCCAAAATGCAGATGGACGGCAAACTCAACATGAAGGAAGAGCAGGAACTGTTGATGAACTGCGCCGATATGCTGATCGACCTGTTCACAGCCGAGTCCATGCTGCTGCGTGTGCAAAAATTGGCCGGCATTCAGAAAGAAATTCCGCAGGAGGTGTACGACGCCATGCTGCAGGTCTATTTCCACGACGCTACAGCGCGTATGGGTAAAAATGCTACGGATGCCTTGGTGTCCTTTGCCGAAGGCGATCTGCTCAAAACCTTCCTGATGGGCGTGAAGCGTTTCCTGAAATACCCTCCGGTAAATGTAAAAGAAAAGCGCAGGCTGGTGGCAGATGTGCTGCGGAAGGCAAACGGCTGGTGTTTT
>CALMBD010000107.1 GCA_937861115.1 uncultured Bacteroidota bacterium | reverse complement strand
ATATTCTGCCATGGTCTGCACCACGATGGGGCCAAGACTGTAGTGCGGAAGCACGGCAGAGGAATCGCCGGAGTGGATACCTGCCGGCTCGATATGTTCCATCAGGCCCATGATGTGGAAATCCTCGCCGTCAAAAATGGCGTCGATCTCGGCTTCTTTGGCGCGTTCGAGGAATTGATCGATCAGCACCCGGTTGTCGGGCAGGTGTTTGAAAATGCTCAGCACCTGGCGTTCGAGTTCGTTGTCGTTGATCACGATCTTCATGCGCTGACCACCCAGCACGTATGACGGGCGCACGAGCAGCGGGTACGGAATGTTGCGCGCAATGTTCAGCGCAGCGTCCACATCGTTGGCTACGCCGTATTTGGGGTACGGGATATCCAGTTCTTTCAGCAGGTCGGAAAAACGGCCACGGTCTTCGGCAATGTCCATATCGTTAAACGAAGTACCGATAATGTTCCAGCCCTTCTTGTGCAGGTCTTCAGCGAGTTTGAGGGCCGTCTGGCCGCCCAGTTGCACAATGACGCCGTCCGGTTTTTCATGCTCCAGTATTTCTTCGAGGTGCTCCCAGTATACCGGTTCGAAGTAGAGTTTGTCGGCGATATCGAAATCGGTGGAGACCGTTTCGGGGTTGCAGTTGACCATGATGGCCTCGAACCCGACCTCCTTGATGGCCAGCACCCCGTGTACGCAGCAGTAGTCGAACTCGATGCCCTGACCGATGCGGTTGGGTCCCGAGCCAAGTACCACTATCTTCTTTTTGTCGGTGACGACGCTTTCGTTGCGGTCGTCGAAGGTGGAATAGAAATAGTTGGTGGTAGACTCGAACTCGGCAGCACAGGTATCTACCATTTTGTACACCCGGCGTATGTTGCGTTTTTTGCGTTCGGCTGTCACGAACTTTTCATCGACGCGCAGCAGCCAGGCGATTTGAGCATCGGAGTAGCCGTTCTTTTTCAGTTCGATAAAAAAGTCGGTCGGGATGTCGTCGGGTACGTTGAACCGCAGCAGTTTTTCCTCCATTTTCACCAGGTTTTTGATCTGGCCGATAAACCAGGGGTCGATGCCGGTGAACTTCTGCACGGTTTTAGACGGAATACCAAGCCGCAAAGCGTCTTTGACGCGGTAAATGCGGTCGTCGCTGACCTTTTCCAGCCGTTCCATGATATCGTCGGTGCGCAGCCATTCCTTCTTGTCCGCCCCGAGTCCGGTGCGGTTGTTTTCCTGGCTCTGGCAGGCCTTCTGCAGGGCTTCGGTAAAGGTCCGGCCAATGGCCATGACCTCGCCGACGGATTTCATCTGGAGCCCGAGGCGGTGGTCGGAGCCCTGGAACTTGTCGAAATTCCAGCGCGGCATTTTCACGATCACATAGTCGAGCGTAGGTTCAAAGTATGCAGAAGTGGTTTTGGTGATCTGGTTTTTCAACTCATCCAGCGAGTAGCCGATGGCCAGTTTGGCAGCGATTTTGGCGATCGGGTAGCCCGTTGCTTTCGACGCGAGGGCGGAGGAACGCGACACCCGCGGATTGACCTCGATGGCAATAAGTTCTTCTGTTTCAGGATTTTGGGCAAATTGTACGTTGCAGCCGCCGGCAAAATTGCCCAGCGCCCGCATGATCAGGATAGCCTGGTTGCGCATATCCTGGTAGGCGGTGTCGGACAAGGTCATGGCCGGTGCGACGGTAATCGAGTCGCCGGTATGGATACCCATGGGGTCGAGGTTTTCGACCGTACAGATGATAACCACATTGTCGAGCGCATCGCGCAGGAGTTCGAGTTCGAATTCTTTCCAGCCGAGCACAGCCTTTTCCACCAGCACCTCGTGTGTGGGGGAGGCGGCGAGTCCGCGTTTGAGCGCCTCATCGAAATCCTCATCTTTCATGACAAAACCGCCACCAGTGCCCCCCAGGGTATAGGAGGGACGAATGACCAGTGGAAAACCAATCTTCTGTGCGGCTTCCTTCCCTTCCAGGTATGAGTTGGCAATAAAGGAAGGCGCAACGCCGAGACCCAGGTCGACCACCAGTTTTTTAAATGCCTCGCGGTTTTCGGTTGTCTCGATGGCTGCCGTATCCACGCCGATCATGCGTACCCCGTATTTTTCCCAGATACCCATTTTCTCGCACTCGATGGCCAGATTGAGTGCCGTTTGTCCGCCCATGGTAGGCAACACAGCATCTATGGTCGGCAATTCGATATTCTCCTGGTGTTCCTGCAAAATGGCTTCTATACTTTCCGGCGTCAGCGGTCGCAGGTAAATATAATCGGCCGTGACCGGATCGGTCATAATAGTGGCCGGGTTGGAGTTGATGAGAGCGACTTTTATGCCTTCTTCCCGCAGGGAGCGACTGGCTTGTGAGCCGGAGTAATCGAATTCGCAGGCCTGGCCGATGATGATGGGGCCGGAGCCGATAATGAGAACAGACTGTATGGAGGTATCGCGCACGGTAAACGATTAACGGTTGACAGTGGATGGTTAACGGAGACGGTGGAGCAGATTAAAAAAATGCCGGAAACCGGTTTAAAAAACCAGTTTCCGGCATGACCGAAGTGAATGACGATTGGTTCGTTTTTTCATTTCGGGAGGCAAAGGTAGGAGAATTGACAACTTTTCAAAAGTTGTCAATTCTGTTTTTTCAGGTTTATACCTTCTCGATATCCGGCATGTCCCCTACCACCTGCCAGGTGCCGTCGGGTAATTTAACCAGCGATACGAAGGTCGTGAAGCGCAGGAGCTTCCCCTGAAAGATCGCTTTTACCGTGGCGATGTTGTTTGTGATGTCCGTTTGAACCAAATGGACGTCGCGGGTATCGCCGCCGATTTTTTTGTCGCGTATCAGTTGCAGGTACGCAGCCTTGTCCATAAGGCTCACATCGGCGCTGCCGAACGCGCGGTTGACAACCGCTCGGAACTGCGGGTGCAGCACCTTGTCGAGCCCGGCAGCATCCTGTTGGTCGCTACCACGGGCAAAGGCGCGGACGGCTTCATCGATATTCGCCAAGTCTGTGCTGTTTTGAGCAGGGCTGGCGCAGGAGGCCAGCATCAGGATCGTGAAACTGAAAAGTGGATTTTTCATGTGTGACAATTATGTTTAGAGTGAAAATTTTGTGTCCGTGCGCATCCCGGTGCGGTGCGCAAAATTTTACAGGCCGGAAAAAGAGTGGTTTTGATATTTGATTGATTTTAAAATAATTGCAATATCAACTATTTGGGCAAAAAAATTTTAGCAGTAGTTTTCGTAAATTTTGTTGAGGGTGGATTTCAGTTGCGCCAGTTCGTCGGCGTCAATGTTTTTCAGGCCTTGCGCCCTGATCTCCCGGGCCAGCGGCGTCACTTTGGCCACCAGGGCAGCCCCGGCCTCCGTCAGAAACAGGTTATATGCCCTGCGGTCGTTCTCCATGTCCATGCGTTTTACCAGTCCTTTTTCTTCGAGCACATCAAGCGACCGTGTCACGGAAGCAGGATCCTTGAACGTCAGTTCGGCAATTTCCCGCTGGTTGATGACCTCGCGCTCGCTGATCCGTTTGATAATCGCCCATTGCTCAGGGCTGATCTCGATACCTGCATTTTTCAGTACGGCATTGGCGTAGCGTTTGGTTTGCCGCTCCGTCCGTTCGATCAGGTAGATAAACACATCGTCAAGCAGTAGATCATTCATTGCAATATCAATTATTGATTTCGCAACAAAGGTATGGTGATTTACAATTACCGCGCAAGAGGGACGGTAATATTTTTTAAAAAAAATTTTGCTTGTGCGTATTTACCGCAAAAAGCCA
>CALMBD010000106.1 GCA_937861115.1 uncultured Bacteroidota bacterium | reverse complement strand
GGATGGCGACTTCGCTATGGAATATACTCTAAAAGTTCACAGCGATTGGAGCAGAGCATTCGCCCCGGACGATTTCGGTTCAAGTTTGGCTTTTATAATATTGAATAGCGGCTTCGCCCCGGAATATACTCTATAAGTTCAGTCAGCGATCGGAGCAGGGCATCCGCCCCGGACAATTTCGGTTTAAGTTTGGGTTTTATAATATTGGATGACGACTTCGCTCTGAACAATTCAGTTTTGAGCCTGGCAGATAAAAAAATGACCTTAAAACAAGTGACAAAACAAAGTGACAAAAATTGGTTGTGAGGCAGAAATGTCCGTGCAACCTCGAACAATACAAAGGCAAGAACAATGCATGGCCCAACATGGCGGCGAAACCCAACCCGCAAAGCCGCCGCACGCCGCCACGTAGTCCATGCCCCCGTGAGAAACAATCAAAAAAGTAAAATGATACGATTATTATTAGTCCTCATAATTTTTAGTTGTAAAGCAGAGAGCCAAAAAATAGAAAGTGGCGAAACTGAGGTGCTTCAAAAAACAGAAGTAAAAACAAAAATGCAAATTAGTTCAAGAGTAGATACGACAAACATTGAAGTAAAAGAAGTGCTTGAATTATATGAAAACTACATCAATTCACAACCAGACTCTATCTATGACAATCCATACTGGAACAGCGAAGAGAAGGCGCGGTTTAAAGATTTTGACTTCTCCCGAATTAATATCTTCAATGGAATAAGCAGTAGTCAACTTTTTAAAATTTATACTCCGTTTGTTCTTTCAATTGAACCCAAAAGCGAAAAATATCAAATAAGGGTCTTATACTCAAATTCAGCCACAGAACCTCCTTATGTTGGTTCAAAAGTATGGTGTATTCATAAACTTAATGCAACAAGAGAGAAAGGTGTCTGGAGGCTTGAAAATCTTTTGGTTGAAGAAACAAAGAACTGGATAAAAAGCCAGGCAGGTTTTATTGAATATGTATTTCCCCGAGAACATCAATTTAATGCTGAAAGAGCAAATAAAGCAATGCTATTTTGCGATGAGATAGTTAGAAGGTTTAACCCTGAATTTAATGGATCATTTAGTTTCTATTTAGCAAATGGTGTTGATGGAATGGGCGAACTCGAAAATTTTGACTACATTTTCTCCGGAGTCACAACAGGTAAGGCAAAAGAAGGTATGATTTTATCGGGTAAAGGAGATGAGTTTTACCCACATGAATTTATACACAAATTGCTTCCGGTTAATAAAAACAGGGGACACGTAATAGAAGAAGGATTAGCAACTTTTTTGGGAACAAAAGAGGATACGGATGAATATTTATCCATGATGCAAAAACTGGCAAAAGATTTTAACAAAAAGGAATCATATACCCTAGAAAACATACTAAATAATCAGGCAGAGTGGAACGGCTACCCTGTTGCTTATCCGGGAGGTGCCTTGATATGTGAAGTTATCCATGAATTGAAGGGAGATATGGGGATTAATAAATTAGCCAGGGGCAAGGCAAATGGTTATGACGAAATTATAAGTTTGACCCAAGATATCTTGCAGCTCGATGAAAATGATGTGATACAATTAATTGTAAAAAAACTAAAAGAATTCGAATGAGAAAGACTGTTGGCAACAAAGTGCAAAACGTTCATAGCCGGCAAAATCTGGCTATTCCGTTGCACAGACTGTTGGCAGCCATAATGCAAGAACTAAAAATGAGAAAAATAACGACAATAATTTTTCTATTCATAGCGACAATATGCTTTGGGCAAAAGACCATTCAATTCGCTGATTCAATCCGTAAAGCATACAATATTCCTGAAATTAGCTACGCAGTAATTGACGACAAATCAATATTGGAGATTGCAGCACTGGGAAGACATTCCATTGACTTACCGGACACTGCAACCTTAAATGACCGATTTCATTTAGGTTCAAATACCAAAGCAATGACTGCTTTTATAATTGCAAAATATGTTGAAAAAGGGAAATTAAATTGGACAACCAAATTCTTCGATGTGTTTCCAGAATGGAAAGAAAGCAGCAGTGCTGAATATGCAAATATTACTTTACAGGATTTGCTTTCACACAAAGCAGGAATTCAGCCGTTTCAAGGTGAAGACGACCCTTTAATACCTGAATTTAGCGGAACAAAAGGTGAAAAAAGAAAACAATTTGGACGATTCGTGTTAACCCTGAACCCTGTAAGGATTGATGAGCAAACCCCTTTTGTTTATTCAAATGCGGGCTATACTTTGGCAACATTGATGTTGGAAAAAAGAACAGGTAAAAGTTGGGAACAATTAGTCGATAAAGTATTCAATAGAGATCTGAAGCTAAATGTAAAATTCTCGTGGCCTGAGAATCAAAAACAAAAAGATACGTGGGGCCATAATTCGGAAAATGGAACACTCGTATCAATTCCTTCAACTGTTGATTACCATTTGGATTATACTGAACCTGCAGGAGACTTAAACATAAAACTCACAGATTATGTCAAGTTCATTCAACTCAATTTACAGGGTCTTAAAGGTCAGAACAACTACTTGAGGTCGGAGACTTATAATTTCATTCACAGAGGTGTGGAAAATTATTCATTAGGCTGGTTTAATGTTTATGAAAACGGGAAAGAACTTTCTGTGCATTCGGGAACAGCAGGAACATATTATACCATTGTGCATATAGACAGACAGAAAAACATCGCTTATATTATTTTTACTAATTCTTTTAATAATGAAACACAACAAGGGGTAAGGCTATTGATGAGAAAACTGAAAGAAAATTACAGCAGATAGTATTTGATTTGGATTAATTGGATTTTACACAAAGCGGGGCACAAGTGCTGATTCACCCGTTACGATTCTTTCGGCGGTATTTTGCAGAAGCGTTCCGGTGCAATAGTTTTATGATCAGATTTATGGGCCGAGCGAGGCGCCGTTCTTTTCAGTGGATGTGTTATTGAGCGCCTCAAGATAAACGTAGCTTGGAAATCTTTTTGCTCCATTGATCCTGTCTGCCGGAAGGGTGTTTTGCTGCTCTCGCGTTTGAGCGTAAGTCTTCTTGCATATAAACCATCATGTAAACCAAAAAAATAAGGGGCCACGTTTTTCGACGTAACCCCTTGATTTTCAGTGTCGGGATACCAGGATTCGAACCTGGGACCCCCTGCTCCCAAAGCAGGTGCGCTACCGGACTGCGCTACATCCCGAGAACCGGAGGGATTCCAGGATTTGAACCTGGGACCCTCCCGATTAAAATCGGGATGCGCTACCGGACTGCGCTACATCCCGAACATATTTTATTATCCCCAAAATCAGCAGGCAGTCGGCAGTAGCAGCGCGCAGAAATTCTGCTGATTGCCACTGTCAACTGCCTGCATAATTAGTGCGGATGGGGCGGGATTCGAACCCGCGGTACAGGGTTACCCGTACGTCGGTTTAGCAAACCGGTGGTTTCAGCCACTCACCCACCCATCCGAGCGGGACGCAAAGATATTACTTCCCGGTTCGTATGACCAAACTAACCTTCCAACATTTTTTTCATTGTGGAAAGTTCCGGGTGTTTGGAGTGGGTAACGCTGGCTTTCTCAAAGTACTCCCGCGCTTTGTTCAGGTCTTTCTTAGCGCAGTATATCCTGGCAATCAGGCGGTTAACGTCAATATTGTCCGGTCGTTTGGCGTATTCGCCAAGCGCGTATTGCAGCGCCCGGTCGTAGTCGGACAGGTAATCGCAGTGGAATGCTGCCAGTTCAAGGCTCATGTTGTGGCCCTTTTCCATGTCTTCCTGCATCATCCGGCTGATTTCGGGCAGCAAAGCGTCGTACTCGGACTGTCGTCCGGTCTGTTTGTACAGGGTTGCCAGTTTTTCATAAAAACTTACCTCTGGAATGATGGAACAGGCCTTTTTGAGCAGTTCTTCCGCTTTGGCGTAGTGCTGTTTCTTCATTTCGATCTCTCCAAGGGCGGCGATGGCGAAAGGATAGTCCTGCCGCTCGGCCAGGATGATCTGGTACTGCAGTTCGGCGTCTTTGAGGTCGCCGTAGGTTTTGTACAGGTTGCCGAGGGTAAGGCGCGCCCAGGCCGTTGATTCCTGACCCGGATAACCGGCCTTGACGGCCATGGTCAGGGCATCGATGGAGCCCTGCACATCGCCGTGGATTTCCCGCAGGTAGGCGACACGGGAGTAAGACCGCAGGTCGGGCCGGATACTGACCATTTTGTCGGCCATTTCAACGGCGCGGGCATAATGGCCGAGTTCGACATTGGCATCTACGAGGGCGCCATAGATCTGCGCGTTGTGGGGATTGATCGCCACGGCTTTGTTGGCCGTTTCAAGGGCGTGGGCAAAATCGTGCAGGGAAAGTTGTACGCTGGCCTTGGCAGACAGGCTGCGAAACAGGAGGTCTTTCTGATCCGTTTTCAGACCGGCGGGATTGTCTTGCGGGATCATGGCGAGTACCTCGTCGAGCATTTGCAGCGCTGCAGGGTAGTAATGCGGGTGCTCTCCGGTGACGCGCGCCTCCTGGATAAACAGTTCGGCCAGTTTAAGGCGCGGCTCGGTTGCGTTGGGATTTTGCTGGAGTTCGCGGCGGCGGGCGGCGTAGAAGTTTTGCACATCGTCCCACTCTTTGCCGTTGCGGATAGCGGCGTTGCGGTCGAGCAGTTTGGGTAGTGAAGCGACTACCGCCTCGGCAGTCAGGCCGGCTTTGGCGGTTGTGACAGGTTCGTGTTGGGTGCAGGAGGATGCGATCAGGAGACTAAGGAGTATAGCAAAAAAGGAAAAGCGTTGCATGGTTGATCTTTTTTAAGTTTCTAGTTGGGATATGTACGAGCGCAACGCGGGTTTGGATTTTTATACTGCGAAGGATTTTGTCTTGATGTGATACCTGCGCCCGGGTATCGTTCTACCGTTTCCTTGTCCTGCTGTAAGCACCTGTCCGATATACGGCGGGTAAATGCGAACCTTGC
>CALMBD010000105.1 GCA_937861115.1 uncultured Bacteroidota bacterium | reverse complement strand
AACCAGTAACCAGTAACCAGTAACCAGTAACCAGTAACCAGTAACCAGTAACCAGCAACCCGTAACCAGCAACCCCACCCGCCACACAAACATATGATCGTAGTTACCGGAGCGGCAGGGTTTATCGGCTCCTGCATGGTGCGTCGCCTCAACGACGCAGGTTATTCAGATATTCTGGTGGTTGACGACTTCAGCCGTCCGGATAAACAACCCAACCTCGAAGGCAAAAAAATCCGGGGGGAAGTCCACCGCGATAATTTTGTGCGCTGGCTCGAGCGCAACCACGCCGACGTGGATACCGTGCTGCACATCGGCGCCCGAACGGACACCACCGAAATGGATACCGCCATTTTCGACCACCTGAATGTCGAATATTCCAAATCTCTGTGGATGCTGTGCAGCGGCTTCCAAATCCCTTTCTTTTACGCCAGCAGCGCCGCCACCTATGGCCTGGGCGAAATTGGTTATTCGGACGACCATGCAACGATCCCCGACCTCAAGCCGCTCAATCCATACGGACAAAGCAAACAGGATTTTGACGTTTGGGCACTTCAGGCAGCCGACCAGCCGCCGACCTGGGCGGGGTTCAAGTTTTTCAATGTTTACGGGCCGAATGAGTACCACAAGGGGCGCATGGCTTCGGTTATTTTTCACACGGCACGCCAGATCAAGGCGACGGGCGGCATGAAACTGTTCCGCTCACACCGCCCCGATTTTGGAGACGGCGAGCAGAGCCGGGATTTTATTTACGTGAAAGACGTGGTGGACGTTTTGTTGTTTTTTCTCGAAAAGCGCCCGCCCGGTGCGATTTACAACCTTGGCACCGGAAAGGCCCGCACTTTTTTCGATCTCGCCACAGGTACTTTCCGGGCACTCGACCTCGACCCGGTCATTTCCTATATCGATACGCCGGCCGACATTCGCGAAACCTACCAGTATTTTACCGAGGCGGATATGAGCAAGTTGCGCAGTCTGGCGGGCTACCGGGAGCCGTTCTACGGCCTTGAAGAAGGTATTGAAGATTATGTGCAGCGATACCTGAAAAACGAGTCTGTTTGGTAAAAACCGGGGCCGGCAGCACCCAAACAAGGCGAAAAACCGGGGGCGTCTTTTTTCAATCTTTTACCGGTCTGAAAAAGAAGTCGGCGGTTTTTGACGTTCTTTGCGGTGAATTTATCTCAATGCTGTCAAAATGTCTTTACAAATTTCCCGGCAAAAAATAGCCTTCACGCTACTCGTGCTTTTTGGTGTTTCCTACCTTTTTATCTCGCTGCCCCGCTGCACTTCCGATAAGGACAAACCCAATCCGCAACCTACGGCCAGCCAGCCGGCACAACCGCCTGTACAGCAGGTTGCCACCCCTGCTTTCAATGCCGACTCCGCCTATCATTTTGTAAAAAAACAGGTCGATTTCGGCCCCCGTGTGCCCAATACCGAGGCGCACCGGAAATGTGCGGCCTGGATCGCCGGCGCCTTCAGGAAACATGGCATGACGGTCATCGAACAAAAGTTTCAGGCGCCGCATTACAAGGGCGGCACTTTCGACTGCGTCAATATCATTGCCCAGTACAATCCCGAAAATCCGCGCCGCATCCTGCTGGCCGCGCATTGGGACAGCCGGTTCCAGGCCGATCAGGATACGAAAGATAAAACCAAACCCATCCTCGGCGCCGACGACGGCGGAAGTGGCGTTGGCGTGCTGCTCGAAATAGCCCGCCTGTTGAAAGAGCAACCCGTGGATATCGGTGTCGACCTGATCTGTTTCGACGCGGAGGACCAGGGCAACGACGCCGACGACGGCCAGGACCACAGTAAAACCTGGTGCCTTGGCGCACAACACTGGTCGAAAAACCTGCACCGGCCCGGCTATATGCCCGCATTCGGCATTCTGCTCGATATGGTGGGCGGCGCCAACCCGAAGTTTCAGAAAGAGGGTATTTCGATGCAGGCCGCGCCCGGCATTGTCCAGAAGGTGTGGTCGGTAGCCGCTTCGCTGGGCTACAGCAATGTGTTTGTGGAGGAGATGGGCGCACCCGTCACCGACGACCACTATTTTATCATCACGAATGCCCGGATACCGATCATCGATGTGATCAGCCGGCCCGGCGGCACGCGGTCGGGTTTTGTATCCCACTGGCACACGCACGACGACAACATGGATGCCATCGACAAGAACACCTTGCGGATCGTCGGTGAGGTATGCCTTGGCGCGATATACCGAACGCACAACGGAACACTGTAGTAAAGGCTGTTATATTTTTTCCAGCAGCCATTCCCTTTCCGTCACGAATTTCGTTTCCCGGATACGGTTGGCCAGCACTTTGGCCCGGGCGCGGGGCAGACCCTCCGCCCGGGCCAGTTTTTTGGTGAACCGGATAAGATTCAGGTATCCCTCCCGGTGATAGCCGATATTCTTTTGCCGCTTCAGGTAAGCGCTGAAACTGTCGAGCAACGAACCCAGCGCAGGCCATTCGCCCAATTCAAAATAACTGCGCAGCAGCATTTTTCGCACATCGAGGTTGATAAACACCTCGGTAAACTCCACGGAACGCAGGAGTTCGAGTACCTGCGGGTAATCGCCCTTGCGGAAATACCATCCGGCGAGGCAATACCGGTGGATATTGTCCCGGTCGGCGGCCGGCAGCAGTGAGCGATACCTGTCGATAAATGCGAGCGCCCAGTCGCGCTCTCCGCCCAACTGGGCCAGGTTGAAAATATTGATAAAGGTGTATTTTGGCAGCAAACCGTTCTCTGTCAGCACATTGCGATCGAGCGCTTCGCGGTAAAGGGCCAGCGCCGCCCTGGTATACTGCACCTCGCCGCGGTTGTGCCGCCGGATGGCGAAGTTGATGGCGGCCATAAAGATGTCGCGTGCCTGGGGCGGCGGGAGCAGGTGAATATACCGGCGCAGCAACGCCTCCAGGCGCTGAAAATGCGCCTCGTTTTCGTTGTCGCCAAGGGTGAGCAAGGCCTGCCGCAGCAAGGCTAGCGCCGGGTTGTCGCTTTCCGGGATATGTATGCTTTCGTTCAGTACCGTTTCGGACATGGGTATGGCGTATTCACGCCCTACCGCGCTGACGGCCTTTACCGACTGGGCGGTACAGGCCCAGCGCAGGTTTTCCAGCATAAAAAAACCGGCCAGCGCTGCTGCGGCCCTGGGGATATGCACATGCGCTTCCCGCGTGCGCAAGGCTTCCCAGGCGTAGCGCTCGTTCTGAAGTTCGTATGCATAGAGAAAGTAGGCCGAATCGCGGTACGGGCTTTCCCGGTGACGTCGCTCCAGCAGATCGAGGTCGCGTTCAAAAAGTTGCGCAACGCCGCGTTTCCGCAGGGCGCGGCACCGGCGCAGGGCCATCAGCGCATCGTCGGCGCGTATTTCCTCCAGGGTAAAAAAACGTTCAACCAGGGCAGTCAGGTCCGACACCAGGTGGTTCATTTTCCGGTTGTCGTAGGGTGCGCCGGGATAGACCCTGGCAAACAGGATCGGTTTCTCCACTCCGGCGTAGTCGTTTTTCCGGTAATGCAGCAAATTTTCATACAACAGAAGCACCTCCGGTTGGTGGTTAAAATAAGGTGATTGCAGGAATTTTCGCAATCTTGGTTGGTCGTCGGGCGACAACACCCGCAGCAGTTGGATCAGAAAAGATGTTTTCATTATTTCGGTAATCTTCATTTTTTGTACCAAAAAAACAAAATACTGTCCTGCATTTTTGTAGAAAAATCCGACTCATGAACTGCAATCCGTTTTCCCGCACCATCCGGCCGCATTTTACCGCCATCCTGACGGTCTGGTTGTTTGCCCCTTTTGTTGCCGGTGCACAAGGGTTATTCAAACTGCTTGACGAACCTTCCTATACGGGTACCCATATATCTGTACTCCCTTCAGGCGAATACAGGCTTGCAAGTAGTGTGAACTCAATATTTACAAATGGGAATCATGCCACGCGCCATCTGATCACAGACCTGACGCCGACGGGGGAGGTGCTGCAAAGTACCGATTACACCTTTTTGCCCAACTTTGCCTGGTGGCTTCAGGACAACACTTTTATCCGGGTCATGCACCATCCGGCAATCGGCCCGGATGTGTATACTTTTATCCGGTCTGATCTTCAGAACGACACGCTTTGGTCTCAAAACGTAACCATACCTCCCGGTTCGGAATACGCGGAATGGAAATCAGTCGATATTAACGATGCCGGAGAAATTTTTGCCTTTTGCAGCTGGATCAAGAATAGCCCGGGCAACGAGGATGAAATATCCCCGGTAATCATTGCCAAATTTGCACCGAACGGCGATTTGCTCTGGCAATCAGAGTACTATATTTCACAGCCGGGCACATACTATGAAGAACCGGCCAGGGTTCGCAGTACAGCCGATGGCGGCTGTCTGGCGGTACTGACACAGTTGGGTAGCGCATCAACGCCAATACTTGTACGCCTTAATGCCGACGGGTCGCTGCGCTGGAACGTGGAAGCCCAGCAACCCGGCGTTTCGGACTTTCGGTTTACGGAAGATGGCGGCTGTATGCTGATGTACAATTCTATAATCTGGAAGATTGACCAGGACGGTGTAACCAACTGGTCATCCGACCTGTCCAGTGCTTTTGAAAACCCCTTTTTCGGGCCGGCATATTTTTCAGTATGTCAGCCCACCGCCGACGGCGGGGTTGCTGTACTGGGATTTCAAACGGCATTATTCCCGGTCTCCGGCATAAAGCACCTTGTTGCCGCGAAGATTAGTGCAACGGGCGAGCTGGTCTGGTGGAAGCGCTACAACCCTTTCGTCAATTTTTCTCTCTTTGGTGGAAAACACGGCGAGGAAACAAGCGACGGCGACCTTCTGTGGACCGGAGGCCTGGCGCTTGGTCCGTCAGGAAGCTACTTGTCCTTTCTCATCAAAATGGACGCCAACGGCACCATTTTTTCCAACAGCCTTGCTGGCAAACTCGCCTACGACGAAACAAACGACTGCACGGTGCAGGCCGGCGAACCCGGCCTGCCCGGCTGGCTGCTCAAACTCGAAAGCGGCGGCTTCGAACGTTACGGCTCCACCGATGCCCTGGGCAATTATTTCTTTTCCGACGTGGATACCGGCGCCTTGTCGCTCTCCCTGTTTGTACAAAACTATCTGTGGGAGGGTTGTTCGCCCGTTGTGACCGCCGTTGTGCCGCCCGACTCCTCGGGCTACACCCTTCCACTCGACGTGCCGGTGCGCGCTGTGGGCGACTGCCCGGTGATGACCGTCGACCTCGGCGTACCCTTTCTCCGGCGCTGCTTTAACAATACCTACACGGTAAAATGCTGTAACGAGGGCAACCAGGCCGCCACCGATGCTTTTGTCGAAGTGTATCTGCCCCAACACCTGCTGCTGCAAAGCGCTTCGATGCCGTATGTGCTGACGGGCAACAAAATCACCTTCCAGTTGGGCACCGTCGAGCCATTCGGATGCGTCAATATCCAGATGGTTGTGCTGCCCGACTGCGATTCCACCGTGCTGGGGCAGTCGATGTGCGTCAGTGCGCGGGTCTACCCCGACACCATTTGCGCGCCGCCACCGGGCTGGTCGGGCGCGCTGGTAGAGGTATCTGCCGCATGCGACGGCGACAGCGTGCGTTTCCAGATACATAATACCGGCACGGCTCCCATGAACGGAGCACTCGATTTTATCATCATCGACGATCATGTGATGACGCGCGAGGGCAATTTCAACCTGCAGCCGGGTGCGATGCAGGAGGAAGTGGTGCACGCCGACGGCAGTACCTTTCGTCTCGAAGCAGAGCAGGAGCCCAATGCCCCGGGCGCGTTTGTGCCCTCCGTCGCTGTGGAAGGCTGCCTGACCGACCCTGACGGGCCCTTCACGACCGGCCTCGTGCTGCAGTGGCCCAACGAGAACGGTTCGCCATTCGTCGACCGCGACTGCCACGAACTGGTAGCATCGTTCGACCCCAATGACAAACAGGCCGTGCCGAAAGGTGTGTTCGACGAGCATTTCATCAAGCCGAATACGTCGATCGACTACCTGATCCGGTTCCAGAATACAGGCACCGATACGGCTTTTACTGTCGTGCTGCGCGATACCCTGTCGCCCAATACCGACCCCTCAAGCCTGCACATGGGAGCATCGAGCCATCCCTTTACGTGGAATCTGTCGGGAGCAGGAATCCTGACCGTTACATTCGACAACATCCTGTTGCCCGACAGCAATGTGAACGAGGCCGCCTCACACGGTTTCGTAAAATTTCAGATCCGTCAAAACCCCGATTTGCCGGACGGCGTTTCGATTGAAAACCGGGCGGGCATTTATTTTGATTTCAACGAACCGGTACTTACCAATACGGTTTACCACACCGTTATGCGGGATTTTCTCCCCACCGTCGGAACATACACCCCTGCAATGCTCCGGTACAATACCCTGGCCATCGCCCCCAATCCCGCCAGCGCTTCGGTATGGGCCGATCTGCGGGATGAAAAAGCGCCCGAAGGAATGATGACCCTGACCGATGCCTTCGGCAGGGTGGTGCGGGAATGGCAGGCGTCCGGTCCTGTTGTGGAAATACGCCGGGAAGGCTTGCCCTCAGGCGTGTATAACCTGAGGTGGCAGGCAGGCAACGGCGTAGTGCGTGCCGGGAGGGTCGTATGGAAATAAACACCCGGAATTTACCGGGAAAAGCGACCCGTGAGGCTGGTCACTCCACTTTCACAACGCTCTTTCTCAGCACTTCCTCGTAATACGCTTCGTAGTGCGGCAGGATGTTATCTATATCGAAGCGTTGGGCCTGAGCGAGGGCGTTGGCGCGAAACTGCGTGAGCATTTCGTTGTCTTGCAGGAGTTGTACTGCATAACGGGCCATCTCATCCACCTTGCCCGGCTGACTGGTAAAGCCGGTGACTCCGTGAATGTTCACTTCCGGCAAACCGCCGCTGTCGGAAGAGATGACAGGCACTTCGCAGGCCATGGCCTCGAGCGCAGCAAGGCCAAAACTTTCACTTTCGGAGGGCATGATAAACAGGTCGCAGATCGCCAGCAGCTCTTCAATGGCGTCCTGCTTGCCGAGAAAACGCACATCGTCGCAGATGCCCAGTTCGCGGCAGAGCCGTTCGGTGTTCTGGCGTTCGGGGCCGTCGCCGATCATCAGGAGTTTCGAGGGCACCTGGTCGTGTACCTGTTTGAAAATATAGATCACGTCTTCCACGCGTTTCACCTTGCGGAAATTGGACGTGTGGGCCAGGATGTGCTCGCCGTCGGGGGCGATAATTTTTTTGAAGTGGTCCTTATTCGTTTTTCTGAAACGCTCGAAATCGATGAAATTGTAAATGACCTTGATATCGCGCTGGATATTGAACAGGCGAAGGGTGTCGTCTTTGAGGTTTTGCGAAACGGCCGTCACGCCGTCGCTTTTGTTGATACTGAATTCCACGACAGCGGCAAAGGCCCTGTTGTTGCCGACAAGGGTAATATCCGTGCCGTGCAGGGTGGTTATGACCGGTAGATAGTGTCCCTGGGTAAGCAGTATTTTTTTGGCCATGTAAGCTACTGCGGCATGCGGAATGGCGTAATGCACATGAAGCAGGTCGAGCTTCTGGTACTGCACCACATCCACGATCGTGGAGGCCAGCGCGGTATCGTAGGGCGGGTACTCGAACAAGGGATAATCGTCCGTATCCACCTCGTGGTAAAATACGTTCTCGTGAAAATGAGCCAGCCGGACCGGGCGGCGGTAGGTGATAAAATGCACCTCATGTCCTTTCCTGGCAAGTCCAAGTCCGAGTTCCGTGGCGACGACACCCGAGCCGCCATAGGTGGGGTAACAAACAATACCGATTTTCATAATCCTGCTGCTAAAGGGTTGTTTGGAGGCACCTCCAAACTGCTTTCAAGGTAAATTAAGATTTCAAACCGCCGAATAAACAACGAAAATCGGGAAAGGGTGGGGAAATCCGACAAAAGCGGCAAAAAATACCCGCCGGCGTTTACTACCACAACCTGTATCATTCGGCAAGCCCCCTTGCGGAACCGCCACTTCAGTGTTTTTTCTCCCCCTTGAAGTTCTTTTCTCCCGCCTCTACCCTTACTTCCAGATGATTCGGCGCCGGGGGAATAGGACAGTTGTAGCCGTCGCTGAAGGCGCACCAGGGATTGTAGGCCTTGTTGAAGTCGATGACCATAAAGTTGTCGGCGCCGATATCGCCGAGACGAAAATCGAGGTAGCGGCCACCGCC
>CALMBD010000104.1 GCA_937861115.1 uncultured Bacteroidota bacterium | reverse complement strand
CCGGCAGTATTTAAAGGGTTTTACATGAGTCATCCCGAATTTTTAAAATGACTTCTCCGAGGTCATTCACTCAGGAAAATTCGGGATGACTCATGTTGCCTGTCAACGCCGGAACTAAACCGCCAACCCTCCATCTATCTCTTCTACCCGCTTGCTCAATACCCCATACTGATCATTGAACAGGGCAATTTGCGCCTCCTCGTTGGCCAGCATGGCATCGAGGTCGCTGAAATTCTCGCTGATGCGGCCTTTGATCACGTGTACGTAGGCGTGCAGTTTGGTGTCGAGTTCTTCCGCCATGCGCGCGCGGCCGCGGGCGATTTCTTCATCGTAGCCGTTGATGATCTTGCGGCGCTGCAAGCCTGCGGTGACGCCGGCGAACAACATGCCCAGCCCGGTAAGCACCCCGCCGGTTATATCCAGAACAGTGATCTTGGTGACGCCGGCGAGGATCATGCCTATGATGGCTGCGCCGCTTCCGGCGGCGATATTGGGCGAAACCGTCGCATTGTCGGGGAACAGCCGCTCGTCAGTGAAGTTTTCCGAGCGCGACATGAAGCGGGAAAATGCCTCCTGGAGTTCCCTTAGCACGATAGCGCGTTTTCCGGCGATATCTTCAAAAATATAGGAGTCGCTTTTGACCACGGTGCTGCCTGCTCTGATTTTCAGGTCGATCATTTTGGCCATCTGCTGTACCGAATCGGCCAGGTCGACAACCCCCTCGTTGAGTTTGATCTTGAGTTCGCCGTTCAGGTTGAGTTCGAGTTTTTTGGTCAGTTCGTCGAGCCATTCCTTGATAGAAGCCTGTTTCCTGAAAATACCCTTGACCGAGCGGAGCAGCATGGAAGGAAAGGAAAGTCCGGCGGAGAGTTCTTCACCGATATTGCGGGTGATGCGGTCGTATCCGTTCAGCAGGTTTTCGATAAGTTGCCCGGCCTGGTGTTTTGATTTGCGCTCCTGGTTGTCGAGCGTCTGGCGGATATCCTCCCTGAAAAGCGTATCGGCCTTGAACTGCTCGGCACGGGTGTCGAGGTCCTGCCGGATGCGATCAAGGATATGGCGCGAGGTTTCGAGGTTGTTTTTGAGTTTGAGCGCCGCCCCGCGCCCGCCGGTTACGTGGGTGCGGATATAGTCGCGCACCTGCGAAAAGCCGCTTTGGTCGAACCGGTGTTCCAGTTCCGCTTTGGCGCTGGTCGTAAAAATGGCCGGTTCCGACATGCCTTTCTTAACCGCATAGTCGTACAATCCGCGTTCGTTGACAGCCAGGTCTTCAGCCGACATCAGGTCTTTTTGCTGGAGAATAAAAATGATCTTTTTGTGCCAGTCCCGGTGGATGAAATCGAAAAAGTCCCACGCCGACTGCCGGTAGGGGTTCTTGGCCTCAAAAACAAAAATGACCAGATCGCTGGCGGGTATAAAATTCTCGGTGATCTCCTGGTGTCGCTCTACAATGGAGTTGGTGCCCGGCGTGTCGACGATGGCAATGTCGCGCAGGATATCGACGGGCAACATTATCTTTTTCAGGTAGGGATTTACAACAATCACCTCTTCCTTTTCGCCGTAGAGTATCTGCTGAATGGTATCGGTCATGGGTTGTGGCGCTACGGCGCATATCTCGCGGTCGGCCTGGAGCAGTGCGTTGACAAAACTGCTTTTTCCGGCCTTCACTTCACCCACGATGACAAACATAAACGGTTCGCCCATGCGATTGCGCAGTTCTCCCACCGTGGCCGCCAGGTCTTTGTGGCCGATCTCCTGACTCAGGTTTTGGAGGTCTTTGACGAGGTCTTCCACCTGCACGCGGAGTGCCTGGGTATGTTGGTTCAGAATCATGTAGCAAACTTACGGTGATAAGTGCGTTGTACCAACATCTGTCAGTTCCGGGATATCTTCGAACTGGCTATCGGCTTTGATTTGCCTTCCAGGATGTCGATTACGGCTTTTTTCAGGTCTTCATACTGGAACCCTTCATTGAAACCGGTTGCGAAGGTGTAATGCGTATCGTCTTTGTCCATGCCGAGCAGGTATTTCGGGCCACCGAGTTCCACCGAAACCGGGGAATTTTCCGTTTGAATCCTGAATTCGACCCTGTCGTTTTGATCAACAACATAAAACAGGTGCTTGAAGTACAATTCTCCGGGTATTACCTCGAAGCGCTCGAATGCCTGGATGAGTTTGTCGTTCCAGTCGAACTGATCGAAGCAGAACATATCGGCCAGACTGCCTTCCAATACGCCTTTTGCATGTAATTCGTACAGTTTTTCCCGGTATGGCGCCGCCTTTGCATATTCCTTTTTGCCATAGTACACCTGGGATAGTTTGGCATAAACCGTATAGTCCTCCGGGTCCAGCATGTTCAACTCGACCAGCGCAGATTCGGCCTTGTCGTAGTGCCGGTTGAGCAATTCGTACAACCCGATATTGTACAGTATTGTACGGTAGGAAGGACTTGCTTTCCCGATTTTGTCCCTTGCAGCGTATGAAGCCTCCAGCGCTTTGCCGGGCTTGTTTAGTGCCGCGTATGCCTGTGGGATCATGGTGTAAGGCCTGTCGTCCGCACCCGGATTTTCGATAGCGCTCTGGTATGCCCGGAGGGCTTGCTCCATTTGATCCATGCTGAAATAGGCGTCTCCAAGGCCGCTGTAATAATTGCCCTTGTCGGGTTTCAGTTCAATGGCTTTTTTGATCGACACCACAGACTCTCCAAATTGGCCAAGGTATTGAAGCGTCATGCCTTTTATGTAATGCGCTTCCGGATCAGCAGGGTCCTTTCCAATCGCCATATCCATGAATTTCAGACAGTTGTTGTCGTCGGCATTCAGGTAATACGCAAGTCCCACGTAGTAAACCGCTTTGGAGGGGTAGGAAGCGGCGTTTTCTGCGTACGTTGCTATAATTTTGTCGTAAGCCTTCTGATCGATGAGTGCTTTCAGTTCGGCGGTCACGCTGTCCTGCGCGCGGGCTGTTGTGAGGGGAAAAACGATGCTGAGTAGTAACAGTAATTTGTTCATGTGGGGATGGATAGTTGGCGTAAGATTTTTGTTGATAACGACCGTGAAACGGGTAAATTGCACACCGGAATGTGAAGATCAAACCCCTCAATGACCCAAATCATCGCCAGTCCGTCACCAGTCCCGAACCTTTGTCGCCGCTCGACCATGGCAACAACTACTACAGCATTCTCATTCTGGCAATATCCTCCCGAAGCATGGCTCGAATCCCTGCACTCCACACGCCATGGGTTGAGTCAGCGTGAAGCCCAAAAACGCCTGCGGCTGCGCAGGCAAAAGGAAAAATTACCACCTGAATGGTGGAACGCCGTATCCCTGTTTTTCCGGCAATTTAAAAATCCGCTCGTATTGCTGCTGGCCGTGGCCGTGGCGCTTGCCGCCGCCCTGGGCGACTTCACCAATTCCCTGATCATTTTGGCCATATTGCTGCTTACCGGTATGCTGGGTTTCTGGCAGGAGTATAAAGCCGACCGTGCCGTGAAAAAGTTGCGGGAGATGGTCAGAACAATGGCTCTGGTGCAGCGAAGCGGCGCCTGGATTCAGGTCCGTCAGGCCGAGGTGGTAGCCGGCGACTGCATCAGGCTAACGGCCGGCGATATGATCCCCGGCGATTGTCTGTTGCTCGAATCGAAGGACCTGTTTGTCAACGAAGCGGCGCTCACCGGCGAGTCGTTCCCGGTTGAAAAAGAAACCAGAACCGGCGCCCCGTCTGACCCGTCACAGGAAAAGCGGCACGCGCTTTTCCAGGGCTGCAGCGTGGTGAGCGGCACGGGTGTGGCCCTGGTAGTCAAGGCTGGCATCGACACGGAACTCGGCAAAATTACCCGCGAACTGCAATCGGGTGAACCGCAGACGGCTTTCGAGCGCGGCATCAACGACTTCGGTTACCTGCTGATACGGCTCACGCTGTTGCTGGCTTTCGGCATTCTCATTTTCAATATTCTGCTCGGCCGCCCGGCCGTAGAGTCCATTTTTTTTGCGTTGGCCCTGGCGGTAGGCATGGCGCCGGAGTTGCTGCCGGCTATCATGATGACCACGCTTTCTTCGGGTGCACTGCGTATGGCACAGGAAAAAGTAGTGGTCAAAAAACTGGCGGCCATTCAGAACCTCGGCGCGATCGATGTGCTGTGCTCCGATAAAACCGGGACGCTGACAGAAGGCATTGTGACCGTGCATGCGACACTCGACCTGGCAGGCAATCCGTCGGAAAAAGTCCGGCAGTACGCTTTTCTGAACGCGTTTTTCGAATCGGGATTCTCCAATCCGGTCGACCTGGCGCTCCGCAAACTGGAAGGTGTTTCTCCCGATGGTTTTTCCAAAGTAGACGAGGTGCCTTATGATTTTATCCGAAAACGCCTTAGCGTGGTGGTCGGGCAGGGAAAAAAGCAATGGATGATCACCAAGGGCGCCTTGCAAAACGTACTCGACGTTTGCACGCAAGTGGAAGGTGAAAAAGGAATGTTCAAACCACTTGCGGAATTCTCCGAACCAATACTCAGGGCGGCCAAACGCCACGGCGATGCGGGATTCCGGATACTTGGGCTGGCGTATAAGGATATCACCGGTGATCCGGTGATCAACCGCGACGATGAAACCGACATGGTCTTTCTGGGCTTTATCCTGCTGTACGACCCGCCTAAAACAAGTTCGCTGGGCACGATCATGGATTTGAAAAAACTGGGTGTCGATCTGAAAATCATCAGCGGCGACAGTGCACATACGGTGCGCCATACGGCAGAACTAATCGGATTGACCCATTTCAATGTCCTCACCGGCCGCCAACTGCAAAGTATTACCGACGATGCCTTGCCGACAAGGGCCTCTCAAACCAGTCTTTTCGCGGAGGTGGAGCCTTACCAGAAGGAACGCCTGATCCGCGCCCTGCGCGCCAAAGGCCACACGGTGGGTTATATCGGCGATGGCATCAACGATGCCCCGGCGCTGAAGGCTGCCGATGTAGGTATATCTGTAGACAGCGGCGTGGACGTGGCCAAGGAGGCTGCCGATATCGTGCTGCTCGACAAAGACCTCAAGGTGCTGCTGCAGGGCATAGTAGAAGGGCGGCGGACGTACATGAACACGCTGAAATATATCTTCATTACTACCAGTGCCAATTTCGGCAATATGTTTAGCCTGGCCGGGGTGTCGCTGCTGATTCCCTATTTTCCGCTCCTGCCCAAACAGGTGCTGCTGCTCAATTTTCTGTCGGATATACCGGCGCTGTTCATTGCATCGGACAAGGTGGACGAGGAAATGCTCCGGCAACCCAAAAAGTGGAACATCGGTCTGATTCGCCGGTTCATGTTTTTGTTTGGCGCACAGAGTTCCATGTTCGATTTCCTGACTTTCGGGGTCTTGCTGCTCGTTTTTAAGGTGCAACAATCGGCCTTCCAAACGGCCTGGTTTGTTGAATCCGTCATCACCGAAGTGCTTATCCTGCTGGTCATCCGCACCACACGGCGGGTCTGGCGCAGCCGCCCGAGCACCTGGCTCGTTCTGTCCGGTCTTCTGGTCATTGCCGGTACGCTGCTGATGCCCTACCTGCCTTTTGCAAACCTTCTGGGCTTTCAACCCTTGTCGCCGGGACTGCTGGCCGGAATGGCGGGCATTGCCGTGGCATACGCCCTGTTGTCGGAATATGTGAAGGGGCGCTTCTTTCGGTATGCCCGGATTTGAACGTGTAAAAGCATCGACAGGTTAAATACCCGGTAACTGTGCCGAAACTTTTGTCCAGAAGCCGTCGTCGAGCAGCCGCGCACTGCCGAGCAGTGCGGCCTGTTCGAGTAATTTGGAAGGCGCAATCCGGGCGGCAATACCCGCCTTCTGCAACCCTTCTCTTAAACCGGGGCCGAACAGCGGCAACGCGTGGGCGATGTTGCCGCCGATAATCAGCACTTCTGCATGGAAACGGCCAAGCCAGGGCGACAGACATTCCGCCAGGTTGTGGCCAAACGCGGTAAATAAAGCCCGGGCCTTTTCATCCGAGCCGGCTTTGTTCATCAGTTTTTTAACGCCTTCAATCGTTTCGCCGGTCGTTTTTTCCCATTCACGGACAAACCAGCCCGTGGAAAAATATTGATCCGCAATGCCGTCTTTAAAGGGAAGGTGCCAAAGGCAGCCTTCTTCCGGCACGTCTTCCCGCTTCACCACCGGCACTCCATGTTCTATGAATGCCGAACCGAAACCGGTACCTAATGTGATCACGACTACTTTCACAAATCCACGGCCTTCTCCCAGCCATGCTTCACCTACCGCAAAGGCGGAAGCGTCGTTCAGAAAGCGCATGGGCAGGTCACTGCCCGTTGTCAGCAGCGGTTGCAGCGCGGAGGGAATGTGCAGGCCATAGAGTTGCGGAAACTTGTGCTGCATTTTCGAGATGCCGTTCCGGTAGTCGAATGGCCCCGGAATGGCAAATCCGATGCCGGCCAGTTCCGTTGCGTCAACGGTGTCAATGGTACTGTTCAATGCAAATGCCCAGCGGTCCAGTATCGTTGCAGCATCCCCGTCATGGTGGTAGGTGGCACGGGAAAGGGAGCCGGCCAGCAACCGGCCTTTCCCGATTTCGACTGCTGCGCAGGTAATGTGCGTCCCGCCGATATCAACGCCTATGGATATTGTCTTGTTGAACATCTCTCTTATTCCATATTGTCCAGGAATCGTTTTGCAATCTTTAAGGGCCGGAAAACGTACCGTTTTTTGAGGTGGTGACCGCCGCTTCGGTGGAGGATGTCCCGGAGCGTAGCCAGCACGGTGAGCAGGTGTTTCCCTTTGTTGAGCATCACACATTCCGCCTGTGCTGCGCGCACCGCATCGCTAAGTTCGGATCGGGTAGCGATACCACTTTTGTTCAGGGTTTCCAGCACCTGTGTAGCCCATACTACCGGAACGTGAGCCGCCTCACACAGCCACAATATCTCCTCCTGTATTTCACTGAGTCGCTCAAATCCGATCTCAACGGCGAGGTCGCCCCGCGCGATCATGACACCAAATGCCGGCTCGGCCATCCCCTGCAACAACAATGCGGGAAGGTTTTGAACGGCCTCTGCTGTTTCAATTTTGAGTACAATGGGCAACCGATTGCCGCCTTTTTTTCGCAACAATGCCTGCAGGTCGGCCACATCGGCAGCCGAGCGGACAAAGGAGAATCCCAGCAGATCCGCGTGTTCCTGTGCAAAGGGCAGCACCGACCGGTCATAGTCCGTCAGGCAGCGCACGGACAGAGCGGTATCGGGAAAATTGATGCCCTTTTCGGGCTTGAGGCGCGGCTTGGCAGCAGAAATACGCACCATACGGAGTGTTGCAATCTGCCTTCCGGGCGTCTCCACCCGGGCTTCAAAAAGTCCGTCGTCGAACAGTACCCGGTTGCCTGCACGCAGGTCTTTGACCACCCCCGGAAGAGAGCACCCCAATACCTTGTCCTTTTTGTTGAAACGCGCGTGTGATTCTGCGAGGTAGAATACCTCCTGCTCTTCCAGTTTTAGCCTGCCTTTTCGCCGGCCTTTACCCAGCAGTTGGGTCCGGATCTTGGGTCCGGCAAGGTCGAGGTAAATCTTGCAGGTGCGGCCGGTTGCATTTTCGGCTTTACGGACATTGTCGACCATACGTTGCCACACGCCGGGTCCGTCGTGGGCGCAGTTGATGCGGGCGATATTCATGCCTGCGTTTACCAGGGCCTTGACGGTGGCAAAATCGTCTGCGAGCGGGGTGTCGAAGGTGACCATCAGGTGCGGTATCCCGGGGTATTCCTTGCGGCCGAACAAATCGTTGGCGCGCCGGTGCAACAGTTGGGTCCCGGCAGTGGCGTCGCTGCCTGAAATATCTTTTTTTGGGATTTTGACGCCCAACCGGAGCAAAACGGCTTGCACCTGCCGCAAAATATGGCTTTCCGAACTGGCCAGTGAAGATAACCCGGCATCGTGCAGGTCGTCCTGCAGGGGACGCAAGTCCTCGCGACGCAGCGCTAGGTAGTGGATGAGGTTGGTAGCGCTCCGTTTTTGGTGGGGGTGCACCTGTGCAATGATCTTTTGCCCCTGTTGCGCTGCCGCTTTCAGTTTACTGTAAATCTGCCCGATATCGGTGCGCAGTTGAGCAAGATCGTTTTTCATGATGATGCAAAAATATGGGAAACGCCCCTGTTATCTTTTGTCGCCTGCATTTTATGTCCCTCCAGGTTGGGAAAATATACTTGTTTCGTGTCGTCAATAAAGTTGGAACTGACGATACTGCGGAGGATATAGTTGCGGAAAAACCAGAATTTTCCCCGTTTGATCTCGTCATATACCAGTCTTCCAAGCCCTTCCCGGTACAGTTTTATGGAGGAGTTATAGGTTGTTTTCAGCGTGTGCAGAAGTTCCAGCATTTCCGCCTTGCCGATAAACGGGTGTTTCCAGACCAGGTTTCGCGAATCGTATTTATGGAGGTCGGGCTCGTCGATGCCGAACTCGCGGTCGATCGTGGTCCATTGACCCGTTCCGGGAAAAGGTGTCAGGACGCTGGCGCGATTGATTTCGAACCCCAGCGCCTTGAGTTTGTAAGCGTCTTCAATAGTTCTGTTGCGGTCCATACTCGGATGACCGATGATCGAAAATGCATAGCGGAACATGCCGGGTTTGCGCGATACCTCCGCCCATTTCCTGATGTTTTCTACCTTTTGTTTCTTGTTCACATCGCGCAGGATTTCCTCATCCATGAATTCGACGCCGATGCCGGGTAAACGAAGACCGCGCTCGTACCACTTTTCCAGATTGGCGAGGAAAATTTCCACACGCGACTGTGCCGCCCAGATCATGCCATACCTGGCGAGCAGTCTGGTGATCTCGTCGTAATGCGTCGCGTTGGCGCCAAAGGTTTCGTCGAAGATGGCCATATACCGGATGCCCTTCTTGTGGTAGTATTGCAGCACCCGGTCAATACTTTCCAAACTGACGGTAAAACGGTCTTTGATAAAAACGGGCGTCTGGCAAAAGTTGCATTTATACGGGCAACCGAAAGAGGTATACAGGATGCCAAACGACAGGAAGGGTATTTTCCAGATCGCTGTGACGGTTGCCGTCATCACGGGGTGCTCGATACGATCCGGATGAAGCGTGTAACCAAAAATTTCGGCGACTTCATTAAATGCCGAGCCGGTGATGACGCGATCAACTGCGTCTTCGATGACCGGTACCGGCGCCCCGTAGTTGCCGGCCCAAATTTCACCGACGCCCTGCTCACGGGCATACCGGATCATTTCGAGTATTTCAGGGATCTGATACAGATAGACGCTAAACCCAATGATGTCCCATCCTTCCTTCACCTTTTCGGTAAATGCCTCCCAGGAGGGGTATTCCAGTACTTCGATCTCCGGGACGTTTTGCTTCAAGAACCGAAGTCCGGGACTTACCCGAACAGCGGCGCCGGCCCTCGGAAAGGTTTTGACGTGCTCGGCAACCATGTCGGTCACGACGTTCGGTTTGTTGTAGACCGTTGTAAAAAGTACTTTTTTCATGCGCTTGTATTTGTAGCCTGTTTGCGGAGCACGTAGCTGTTGTATTGCATACTGTTATCAAAAAACGCCCGGAATCGCCTGCTGCCTTCCACTCCTGCAAACTCGTAGAAGGCCTGACGCAACCAAACCGGGACCCTGTCGTCGATCACCTTTTTGCGTGCTGCGGCATCCTGTTGCAAGGCGAGCACAACATTCTGCCGAATGTCTTTATGCCTGATGATGTCGAACCCCGTGTTTTGCAACAGCATACGGGTAGGCTCGACATCCTTGTTTTTAACCATGTCTGCGAAGAAAAACAGGCCATTGGGCCTTAGTACCCGGTGTGCCTCCCGGAAAAAAGCGCCTATATCGCCGTAACACCGCGCCGACTCAATATTCACGACTGCGTCGAAACGGACTGGCGCGAAGGGCAATCGTTCCGCCGTTCCGCTGACAAAGGTCAGTCCCGGCACCTGGTGCTTGCGGTTGCAACGCGCCACCAGGCGTTTGGAAATATCCAGAGCAACATACTCTTTGGGTTTTCGGTAGCGGGCCAGAAAAGAAGCGCCGCCGCCGCGCCCGCAACCGACCTCCAGTACAGAAGCACCGGTTATGGACATGCCTTTCGTCACATGCTGGTATAACTGAATGCCAAATCTATCCGGCTCGTCCCGGGCTTCCAGTACCAGATCATCAAATTCGCCGTTTGGGCTGGCATATCCGTAGTTGAGGAAAACCTTGTCGATTTCAGAATCAAGCGTGTTGAGTACGTCGTGCCAGATGCGCCACAACGCAGGTCGCCACATCCCGGGCAGATCGCAATAATGTTCTACCAGTTTTTTCATATGCATTTCAAACCGTTTGGTAGGCATGGCAACCGCTGGCCGCCTTGATCGCCTGCAAGCCCTCTTCTACTGTTTGGCTGATTGCGCTGCCGCATTTGTTTCGGCACAGAGGGCAGGCGTGAAAATCGCCGTCGGTGTCGATGTACAGATAGCGTTCGCCACCGCCGCCACAGCCCACATGCCGCTGAAAAGCGCCGTGGTACTCGACGATGGGATAATCGCGGAAAGCGATTCCGGTTTGCACTTTCCGGTGAAAATCCTCCAGCACTGCCAGATGTTGTTCCTGTAACTCGACCGATTTGCTACCTGATGCATAATTGCCGACTGCTCTGGGTTCCAGTATTCTGACGAAATGCACCTTGAGCGACATCGCCAACTGAAGGTATCGCCACAGGTGCTCTGGTGTACAAAACGAGCGCGTTGGAACGAGCGTCAGGGCTGTGACAAGTCCGGCCTCGCGTGCATGTACGGCTGCCTGACAGGCCCAGTTAAAAGCGCCGGACAGGTTGCGAAACCGGTCGTGCTCTTCAGCATTCCAGTGGTCGAGACTGATGGTAATTCCTGTCAGCCCCGCGTTTTTTAATTGCTGGGCACGTGCTGCATCCAGCCGGTAACCCGAACTGGATATCCAGAAATCGGTCTGCCGGGTATCGCAGTTCCCCAGTATTTCCAGTAAATCGCTGAACCGGTTAATGGGTTCTCCACCGCCGAACTCAACGTTGGCCAGGCCGCGTGCCTGAAATTTTTGAATAATGGAAAGGATATCCGGTACGGAAAGCACCTCTTTGTGGTTCAGTGCTTCACCCTCAAAACAGTGCGCACACTGCATCGAACATTTTTTGGTAATGCCCATCAACAGCAGCAACAGCCCCCTGGTAAATCCGGGAATCGGAATGCTGCGGTGCAGTTCATTGCGCAGCATGGTATCCAGTCCGGGCGAAGGGAAGCCCGACATGCTCATCATGGAAAAAACACGACCTCCGACGACTGCCGCTTTGTGTAGATGCCTGTAACGGTTGTTGAGCCGGCTTTTCTCAACCACCCCTGCGACAGCCTTTACCGCATCGCGCGGGTCGGGATAGGCTGTCCAGGCAAGTTGACAAGCCCGCAGCAAAGCCCTGGCCTGGTACCATCGGAAGCGCCAGCCGGTGTAATAGCGGTTGTTGTGATCCATGATCGTGCAGGTTGGTTATCAGTGCTCCTGAGCAGTCCAAAGGATTTCCCGATTAAAAAAATCGTTCCAGCGATCCCGGGCATACTTTGGAAAAGCATCTGGATGGGTAAACTGGCGCAGGTACCGTCTGGATGGACTTCCCGACGACGGCTCGTGCAGGATTTGATAATATCCCTTTGCGTGTAACAGCAACGTTCGGGTACCGTCCGCCGCAGCCGGTGGTTCGGAAAAGCGCAGCCTTGCTTCGTCGCCGGTTTGGGCTTGTACATAATACTGCCCGTCATCTGCACGCAACAGGTCCTTTAAGTCACGGCCGTTCTGATCGGTGGCTGATACCAGGGGCAAAACCCGGGTACTTGCGGTCGAGCCTGACGTATAATCCAGGGCGACGTAATCAATTTCCCAAAAACGGAATCCTGTACTGAGCTTGAGGTGTACCGCCTCGCCTTCAACCTTTGACAGGTCTATTGGCAATACATCGCGCCTGGGTGCTTTGGGACCGATCAGGTTGAAGAAATCGGTCCGTTCCCATTTTCCCGGCGCAGTTTCAAGCCATACCGAGAGCGGAATATTTTGCTCCAGGGTCCACTGTTGCAATGCTGCCGAGTCTTTTTCAAGAAATTTACGGCGAATTCCGGGGCCATATTTGCCCAGGTCGTTCTGCAACATCTTATGCGAATAAGCCAGCCAGGGAGAGGTGTTGGCCCGGATCAGCAGTTTCGCATTCCGGGCGCCGGGCTGACGCCGGAAGCGCAGCATCAGGCCGTCTTCCGCTTTCGGATTTGCGCTTTGTACGCTTCCCTTGTATGAATCGTCGCCTTCTCTGAGGAGTGCCGGCAGCACATCCAGACCGTCAAGGTCGGTAGCGGCAATGGGTGATTCCGGGTGCGCCAATACATGCAACCGGCCATATTTGTCGTACAGGGCTATTGTGCCTTCAGGCTGATCCACAGCAATTAACTCGAGTGAATTGATATACTGTATCTCGGGGTCTTCATTGGCTATTTGTATCCGGTAGACGCCACTGTCTGCCTGCAGATGCGACAGTGGGAGCCAATCATTTCGCTCCAGTTGCGGGTGGGTAGATCCGGAAAAAATATCCCCTTCAAATACCTGCTGGTCCGGATTGTCCGCATAAACTACGGGGCAGGAGCAGGCAATTGCTCCAATTATGATAGCTACAAAAGGGAATGTTGCTAGCCCAACTAAATACGATCTATTGGCCGATCCATCAGAATTAAACTCGTATACCTCGCTGCGGGTCACCTGATCGAATGAAAGATAAATTCTGTTGGAATCGATCAAGGCCTGAGCAAAGCTGTTTTTGACATAAAGTACGACATATTGCAGGCGTTTCTTGTCTTCCGCTTTCTGAGGTCTCCTTTTGAAAACATTTTTGTTTTCATCCCTGGTGAGGCGCATAATCCGGCCCTCCAGGCCGGTTTTACGAAGTACGTCGATCTCCACGCGCCAGCCAAAATCTGCCGGAAATTTGTCATCCAGCACATAAAACTGGACCATATCAATGGTATTGCTCGGACTTAAAGCCGCATGTTTATAGGCGCGGCAACCCGTTGTGATATAAAATATAACAAGCAGTAATGCCGGGAGGAGTCGCTGGTTTTGAAAAAGAGTGCGCATGACGAGGGTGGTTTTAAGTATAAATTGGCTCTACAAAGGGAAGTTGCTATCCATTCAATCCATATGACTTTCATCAAAAGTGAACATGATGTTGATTGCTGTCAAATCAGGGTAGGCGGTGATTGCAGTCATGCCGTGGTACTGTTACTTCCCTCACCTTTGTTTCGGTAGGCTTTGACCTTCTCTAAAACATAAAACCATGCAGATACAATTCAATAAATATGTCCGGGACGGCGAGCAGTTCATCAAAGAAGTAGCGATCGAAATGGCTGACCCTGACAACCTTGACAGAGCCGGGAGGATACTTCGGGCAGTGTTGCATACCTTGCGCAACCGGCTTCCTGCGTCGGAGTCCTTACAGATGATCTCCCAACTGCCCATGCTGATCAAGGCCATTTATGTAGACGGCTGGCGTCTTGGCGACGAAGCCCAATTCCTTCGGACCCCGGGTGATTTTATTGAAGGCGTACGGGAGGCGGGCGGACGGGGAACACACCAGGAATTTGTTACTGATCGCGAGGTGGAGCATGCCATTCAGGCCGTGTTCAGGGTTCTGAAAAACCATGTTTCAGAGGGCGAAATCAGGGATATTATGGCAACTGTGCCGGAAGCCTTGTGGCCATTGCTGGGCCTAAATAGCGAAAGATGAACAGTACACCAATTTTGAAAATTGCCTTTCCGGAGCATCTGCCGTTGCCGGAAGGCGAAACCGTGCTGGCTGCGGATGTGGGCGGCACCAAAACCGCTTTGGCGCTGTATGAAAGGCGCGGGGGCGCCATGTCGCTGCTCAGGCAAAACGTGTATGCCTCGAAAAACTTCAGTTCGCTGGAAGACGCCGTCCGGCATTTTACGGGTGAATCAGCATTGCCTGCAAGGTTGAGTATCGCTTTTGCCGGACCTGTGCAGGACAGAAAGGCCAAAGCCACCAATCTCGGCTGGAGTATCGACAGTGATGCCCTGAGTCGGGAATTGGGTATCCCTCAGGTGTTTTTACTCAACGACCTTGAAGCAGGGGCTTACGGATTAGCTGCTTTGACCCCGCAGGATTTTTTGACCGTATACCCGGGAAAAACGCCTGCCACCGGCAATGCGGCCATCATAGCTCCTGGTACCGGCCTCGGAGAAGGCGGGTTGTATTGGGACGGCAGCGCCCTGCACCCGTTTGCCACCGAGGGCGGACATTCCGCTTTCGCTCCCGTCGATGCTTTCGACGCCGAGCTTATGCTCTTTTTACAAAGCCAATACGGAAGGGTAAGTTGGGAAAGGGTGGTTTCCGGTCCGGGGATACTGAAGATTTATACTTTTTTGAGAGATATTAAAAAACGGGATGCGCCTGACTGGCTGGAAGAAAAGATACGGACTTCCGATCCGGCCGCCGCCATCAGCCTGGGCGCACAGGAAGGCGCGGACATTTGTGTGGAAACCCTCCGGCTGTTTGCCCGGTATCTTGCTGTGGAGGCCTCCAGTCTCGTACTCAAACTCAAAGCGACAGGTGGCCTTTTTATCGGAGGTGGTATTCCGCCTAAAATCTGGAACGACGATTTACAGTCGGTTTTTCTCCAACAGTTCTTCGATGTGGGGCGCCTGCGCCCTCTTCTGGAGCTGACTCCTGTTTACCTCGTATTGAATCCGCATACCGCATTGCTGGGTGCGGCTTATTACGGGTTTCAGGCATGACTATGGAAAATCCGGTTTGGGTTGCAGGCCGATAATTGTCCCGGTTGAACATTTTCTGATAAAGGCGTGTTGCAAATCTGTCGAGTGCAACCTGAAATAACTTGTAGATTTGTCGCACAAATCTTAGCGCCCTTGTCTAAAATTATACACCTTTCATGAAGCAGATACTGGATTTCTTCCACACCGGCCCGGCAACGAACCGTGCGCCCTTGCGCATTGCCGACGAGGCAGAAGCCTGTGCAGCGGTGCTGATGGCTTGTCTGCGCGCCAATGAACTCCATGGGGAAGAAGAGAATGCAGCCTTTTATACGACCCTCAAAAGCCGCAATATTTTCAAGGGACACGATGTGAAGGCGCTCATTGAAACTGCCGGGCAGTTATTTGAACAAGCCGGCAGTTCGTCGGCACTCATCGATGCAGCGATCGGCGCGATCCGGGAACAAACCCGCCTTTCGTTATTTTACCACTGCCTCGACGTTATCCTGGCCGACGGGGTTGTTACACCCCAGGAGCACAAGGTTTTTCAGTACCTTAAAGCCAAATTCAAGGTGGAAGATGAAGTGGCCTGGAAAGCAATGGAAGTGCTGGTGGTGAAAAACCAGTTGTGACATCAGGCGCCTTCCCAAGGTTCGCAAAGCCTGTTCAGGCCATAAATAATAATGACTCAATTTTCTTTGATCCGGCTGCTTTGCTTTGCAGCCGTCGGGCTCCTCGCCACCTGCCGCCAAAATGCTCCCACCGGGCATAATAATGTGTTGATTTATTTCAGTCCGCTGCCCGCGGTTGATACCTTGCTGGTGGAGGTCACCGACAGTTCAGACGACTCTGCTGTTGGTGATACCATCCCGAATGGTGTGTTTTTCGGATCCATCCCTCCCGCTTTGCTGGAAGAGATCGACTATCTGGCAGATTCCTCGCAGGCCCTGGTTTTGGGCCGGAATCATTTTGCAATGAGCGATGATGTTGAGGCGTACTGGGTGGAAATCAGACAGTTCTGGTTCCGGCACCATGCGCTATTGCTGTACCACAAATCCCGGAAAGCATTTACCGACAGGATCACCCTTGCCGAGTGGTATGGCGGTGAAGGCGGCCAGGTACTGATCGGCAGCTGGGTATTCGACTTTGACGGCGATGGCAAAAAGGATATTTTACGCCGGGATATCCAGCACAGTATGGTTCCGAACAGCGACACACTGCAGGAACGAACGGCGGAATCGGTAAGCCTGCTGCTGTGGAAAAACGGACAGTTTACCATTACACCGGTCCGGGATACGGCGGCCTTGATCCGAATGTTCCCGATCCGGACGCTTTGGTAAGTACATGCATATCTTTGTAAAAAAAGCGCCAATGAATACCCAGCCCAACAATCCCTTACACGGCCTAACGCTGCAAATGATCGTCGAGCGCCTGCAGGAACACTACGGATGGGAGGCGCTGGGCCATCGGATTAACATCAGGTGTTTTCAATACGATCCCAGCGTAAAATCAAGCCTTGCCTTTTTGCGCAAAACACCCTGGGCGCGAAAAGCAGTGGAGGATTTGTACCTGCAAACGTTTAAGTAACAGTACCAAATATACCCGAATATGAACAAACCTGTTCGCACCGGCATTATCGGCTTTGGCATGGCCGGAAAGGTTTTTCATGCGCCTTTTATCGATGCGCTGCCCGGATTCCGGCTGAGCAAGATCAGTACGTCGAAAGAGGCGGCGGCCCAGGAGGCCCGGTTGCGTTACCCGGAAACGGTTATTGTCAACGATGCCCAGGGCATTCTCCATGACGACGACATCGACCTGGTCATCATCGGAACACCCAATGAAGCGCACCTGCCCCTGGCAAAGGCGGCTCTGCTGGCCGGCAAACACGTGATCGTGGAAAAACCCTTTACCGTTACCTCCGCCGAAGCCGATGTGCTGATTGCACTGGCCATTCAACAAAGGCGTATCCTGACGGTGCACCACAACAGGCGCTGGGTTGCCGATTTTAAAACGGTCAGAAAACTTGTCGACAGTGGTCTGCTGGGCCGACTGGTTACCTATGAAGCGCATTACGATCGTTTCCGGCCCGCCCTTCGACCGCAGGCATGGCGTGAGGACCAACTGCCCGGCGCCGGTATTTTGTACGACCTCGGTGCGCATCTCATCGACCAGGCGCTTCAACTGTTCGGTTTGCCGGATGAAATTACTGCCGACGTGCAAATCCAGCGAACTGGTGGCAAGGTCGACGACTTTTTTGACCTGACCTTGCAGTATCCAGGATTGCGTGTCTCTCTTGGCGCGGGTATGCTGGTGAAAAAACCGGGGCCTCATTTCAGCCTGCACGGTGAATCCGGTTCGTTTGTCAAATATGGCATGGACGTGCAGGAAGAGGCGCTGAAGGCAGGCGCCGTACCCGCTGCTTCCCCCGACTGGGGCGTGGAGCCGGAACAACAGTGGGGACAACTTTCCGCAGAATACAAAGCCCTCCAGATTACCGGCGCGATCAAAAGCGAAAGAGGCAGTTTTGAAGACTTTTTTATCAATGTCCAACAAGCCATTTCAGGCAAAGCCGAACTTGCCGTCACCCCCGGTCAGGCGCGCGACACCATCCGTATCATCGAACTTGCGGTGCAAAGTAACCGGGAGAAAAAGACTGTGGCATATAGCACGTAACGAAAAAAACGGAATTCAGTCATCCAAAGCCCGATAAACTGCATTACCCGCAAACTGGCCGGCCAAACCGTGGATGGAAACAAACAGGCGCTTGCGGCGACGGCCGAGGCGAGCGATCATATTCAGGTCGGCAACCTCTTCGGATTCCAGTAATTGTATTATGGAAATAATATCATGCCATTTCCCGATGGTTTCTTCCAGTTGGCGCAGGTAGGTTGTATTCAGGTGGAGTTTTCTGACGATCGCCTTTGGCAGTACATCGTGGAAATACAACAATTCCTTGATCTGCTTGCGGGCTTTGTGCAGGTTGGTGATGATCTTGTCCGGCCTCGCCAACCGCTTCAGCCGCTTTTGACACAACTGAAGCACAGATTTGTCGCTTTTGTCAGAAAATGCACTGTTCAGGCTCTTGTATAGTCGTTGGAGGGTATCTGCACTGTTGCCGCTTTGCATTTGAAATTGCTGCGCGCCATCTTTCCCGGTCTGTTCCAGTTTGGCCATCAGGACTTCATTGGTCATCTGATATTGTCGCATGAGTTGCACGCTGATATGCGCACTGCGAACCCTGCCTGCCTGCTTGAAAAGGGATTGAAGCGTGCTAACCGGTCCGGGCGTCGAAATGCCCTGCAAATAGTGCAACAAGGCTTTGATCTTTTTCACCTGTACCCGAAACCGGTGGAGCGCCTCGGGTTTCCGCGTACGGCAAAATACTTCCTGACAAGCCAGCATCGATTGCCATTCAGTCTGGAAATGCCTTTTCTGCCGTTGCTTTTTCAACATGCCGGGCTTATTTCTTCTTCAAAAAACAAGTCTTCAACACAATGCTGGAGCCTTCGATGCGACAGTCTACCTCTTCAGGATCGTCGGTAAGCCGAATTTTTTTGACCAGGGTGCCTCTTTTCAACACCATGGAAGACCCCTTC
This sequence comes from uncultured Bacteroidota bacterium, assembly GCA_937861115.1. GTDB lineage: Bacteria > Bacteroidota > Bacteroidia > Chitinophagales > Saprospiraceae > M3007. Next base: position 842 of record CALMBD010000104.1, on the reverse strand, counting down.
ACTTTAAGGTCTTTGATGAGCAGTACGGAATCGCCGTCGGCGAGTATATTCCCGTTTGAGTCTACAACTGGTGGAATGTCCATGCGTATGTCTGATAATGTGAAATGTGGTGTGCCGGCAAAAGTATCACTTCAAGTTTCAAATCTATGGATCAAGACCTGATTTGAATAAATCACGGCCATTTTTTCCACAACAAAACAAAAGATCAAGGATCGATAAATCGGGCAAAAAGCCGTGCTTGTCCTCAAATACCTGCGGATACCGCAAAGGTAAGGTGTCCGGAAGTTCAGCCGGGATGTATGATGTTGATAGCGCAATTTCACCCTGCCAGCCCAGTTTTTGCTGTAAAATGAGCCGCAACAGTTCGAGGTTTAGATCAAACAGGAACGTGTGCCGCTTTTCGTAATACGGAGCAAGATCATCCGCGTAATGTTCAAAGAAGGGTGCGTTACCGTAGGCCGTGCGGATAGATCGCCAGTGCCGGGTTTGCCAGGGCTCATCGTAGGCGATCTGTACTTCCCGAATGGGCATTTGGTTGTGTTTGCCTCTCTTTAAGGGTATGCTCAGTCGTTGCACGCCGTTGGGCCCGGCGATATGGCACCGGTTGCGGAATGATCCTTTCTGATAATGCTCGCAAGCCTCCACGACAAGCCTGTCGCACGACCAAACGGAAGCGAACCAGGATACAGGCGGGAGATGGTAGAGCGGTAAATGCATTTTTTTTCAGTGATAAGTGATAAGGGGTAAGTGTTAAGTGGCGCCATCACTTAACACTTACCCTTTATCACTCAAAGAAAGCGCTTCTATGGTAAATCCCGCCTTTTTCAGCAGCCTGAGCATAC
>CALMBD010000103.1 GCA_937861115.1 uncultured Bacteroidota bacterium | reverse complement strand
AGGTAGTTGTGCCGCTGGTAATTCAGGACCGCGCCGATGGAAGGGATCGAAGCCATACTGATCGGGCCGGGAGGCAACCCCTTGTACACATAAGTATTGTAGGGAGAATCGAAGGTGGTGTGGTACTCGGTCACGCGGCGGGTTGTGAAATCGCGTGTGGCAAAAACGCTGGTCGGATCCGCCTGGAGCCGCATGCCAATTTTAAGGCGGTTGAGGTAAACGCCGGCGATAGTAGGCTTTTCGGCATTGGCGTTGGTTTCCCGTTCGACAATAGACGCCAGGGTATACACCTGGGATTCGGTCAGGCCGAGGCTTTGGGCTTTCGACCGGCGGTTATTCTTGTCCCAGAAGGCGTCGTGTTCCTTCAGCATGCGGTTGACAAAACTTTTGGCATCCGTATTCCAGTACATTTCATAAGTATTGGGTATAAACGCCGAAATTAGCGTTTCCCGGGTATATCGGATCGTGCTCAGGAAAGACGCGTCGCGGAATGTGTTGATCAGTGACAGGGAATCGGCTTCGATAAACTGCGACACCTTTCCCGCTATTTCCTCCGGAAGGCGTTCGTTGTTGAGCACAAGGCGTACAGGCGCTTGCTCGCCCGTGCGCAGGTGCTGAATGAGTTGGCGGTTGGTCCATCCGGGTTGGATTTCAAATCTGCCGGCCCGCATTTTATCCCGTTTGTATTTCATTTTTTCCGCCAGCCACCGGAAATCCGTTTCATTTTGGATAAAGCCGCCTTCGCGCAGTATCCGGACGACTTCATCAAATGACGAGCCGGTAGGAATACAAACGAACTGGTTGCGTACCTGATCGGGAACACCGGAAAAATAAATTGATTTGAGCGGCTGCCAGGCGAAATACCCGCCGGCAAGGAGGATTACCAACAGAAACAAAAGTGAATATTTTAACCGGGAAGATTTTTTCGATGCCATGCTGGTGAGCCGTATTGGTTTTGGCTGGAAGATGTTTACAGTTGGAATAGTTAGCATAAGAGGGTGGAGATTATAAAGAAACCGCGCAAAAATACATTGTTGCACGTTTGAAAAAACGCTCCCGGCGCTTAATATTGTTCATTGTCACCGGGAAAATTTTTATCCTTCACGTCTTTGATATAAGACTTGGTCGCCTTGCCGATCTCGTCGAACAACTCCAGGTAACGGCGCAGAAAACGCGGTTTGAAATCCTTGGTGATACCCAGCATGTCGTGCGTCACCAGCACCTGTCCGTCGGCATTTTTTCCGGCGCCGATACCGATCGTGGGAATTTCGAGGCTTTCGGAAACTTCTTTGGACAACTGTGCGGGAATCTTCTCCAGGACAATGGCAAAACAACCGAGGTGCTGCAATAACTTGGCGTCTTCCCGGAGTTTCTGGGCCTCCATATCCTCCTTGGCGCGCACGGTATAGGTACCGAACTTATAGATGCTTTGGGGTGTCAGCCCAAGGTGGCCCATCACCGGAATGCCGGCCATCAGAATCCTTTTAATGGACTTTTCCACCTCTGCCCCACCCTCCAGTTTGATCGCATGCGCACCCGACTCTTTCATGACACGGATGGCGCTGGACAGGGCAATCTCGGGGTTCGACTGGTAACTGCCAAACGGCAGGTCGACTACCACCATGGCCCGTCGCACAGCCCGAACCACGGATTGAGCGTGGTAGATCATCTGGTCGAGCGTGATGGGAAGGGTTGTTTCGTGCCCAGCCATTACATTGGACGCAGAGTCGCCAACCAGAAGAATATCGATCCCCGCTTCATCAAGGATACGTGCCATGGAAAAATCGTATGCCGTAAGCATGGCAATTTTTTCCCCGCGGGATTTCATGGACTGGATGACATGCGTAGTAACGCGCTTGATTTCGCCGGTTGATGCAGACATAAGAAAAAGAGAAGCTACAGACTGATGGTGTCGGTTGAAGTGCGAAAGGTAGGCCTAAAAACAAAAAAACCGCGCCTCTTTCGGCGCGGTCGTAAAACAACAAATTATAATCCCATGAACATTTCGAATCAATGGCTCCCTTCGGGAGCGGAAGTGCAAGATGCACGACAAATAAACGGCCGTGAATATGCTTATGTTGTGAGAAATCAAGGCTTAACAAATTGTTCAGGATACCTCAGGTTTAGCAAGTCCTCCCAACTAAAGAAGAAGGACTTGCTCTCTCACCTGAATTTGTATAATCCCATGAACATATCTCAGGGCGGTAATTCGTTAATCACCACCTTTCACGATACAAAAATCCAAAGTCAAAACAATTCCACCAATGACATTTTTACAGTGTTGTGAATTATTTTTTCCTTTAAATTAAAGCAAAACGTGTTTCAATATGCTGTTTTTAAATATTTTACGTTTATTATACCACTGTACTTGTGAAAAATAAACCGGGTTTTTGAAGGCTTTATTTCAAGATATTTTTTGTTTGGAAGTCAATACCTGAAATTGAGACCGAAGGTCAGCGGATGGATATTCATGGAATCGACCGTTTGTGTGGTGACCTTGATACCGCCGAGTGTCGACTCGTTTTTGGCTGTAAATATGCCATAGCCTTCCGAAAGATTGGTATAGGTTGGCAGCACCTCTGCGCCGGTGAGACCGGAATTCGCCGAGGCCGTGATCTGAAATTCGTTGATTTCCTTGCCTCCTCCCTCAATCCGGATACTCATTGGCTCGAAATACCGGAACCGATCTGTAGTCGGCTGAACATTCTCGCTCAAAAATTTATAGAAATCGCTGCCGCGAACGCCGATCTGGCCACGAATGACGCCGCTGGACAAAACGCTGCGGTCGACTGTTGCCGGCGCTTTCCATTCCAGTGTAACATGTTCCAGGACAGTACCGTTGCCGGCCTCTTCCCGGTATCGGATGATAAAATACACGTTAAACAATACCGCATTCGCATCGGCGCGCCAGTCAACATTGGTGTTTGTGGAAGGCGCAAAATTGATAAACGGAGGCGTCTGGGCAGGGCTGGGTGTGACGAAAGTGAAATCCTTGGGGATGGTGGTTTCAGCCGTAATCGGGGGCTTGCCATCCGCACGTTCGATGTTGAGGCGGTAGGTTTCGCCGGGGATAAGTACACTGCCGGGCGTGGGCTTGAACTTGTACAGCCAGTTGGGATCGGTAGCAAAGGTCCCCGGATCGCGAATGATGCCCTCCTTGGTGCCGTCAACACGCACGAGTTGTACCCGTGACTGGTTGGATGTCCGTTCGAGCCAGACCGTGATCGCGTTTTCGGGGTAATAAATGGAATCGGGAATCAGGGCCGTTTGCAGGGCATTAGTCTCCGGATCCAGAAAGGCTTTTTCCACACGGACATAGTATGCGGTATCTTTCGGAGAAAGAATGGCGTAGGCTACCGGCACCTCCTTCCAGGGCGCTGCTACCTCGAATTCATTGGAGCACGATGCCAGAAAGATCAAAACAGGCAGCAAAAGAAGCAGTCTCTTCATTGTATTGTGTTTGAGTCAAATTAAACCGGCGCAAAAGTAGTCGTTTGTTCCGGAGGAAAAAACGAAACGCTTGCTAACTCTGGACAGAGGGCCGGTTTTTATCCGGTGAATATTTCTTCATTATCCGCTGCGTTTGTTTCTAAAAAGATGAAGCGAATAGTGATACCTTTGCCGCGAGGATAAAAGACGGCGATTTCGTTTAATCTTTTGCCCGATATCTTAAACAGATTATCGAATAAAGCGTTTAAAAGCGCAGTTTTAGCGTAATAATATGGAACCATCCGGATATATGCCGATCGTCCTGCAGTCGCTGGTGGCTTTGGGATTTGTTGCATTGGTACTGATCGTCGTACCCATGCTGGGCCCCCGGCGCAAAAGCGCCAGGAAGGACGAAAACTTCGAGTGTGGCATCGAAACACAGGGAAATGCGAGAATGCCCGTATCCATCAAGTATCTGATGACGGCCATCCTGTTTGTCCTGTTTGATGTCGAGGTCATCTTTTTTTACCCTTATGCCGTCAACTTCCGTGAAATGGGCTTTAACGGCTTTTTCGCCGTGCTCATGTTTGTCGGTGTTTTTTTACTGGGTTTCTACTACGTCCTGCGTAAAGGAGCCTTTGAATGGGAAAAATGAGGGTTTGGAGTTTGATATATGCAAACTCCAAACCTGCTTTCCCCTGACTTCCAACTTCAAATTTCAATCGATATGAATATCAAAAAAGCCGAGATACCGGAAAGTTACTTTGGAGAAGGCTATCAATTGACGTCTGTTGAAAAAGCACTGGGGCTGGCCCGGGCCAATTCTGTGTGGCCCTTGCCTTTTGCCACTTCCTGTTGCGGTATAGAGTTTATGGCCACCATGGGCACCAATTACGATCTGGCGCGTTTCGGAATGGAACGCCTGTCGTTTTCGCCCCGGCAAGCCGACCTCTTGATGGTGATGGGTACCATTGCCAAAAAAATGGGCCCGATACTCAAGCAGGTCTACACGCAGATGGCCGAGCCTAAATGGGTGATTGCCGTAGGCGCCTGTGCCAGTTCAGGCGGCATATTCGATACCTATTCCGTATTGCAGGGTATCGACAAGGTCATACCGGTGGACGTATATGTGCCCGGATGTCCGCCACGCCCGGAGCAGATCATCGACGGTGTGATGAAAATTCAGGAATTGGTCAGAAACGAACCCTATCGCCGGCGCTATTCCCCTGAATACCAGCACCTTTTGGAAAAATATCAAATTGGATAACCCCTGCTCCGCGATATGCAACTCGACAATTCGACACTTCTTGCAGCCATAGAAAACCGGTTCCCCGGCGCGATACTGTCGCACAGCGAACCCTACGGCATGCTTACGATGGAGACAACGCCCGAGGTGATCATTGACCTGCTCCGCTTTGTCAAGGAAGACCCTGATATCCAGGCCAACTTCCTGACGTCGCTGTGCGGCATGCATTACCCGGAAAACGATGGAAAAGAACTGGGGGTCGTATACCACCTGCACAGTTTTCGCAATAATTTCAGGTTTCGGATCAAGATATTTTTCCCGATTGATGCCCCGAATGTTCCGACGGCAACTACCCTTTGGCCGGCGGCCAACTGGATGGAGAGACAGGAATACGACTTTTTCGGAATTATTTTCGAAGGACATCCCGACCTGCGGCGCATCCTGAATGTCGACGACCTGGATGTATTCCCGATGCGCAAGGAGTACCGGCTGGAAGACGGAACAAGAACGGACAAAGACGATCGCTTTTTTGGAAGACAGGGACACGAAGGCCGAACCTTCGACTAATTGATAGCAATATGCAAGTTCAATCATATTTCTCCTCTCTCGACAGCCTCGACGGGGAACTCGCAACCCTCAATCTGGGGCCTACACACCCCGCAACGCACGGTATTTTTCAGAACGTGCTGAAAATGGACGGCGAGCGCATCCATTCTGCCGAACCCACCATCGGCTATATCCACCGGGCATTTGAAAAACTGGCGGAGCACAGGCCCTACAATCAGGTCACACCTATCACCGACAGGCTCAATTACTGCTCCTCCCCCATCAACAACATGGGCTGGCACATGACCGTGGAGAAACTGATCGGCTGCGAACTGCCCAAACGCGCGCAATACATGCGGGTGATCATCATGGAACTGTCACGCATCGCCGACCACCTGGTATGCAATGCGGTTATAGGCGTAGACACGGGGGCACTCACCGGCTTTACCTATATGTTCCAGGAACGCGAACGCATTTACGAGATGTTCGAAGAGGTTTGCGGTTCACGGCTTACCACCAACATCGGACGCATAGGCGGCATGGAGCGTGATTTCACACCCGCATTCCACGCCAAACTCAAAGACTTCCTGAAAACTTTCCCCGCGCGATTCGAGGAGTTCAACAGCCTGCTCGAACGCAACCGCATTTTTATGGACCGCTGCATCGGGGCAGGCCCCATTGCCGGCGAACGGGCATTGGAATATGGCTTCACCGGCCCGAATTTGCGGGCTGCCGGCGTCGATTACGACATACGCGTCATGACGCCATACAGCAGCTATGAAGATTTCGACTTTATTATTCCGATAGGTACGCAGGGCGATACGTACGACCGGTTTATGGTACGTCAGGAGGAAATAAGGCAAAGCCTGAAAATCATCCATCAGGCCTACGACAACCTGCCCGCAGGCAACTATCACGCAGATGTGCCCGATTTTTACCTGCCGGAAAAGCCGGATGTGTATACCAAAATGGAAGCGCTGATCTACCACTTCAAGGTTGTGATGGGCGAAACACCGGTACCAAAAGGCGAGGTTTATCATTGCGTTGAAGGCGGAAACGGCGAACTGGGCTTTTATCTGGTAAGCGACGGCGGCCGTCAGCCGTTCCGCCTGCACTTCAGGCGCCCGTGTTTCATCTACTACCAGGCCTATCCGGAAATGATAAAAGGCTCCATGCTCTCGGACGCGATCCTTACCATGAGTTCGATGAACGTCATAGCAGGCGAACTGGATGCCTGACCTCAAAAAACCTGATAATTCAATCATTCTGATAATTCTGATCCTGACGATATAATGCACGCAGCAACTCAAAACGGGACACCATTCAAATACTCCGAGGCCGCTCTTGCCGAGGTAAAGGGCCTGATCCTGAAATATCCGGAAGGACGGGGCAAAAGCGCCCTTATCCGCGCCCTTCACATCGCACAGGAGGAGAACAACGGCTGGCTCAGCGTACCCGCCATGGACCACGTCGCGGAAGTACTGGAGATCACGCCAATTGAAGTCTATGAAGTTGCATCGTTTTATTCGATGTACAACCTGGAGCCCGTCGGCCAATACGTACTGGAGTTTTGCCACACCGGGCCCTGCGCCATAGAGGGTGCGGAGCGCATCATCGAGTACACCAAACTGAAACTCGGCATCGGCAAAAACCAGACAACTCCCGACGGCCTGTTCACCATAAAACAGGTGGAATGCCTGGGGGCATGTGGCTATGCGCCCATGATGCAGGTCGGACAATACTACCACGAACACCTGACCGAAGAAAAGATAGACCGGTTTATTGAAGATTGCAAGGCGGGAAAAGTAGACAAGGGCAGTTGGAAAATGCACTGAACCGACACTGCGCGGGCGTGCTCGAAAACAATACTAAACAGGTGGAAGGTTTTTCCACACGGATGTAAATGACACAAAAGCAAATTGACGAAATACTGGCGAAAAAGCCGGAAAGCCGCTACAAGTATTTTATTCGCACTGTAGTGGCTGAAGAAGAGGTATGGGGCTTGGCGGACGAGGAGGGCTGGCTGTTGCTGGAAGATGACGAGGACGACACCGATGTTTTAGCGGTATTTCCCAATGCGGAATTCGCAGAAGTGTTTCGGGAAAAAGGAGAGTTCGACGAGTTTAAAGTGGAAGTCCTGGACTTGTATGAGTTCCTGGAGTGGTTGAATGATTTTGAAAAGGAAAAGATGAAGATCGCCGTGTTTCCCACGCCCGATTTTCAGAGTGCCGTCATGACGCCGGAGCGGCTGAGGGCTGATTTTAAAGAAGAGTTTGACAAAGAAATTGAATAATGGGTCGCAAATTACTGCTTGAACACGCCCATATCGAGGGCATCCACACGTACGAGGTGTATCGCAAACACGGCGGCTACCGCTCCGTGGAAAAAGCGCTGAACAGCATGACACCCGATGAAGTGGTGGAAGAGGTGAAAAAATCGGGCCTGCGCGGACGAGGCGGCGCCGGTTTTCCTACCGGTCTGAAATGGTCGTTCCTGGCCAAGCCGGAAGGAGTGCCGCGGTACCTGCTCTGCAATGCCGATGAATCGGAGCCTGGCACTTTCAAGGACCGTTTCCTGATGGAGAAAATCCCGCACCTGCTCATCGAAGGGATGATCACTTCCAGCTATGCACTTGGCGCCAACACATCCTATATATATATCCGAGGCGAGTATTCGTGGATTGTAAAAATCCTCGAAAAGGCCATTGCGGAAGCGTATGCAGCCGGTTGGCTGGGCAAAAATATACTCGGGAAAGGGTATAACCTCGATTTGTACGTATCGCCCGGTGCGGGCGCCTACATCTGCGGGGAAGAGACCGCCCTGATCGAAAGCCTGGAAGGCAAACGCGGCAACCCGCGCATCAAGCCGCCATTCCCGGCCGTAAAAGGCCTTTGGCAATGCCCGACTGTGGTGAACAATGTGGAAACCATAGCGGCGGTTGTGCCGATTGTGAATGACGGCGGCGATGAATACGCCAAAATCGGCATCGGCAAAAGCACGGGCACCAAACTCATTTCGGCTTGTGGCAATATCAACAAACCCGGGGTCTACGAGATCGAAATGGGCATAACGGTAGAGCAATTCCTCTATTCCGACGAGTGGTGCGGCGGCATCAAAAATGGAAAGAAACTCAAGGCGCTTGTCGCCGGAGGCTCTTCAGTTCCCATCCTGCCGCATTTCCTGATCACCAAGAATGCCAAAGGCGAACAGCGCCTGATGACCTATGAAAGCCTGGCCGATGGCGGCTTCGAATCCGGCACCATGTTGGGTTCGGGCGGATTTATCGTGTATGACGAAGACCAGTGCATCGTGCGGAATACCATGAATTTCACCCGTTTTTACCACCATGAATCCTGCGGACAGTGTTCACCTTGCCGCGAAGGCACGGGCTGGATGGAAAAGGTGCTCTGGAGGCTTGAAAACGGTCAGGGCAAAATCAGCGACATCAATCTGTTGGCCGATGTGGCCAAGAAGATCGAAGGCAATACCATCTGCCCGCTCGGCGACGCCGCCGCTTGGCCGGTGAACTCGGCGATCCGGCATTTCCGGGAGGAATTCGAGTGGCACGTGTACGAGCCGAAGGCGTGTATGGAGCGGAACTACGGGTTGGTCCGGGAACCGGAGCCTTTGATGGCCTGAAAATACAAGTAATTGATTTTGAAAGATATAGAACGATATCATGCCCAAAGTAAAAATAGACGGATTTGAAACGGAAGTGCCCGAAGGCACTACGATACTCAACGCCGCACGGCAGATCGGCGGCGACATTGTACCTCCGGCCATGTGCTATTACTCTACCCTGCAAGGTTCGGGTGGGAAATGCCGAACCTGTCTGGTCAAAGTGACCAAAGGCTCCGAGAAAGACCCGCGTCCGATGCCCAAACTGGTGGCTTCCTGTCAGCAGACGGTTATGGACGGCATGGAAGTAGCCAACATCACGAGCGATGAAGTGCTCAATGCGCGCAAGGGTGTAGTGGAATTCCTGCTCATCAACCATCCCCTCGATTGCCCGATCTGCGACCAGGCTGGCGAATGCCACCTGCAGGACCTTGCTTTCGAGCATGGCGCAGAGCAGACCCGCTACGAGTTTGAGCGCCGCACCTTTGAAAAAATTGACATCGGCCCGTACATCAAACTGCATATGACGCGCTGTATCCTGTGCTACCGTTGCGTTTACACTGCAAACCAGTTGACCGACAACCGCGTACACGGGATCATCAACCGCGGCGACCACGCCGAGATCAGCACCTTTATCGAAAAGGCCATTGATAATGACTTTTCGGGCAATGTGATCGATGTTTGTCCGGTGGGCGCCCTGACTGACCGTACCTTCCGCTTCAAGAGCCGTGTGTGGTTCCTCAACCCCATGAATGCCCACCGCGACTGCCCAACCTGTAGCGGCAAGGCTGTCGTGTGGATGTACGGCAACGAGATATACCGTGTGACGGCGCGCAAGGACCGCTACGATGAAGTGCACGACTTTATCTGCAATACCTGCCGGTTTGAGAAGAAAGCATTGACCGACTGGACGGTGGAAGGGCCGCGCGACATAGATCGCCATTCCGTGATCAGCCAGAACCACTATGAAGGCCAGACCCAGACCGTACGCTGAACTTCATAAAACCATTTCAACTTTCTGCAAATGAGTCTGATACTGCTTTTTGATACTGCACTGATCCTGGAGAAATCCATACTTGTCATCGTTTTGTTCCTCATTACGCTGGGTGTGGCGGCATATTCTACCTATGGAGAGCGCAAAGTTGCGGCCTTCATCCAGGACCGGCTGGGACCCAATCGTGCGGGGCCGTTCGGTCTGCTGCAGCCCCTGGCTGACGGCGTCAAGTTTTTTACAAAGGAAGATTTTATGCCGAATGCGGCCGAGCGCTGGCTGTATATCCTCGCGCCGGGCGCCTTTATGTTCGTCGCCTGCATGACCAGCGCCGTAATCCCCTGGGGCACGCAACTCACCATATTCCCGCACCCGGTAGACCTGCAGGTGGCGGATATCAATATTGGCATTCTGTACGTGATGGGATTCACCTCCCTGGGCGTTTACGGCATCATGATCGGTGGCTGGTCGTCGAACAACAAGTACTCCCTGTACGGCGCCATCCGCGCATCTTCGCAAATGATCTCCTACGAACTCGCGATGGGCCTGTCGATCATTGCGGTAGTCATGCTGACCGGCACCCTCAGCCTGAAGGAGATTGCAGCACAGCAAACGGGGTTTAACTGGAACATCTGGTACCAGCCGCTCGGGTTTCTCCTGTTCTTTGTCTGCTCGCTTGCCGAATGCAACCGCGCACCATTTGATATGGCGGAATGTGAAACAGAACTTGTCGGCGGCTACCACACGGAATACAGTTCCATGAAACTCGGGTTTTATCTCTTTGCCGAATACATCAATATGTTCATTTCGTGCACGATCATCGCCACGCTTTATTTCGGCGGCTACAACTTTCCCGGTGTCGACCCGGGGTGGCTGGGCGGTTTTATGGGGCCGATCGTGCTGTTTGCCAAAATATTCTTTTTCATTTTTGTTTTCATGTGGATTCGCTGGACCATCCCGCGTTTCCGCTACGACCAATTGATGCACCTGGGCTGGAAATCGCTGATCCCGCTGGCCATTCTGAATATGTTGCTGACCGGCGCAGGCGTTTTGCTTTTTGAAAATTAAAATATTGTACATCAGTACATTGTAAGATATGCAAGCACTCACGAACCGCTCGAAAAATGTCGTCGACAAGAAGATGACCTTCATGGAGCGCATATACCTGCCGGCGATCCTCAGTGGCATGTGGATCACGCTCAAGCATTTTTTCCGGAAAAAAAATGCCCTGAACTACCCGGAAGAAAAACGTCCCTTTGCGCCGGTGTACCGCGGCTGGCACGTGCTCAAGCGCGACGCCAAAGGCAGAGAGAACTGTACGGCCTGCGGCCTGTGCGCTGTCGCCTGCCCTGCTGAAGCCATCACCATGGAGGCAGCGGAGCGCCAGAAGGGAGAAGAACACCTGTACCGTGAAGAGAAATACGCTGCGGTATACGAGATCAATATGTTGCGCTGTATTTTTTGTGGATTGTGTGAAGAAGCCTGTCCGAAGGAGGCTATTTTCCTGACTGACCGCATTGTCCCCAGCGATTACGTCCGCCAAAATTTCATTTTTGGAAAAGACATGCTCGTGGAAGGCATCGATCCGGCCAACCGCATTGATGTTACTGTCCGCCAAAAGCACATCCAGGAGCATAAAACAAGCAGCGGGCATTGAACCTTAAAGCCCTGAAAACCAACTAACCTTATCTCAATGGCATGACACTCTACCTATTTCTGACGCTCGCAGTCGTATCCGTGATAACAGCCCTGCTCATGGTGTTTTCCAAAAGCCCTGTTCGCAGCGTGTTATATCTGATCCTTACCTTTTTTGCCATCGCCGGTCAATATATCCTGCTCAATGCGCAGTTTCTCGCGGTAGTACACATCATCGTATATGCAGGAGCCATCATGGTATTGTTCCTGTTTGTTTTAATGATGCTCAACCTGAACAGCGATACCGAGCCGCAGAAATCGACGGTATGGAAACTGATCGCAGGCATAGCCTCCGGGCTGCTTCTCGTAACCCTGGTGGGCGCCCTGCGCGGCAGTATCCAGATCAGCACCCCCGCCAAGTTGGATGGCCGGGTTGGGCTGGTGGAAAACCTCGGACGGGTACTGTTCACCGATTTTGTGGTGCCCTTTGAAATCGCCGGCATTCTGTTCCTGGCAGCGATGGTGGGAGCCGTACTGGTGGGAAAACGCGATCTGCAAGTCTAAATATCACCAAAAGACGTTTGTAAATCAGAAGATTATGCTCGAATCAATTCGTCAGATACCTATCGACTACTACGTTTACCTCAGCACCCTTTTGTTTGTAATCGGGATACTGGGTGTTTTGATCCGCCGCAATGCCATCATCGTATTGATGTGCGTCGAACTGATGCTCAATGCCGTAAATCTGTTGCTGGCTGCATTTTCCACCTACCTGGGTGACGCACAGGGGCAGATCATGGTGTTCTTCATCATGGTCGTGGCGGCAGCCGAAGCGGCGGTAGGGCTCGGCATTCTGGTGATGATCTACCGGAATACGAAATCGACAGATATTTCCTTGCTGGACAAACTCCGAAATTAATGATGGATGATGAATGATGAACAGCGGGTAGCCGCGTTTTCATTCCTCATTCATAATGCTCGAGAATTATGAATGCACTGATACCTTTAATTCCTTTTCTGCCATTTGCAGGGTTCCTCATCAACGGACTGTTCGGCAAAAAAATGTCGAAAACCGCCGTTGGTATTATAGGCTCGGGCACGCTGCTGGTATCGTTTCTACTGAGCGTGGCCTGCTTCAACCAGGTGGCGGCATCCGGACCGATCCACCTCTCGCTGTACAATTACCTTACTGTCGACAGCCTGTCGGTCAATTTTGCTTTTCTGATTGACCAGTTGTCTGTCTGGATGATGCTGATCGTCACAGGTATCGGCTTTCTGATCCACGTCTACAGCATCGGTTATATGCACGACGATGAGGGGTTCTGGAAGTTTTTTGCCTATCTCAACCTGTTTATCTTTTCCATGCTGCTGCTCATCATGGGCGACAACTTCCTGATGCTGTTTTTCGGCTGGGAGGGCGTGGGGTTGTGCTCCTACCTGCTTATCGGGTTCTGGTATACCAATACGGAATACGGCAAAGCCGCGCGCAAGGCGTTCATTATGAACCGCATCGGCGACCTGGGTTTGTTGTTGGGCATTTTTCTGATTTTCAAAACCTTCGGTACCTTAAACTTTACCGAGTTGTTTGCGCAACTGCCGGCCATCCGTTTGGAAGCCGGTGTCGTTACCCTGATCTGCATCCTGCTGTTTGTCGGCGCAATGGGTAAAAGCGCTCAAATCCCGCTTTATACCTGGCTGCCCGATGCCATGGCCGGTCCGACACCCGTATCGGCCCTCATCCACGCGGCGACGATGGTAACGGCAGGCGTTTACCTGGTAGCCCGCTGCAATCCGTTGTATTCGCTGTCGCCCGACGCCATGCACGTGGTGGCTTTTGTCGGCCTGGTGACAAGCATATTTGCGGCCGTGATCGGTCTCCGGCAGAACGACATTAAAAAAGTGCTCGCCTACTCTACCGTATCCCAACTGGGCCTGATGTTTATCGGCCTGGGCATGGGCGCGTATGCAAGCGCCATTTTTCACGTCACTACCCACGCCTTTTTCAAGGCATTGCTGTTCCTGGCAGCAGGCAGCGTGATACACGGTATGGGCGGCGAACAGGACATCCGGAACATGGGTGGATTGCGCAAGGCCATGCCGGTCACCTTCTGGGTCTTTCTGATCGGTACGTTTGCGATATCGGGATTCCCGTTGCTATCGGGCTTCTTCTCCAAAGACGAAATATTTGCCTATACCTACGCGCACGGCGGAAAATGGTGGTGGGGGTTTGCCGGCCTGGGCGCCTTCTTTACCGCAATTTACATGTGCCGGCTGCTGTATGTCACTTTCTTCGGAACCTTCCGCGGGACGGACGAGCAAAAACATCACCTGCACGAAAGTCCGGCGGTAATGACCATTCCCCTGGTGGTGCTGGCCGTATTGTCTGTAGCCGGTGGATTCCTGAACACCCCGCATTTCATGCACCTCGGCAACGAGCAATGGCTCGCGCACTGGTTTTCATCGGTGATCCCGATGGCTGAAATGCACCTTCCGGAAAGCACCGAATGGTCGCTGATGACCTTTACGACAACACTCGCGGTTGCCGTTATCGGCGCCCTGTACTTCATCTACGCAAGGCCGGGCAACCTGCCCGTTGCAGATGCAGCACAAGGTGGTCTGACGAGGCTGATCGCCCACAAGTTTTATGTAGACGAGATTTACGATTTCCTTTTTGTACGACCGGTGGAAAGACTGTCGAAGATATTTCATTATTACGTCGACATTCAGGGCATTGACGGGATCGTGAACGGGATTGGAAGCGGGGTGCAGCGCATTGGCGCCGGTTTCAGAAAACTCCAGAACGGGAATATTGAATACTATTTATTTGGCATGGTAGCGGGAGTTATCCTGATTATGCTGAAAATGTTTTTACCGTGAACCGCCTAGGCCGCCATACCTGTGAAAAAACTCGAAGCGCTTGAACCATTTGTTTTCTACGCCATACTCGCGTTATGGATAGTACCGCTATGGTCGCTCGACTTTTTCGTGACCGGAGACGGCCCCTGCCACCTGTATAATTCCAAGATTTTGCTGGACTGGTACCGGGGCGGTTACAAGGACTTCTACGATCCGTTCTATTTTTTAAATACCAATTTCGAGCCCAACTGGCTGTTCAACCTGATCACCACCCCTTTGCTGGCCTGGTTTTCACCCGGTACTGCGGAAAAGATATTCCTCACCCTGTATGTGTCCGGATTCGGACTGGGGTTCCGGTATCTGATCAGCCGCATCAACCCTGCGGCTACATTTATCAGTTCGCTGGGGCTGTTGTTCTGCTGCCACAAATTGGTCACCATGGGCTTTTTCAACAACTCCCTGAGTCTGATGCTGTGGTTCTGGCTGGCCGGATGGTGGTGGCACAAACGCGACGATTTCCGGCTCGGCACCCTGATCAAAACGGCGCTGCTGATGCTCCTGCTCTACTCGGCTCACCCGATGGGCTTGTCTTTTGCCGGAATGATGATGGCGGCCATGCTCGCAGGTCTGTTGCTTTATGAAACGAACATGAAAGGTTGGGCGCAAAGCCGTGACCTGTTTCTAAAGCGGCTGAAAGGATTGGTACTGAGCGCCCTGCCCATGCTCCTGCTGTTTATGGAGTTTGCTTTTCGCCGCGAATGGTCAAAGGACAGCAATACACCGGACATCAAAGACACGCTGGAAAAGATCAGCCGGTTGTCATCGCTGGTCACCCTGAATCACGATGAAACAGGCTGGGCCATTGCAACTTCCATTGCCTGTCTGCTGCTGCTTGTCGCTGCCATCGTGTTGCGTATCCGCGAACGCCGTTTTGAGCCGGCCGACGGACTCATTTTGTTCTTCGGCATGGTGATATACAGTATTATCAATCCGCCCAGCAGTTTTTCCGGCGGACTGGAAGTGCCGTTCCGGATGGGACTGATCCCGTTTTTTGCCGCACTGTTTTGGGCGGCAACGGCACAGTTCCCGGCATGGGCCAAACTGGCAGGGCAAACGGTTGCGCTGGTGCTGACACTGGGATTCCTGAGCGTGCGCATGCCCGTGCTGCGCAACGCTTCCGACTACGCCAAAGAAATATACAGTTGTAACGACGCCATCAATGCCAAAGCGACCATCCTGACCCTGAACTACGACTGGACCGGACATACACCCGAGGGACAGCCCATAGCCGACAGGATCTGGCTCTTCAATCATGTAGATTGCTATCTGGGCGCCAGCCGTTCGGCCGTTATTTCCGATAATTACGAGGCGAACTTCTGGTATTTCCCGACCATTGCACGCTGGAACACCAACATGTACCAGCAGACGGACAAGGACGGCATCAATTTCGACAACAGGCCGCCACGTGCCGATATGCTGAGTTACAACCGCAGAACCTCCCAGCAGATCGACTATGTGCTGATGTTGAGTTATACCGACGAGTTCAAAGACCACGAATACACCAAAGAGATATTTTCCCAACTGGAGCAGGGATTCGAGCAAATCTTTGTCTCCGAACACAAACGGGCTGTGCTGTATAAGCGGCGCGGCTTGTGATAGAAAAACAGTCATTTTAACAAAAAAAGGACCGACCTGATGTCACTTTTACTCCTGTTAATACCCCTGATCACCAGCGTCTTTTTATTACTTGGTCGCCCTTCCGCGGCGCGAACGATTGCATTGGCAGCAACGCTGGCCAACCTGGCCGTCAGTTTGATCGTGTGTGCGGGTTTTGTCAATGACGGTACATTCAACTACGAGATCAGTTTCCCATGGGTTGCTCAAGCCGGCATCACATTCCGGCTCGGCCTCGATGGCGTCAGTCTGCTCATGGTGCTGCTCACCAACCTGCTTTCGCCTTTGATCGTGTTGAGCAGTTTCAACAGCAAAACAGATCCCGAACCCCGCTATTACGGCCTCCTGCTGCTGATGGTCGCAGCCCTGAACGGGGTGTTTATGGCGCTCGACGGACTGGTATTTTATGTGTTTTATGAACTGGCGCTTATTCCGATCTACTTCATCTGCGCTATTTGGGGCGGACAGGACAGGATTCGCGTCACGCTGAAATTTTTCATCTACACATTTGTCGGGTCGTTGTTCATGCTGGTATCGCTGCTGTACGTTTACCTGCAAACCCCCGGGACACATTCATTTGCCTGGGAAGACCTGGTGCAGGTACAACTTTCCCCTGAAGCAGCCGGTTGGGTAATGATGGGTTTTTTCCTGGCTTTTGCCGTAAAAATGCCCGTATTCCCATTCCATACCTGGCAGCCCGATACGTATGTAACGGCTCCGACAGGCGGCACCATGCTGCTTTCCGGTATCATGCTGAAAATGGGAGTATACGGCGCCATCCGCTGGATGGTCCCCCTGGCCCCGGAAGCCATGCATACCTGGGCGCCTGTCTTCATCATGCTGGCAGTGACAGGAATTGTGTACGCAAGCATCATTGCCGTTAAACAAAGCGATATAAAACGCCTGATCGCCTACTCCTCCATCGCCCACGTCGGCCTGATCGCCGCCGGGGTGTTTGCGTGGAATAAGGCAGGCTTGCAGGGCAGCCTTATTCAGATGCTCAACCACGGGATCAATGTGGTGGGTTTGTTTTACATTGTCGATCTCATTGAACGACGCACCGGAACCCGTACGCTGGCAGATATGGGCGGCATCGCCAAATCAGCACCGAAGTTTGCCGCGCTTTTTATGATCATCATGCTCGGCGCGGTGGCAGTGCCCCTGACGAACGGCTTCCCCGGTGAATTTTTGTTGCTCAACGGCGTCTGGAACTACAACGTTTGGCTCGGGGCGATATCGGGGCTGACCATCATTTTCGGAGCGATATACATGCTGCGCGCCTATGGATTGGCCGTGTTTGGAGAACAGAGCAGGGAAACGGCACAGTTCGAGGATGTAAAAGCCAATGAGTGGATCGTGCTGGGTGTCATCGCAGGTCTGGTCATTATACTCGGCTTCTTCCCGCAACTGGTGCTGAACCTTACAGACGGTTCCGTGAACCGGATACTGGGAGCCGTTCAACTATAAGCATAAAACAACGGCTGTCAGATACAAACGCAACAACACATGCAATTTGAATTAAGCGGCCACGAATATATTACCCTGAATAACCTGCTGAAGGCAACTGGTCTTGTCGGAACCGGTGGAGAGGCGAACATTCGAATCACAAACGGAGAAGTGCGGGTAAACGGCATTGTGGAGACCCAAAAACGCAAAAAACTGAGGACAGGAGATATCATCGAATTCCAGCAGACCACCATTGAAATAACATAAATCACTGAAACTTATCTGCAGACCGACGATCTGCGTCATATTATGACTGCATTACTCATACTCTTCACTACTGCTATCGCAGTTCTGTTCGCAGGCCTGACGAATAACCGCAGTTTGTTGCAGCCGGTAACCCTGACCGGCATATTGCTCGCGCTGGGCGCAACGATCCTGGACATATCCGGCAACAGCCTGGAAGGCTGGAACGACATGTACGCGTCGATGTTCCACTTCGACGGCTATGCCCTGGCGTTTACCGGCGTTGTCCTGCTGATAACTGCGCTTATTGCCGGATTGTCCGGCTGGGGCTTCCGGAACCTCAACCACACGCTTGGCGACAACTACGGGTTGATCCTGTTCAGTTTGTGCGGGGCCCTGTGCATGTTCTCCTTTACCAACATGGTCATGCTTTTCCTGGGCATTGAGATACTGAGTATACCACTGTACGTACTGGCCGGCAGCCGTCGCGACGACCTTGCAGGCAACGAGGCTGCGCTCAAATATTTCCTGATGGGTGCGTTTGCGACAGGCATCTTGTTGTTCGGGATGGCGCTGGTTTATGGCGCCACGGCAAGTTTCGACATTCAGTTTATCGCCGATTGCATCAATGACGGCCGGCACTCTGCAGGCATGTTGCACGTCGGCATCCTGCTTATTATTGTCGGCCTGAGTTTCAAGGTATCGGCAGCACCGTTCCACTTCTGGGCGCCCGATGTATATACCGGTAGCCCAAACCTGATTACGACTTTTATGGCTACCGTGGTAAAAACCGCAGGTTTTGCTGCGTTTTACCGCTTGTTTTCCCTGGGCTTTGCCCCGGCAATCGACTTCTGGAGCATGCCGCTGGCTGTAATATCCGCGCTCACCATGACGCTGGCCAACACCACAGCGCTTTTCCAGACCAATTTCAAGCGCATGATGGCCTATTCGTCCATTGCACATGCCGGTTACTTGCTGCTGGCGGTTCTGGCAATCGGTACGGAGGGCAGCGCGCGTGCGTTGCTGTTCTATACGCTTACCTATTCGCTTGCTACCGTGTGCGCATTCGGCATATACATGGTTGTGGCCGAACAGAACGACGACGGCTCTTTCTCGGCCTTTAACGGGCTGAGTAAAAAGCAGCCCATGCTTGCTGTCGCTATGGCAATTGCCATGTTGTCGCTCGCCGGCATTCCACCCACTGCAGGTTTTTTCGGTAAATATTTTCTGTTCACCGCAGCATTTGCAAAATATCCCTGGCTCATCGTGCTGGCCGTCATCAATTCGGCAGTTTCCATCTATTATTATTTCAAGATCATTATTGCCATGTACTTTACCCGGGAAGAAAATGCGTACACCGTGTCTGCACCGGGCAATGTAAGGTGGGTCGTATTGATCGGGTTGCTGCTGATCGCCCTGCTCACACTGGCGCCGGGCAGCCTGTATGCCCTGATGTAGGCCATTATTTATCCCGTCAACCCGGCTCGGCTTTTTAAAACGCTTTTATCCATGAGAACACCCCATCTGTTATTGCTTGTTTGCCTTTTA
>CALMBD010000102.1 GCA_937861115.1 uncultured Bacteroidota bacterium | reverse complement strand
GAAAAGTCGTCGTGGATGACCGGTACCATTCTGCCGGTGGATGGCGGCATGTCTTCCCTGCGTATGTTATAAGCGCGTTTTCCGGTCTTCCGTTTAGGGCATTCATCAACCGATATTCGCCATTCGGCAAAGACTTATTTGGCCAATTGGCCTGCGCCGCAGCATATTTGTCCGACATGCCGATTGGATAAAGCCGCATGCAGACTATGGTTCACCGCATCTCTGTTCGAAACAAATTGCTCCTGGCCTTCGGGCTGAATGCATTTTTTTTCGCCGTGATCCTGTACGTGAACCTGGATGGCGAAAGCCGGCGCCCTTCTGCCATATTTGGCGAATTGTTTCCACTGCTCTTCACGGAATACCTGATCGGCGCACTGATCATTTTCGGCTGGCTGTTCCTGGCAGAGCGTATCCATGAGCAATTTGAGCGCTGGTTTGGCGAAGAGATCATCAGCAGGGGCGGCATACTCCCCAATATTGCGGCAGTGGTGGTATTTGCTGCGGCAAATGTGATCGTCAACCGTTCCGGTATCCTCTTTATTTACTGGTTGCAGACCCAAATTCTGGACAAACCCGACTTCACCATTTTTGAAGATACCGAATACGCGCGGATGTCGATGCGATTCAACTATGTGAACTACGTCATCATGTCGCTGTTCGTGTACTACCTCCTGACCCACCGCCGCATTATGCAACGCATGGGAGAAGCGGCCTTGCGCGCTGAAAAGGCCCAAAAGGACCAGGTTGGCGCGCAGTATACCATGTTGCGCAACCGCGTCAATCCGCATTTTCTGTTCAACAGCCTGAGTACGCTTGCTTCGCTTGTACAAATTGATGGCGAAAAATCGGAGCAGTTTATCGACCGCCTTTCCAAGGCCTACCGGTATATGCTGGAAAATCGCGACCGGCAAACGGTGCCACTAAAGGCTGAACTGGAATTTTTGCAATCCTATGCGTTTCTGCTGGAAACCCGTTTTGGCGACAAGTTTCGCATCAAAACGGAGTTGCCGCCTGCCATAATGGAACACACCCAGATCGTACCGCTTACGCTGCAGATGCTGGTTGAAAAGGCTTTGCGCACGAACCGCATGTCGGCAAAATCGCCGCTGGAAATAAAGATCAGCGCTTCGGAGGGTGAGTTGCTGGTGGAGAACAACCGTCAACCGCGGCTGGAGCCCGACAACAGCATCGGCGATTGCGACTGGAGTGTCTTTGAAAACTGCTATTTCATGCTCACCTCCTCCGCAAGGCAGGTGCGCAATGTATTTGACGATAAAAAATGGACGGTACATATACCCCTGATCAGGGTTGAGTAAAATAAAGAGACACCGGTGGGGCCCGCTCCACCGGCCAAAACAGCCTGCCTATGCACAAAAAGATACCCGCCCGTGGAAAATGGCTCATGGCAGCCGGCCTGATGCTGGTGTATTTGCCGCTGGGCACCTATGTGAGCAGCGACGATCGCAGTTGGGCGGCGTTGTCGCAGCGGCTGTTCCCCGATTTTGTGGTGCAGTTTATCGTCAGCACGGCCGTCACTTTTCTGTGGATTAGTCTGGCAGAGTGGATGCAGCAGCAGTTGCGCCGTTATTTTGGCGACTTCAACCTCAGGGCGGGCGTATTGTGGTCCAATCTGCTGGCAGGGCTGCTGTTTTTTATAGTCAGTATGGCGGGGATTGTACTGGTGTTGCATATAACCGAATACCTGTTTTACGGACCCATGGCGATGCAATACCCTGTAGGCGATCTGGCGCACGCCAGACGGGCCATTTACGGCCAGTTTGCCACCCTGTCGCTTTGTGTGTACGTGTTAATTGCAAACCGCAACATCATGGACGATATGGAAGAAGTACAGGTAAAAGCCGAGCAACTGGAAAAAGAAAACCTGCTTTCGCAGTTTGGCGCCCTGAAAAGTCAGGTGAACCCCCATTTTCTGTTTAACAGCCTGAGCATCCTGTCGTCGCTGGTCAGGAAAGATGCCGACCTGTCCGAGCAATTTATCGACCGCCTGTCGCGGGCATACCGCTATATTCTGGAGCAGCGGGAGACGGATGTAGTGCCGCTGGCGACAGAACTGGAATTTCTCCAGTCATACACTTTTTTACTGCAAACCCGTTTTGAGCATAAATTTGAAGTGCAGGTTAATCTGGACAAGGCAACCGTCGAATCTTTCCATATTCCCCCGCTAACCCTCCAGATACTGGTAGAAAACGCCGTGAAACACAACCGCATGTCCGAACGCGAACCCCTGCTCATCACCATCGGGCGGGAAGCGGAATCGCTGGTAGTCAGCAATTTATGCAGGCCGCGCGGCGAAGAGGTGGCCTCTACAGGACTCGGGCTGCAAAACATCATCAACCGGTATGCCCTGCTCACCAACCGGTCCGTATGGGCGGGTGAAAAGGAGGATTTCTTTGTGGTAAAAATACCCCTGCTCACCTGAACAACCGGCCTGAACCCATTATAGATAACTCAACGATCTGAACTGCCCATGAACACGATCATCATTGAAGACGAAAACCTCACCGCCCAGCGGCTGGAGGGTATGTTGAAAAAATGCGACTCCGGCATCAATGTTCTGACCATTCTGCCTTCCGTGGCGGAGTCTGTCGAATGGCTGCGCAAAAACGATATGCCCGACCTGGTGTTTATGGATATTCACCTCGAAGACGACCTGTGTTTCAAGATTTTCGAGTTGGCGCCGCTCACTGCGCCGGTCATCTTTACCACTGCGTACGATGAGTACATGATCAAGGCATTCAAGGTAAACAGCATCGACTACCTGTTGAAGCCGGTGAATCTCATCGAACTGATGGCTGCGCTCGATAAATACAAAGCGCTGCGGGACCGTTTTTCAAAACCCGACTTCGACACGCTGCTCCAGTATATCGGTCAGCGCACCCCGGAATACAAAACGCGGTTTATGATCACGGTGGGCAACAAAATCCGCAGCATAGAAACGGCGGATATCGCCTATTTCTATTCCGATGAAAAAATCACCTTTATGGTCACCCGCGAAGGCCAGCACCTGCCCATCGACTTCAGTCTCGACAAACTCGTGTCCCTGCTCGACCCCAGACAGTTTTTTCGCGTCAGCCGCCAGTACCTGGTGGGCTTTGCGTCGATCCAGACGGTCCTGACCCATTTTAAAGGGAAACTCAAACTCGAACTCGCGCCCAAATCGAAACAGGAGGTATTCGTGACCGGCGACAGGATGACGGATTTCAAGGACTGGCTGGGGCGGTGATCACCTTCTTCTGTGCTGTACGATGCGTTTTTTTATTTTACTGAGAAACTCTGCCGACATACCCAGGTAAGACGCAATGTGTTTTTGCGCAATTTGCCGGTCCAGATCGGGGTAGGCGTTTAGGAAAGCAACATAACGCTGTTCCGCATCCATACTGAGGTTTTGCAACATGCGCTGCTGGAAGGCAGCATAGGCCCGCTGTGTCAACAGCCGGAAGAACCTTTCCGCTTTGGGTACCAGTTCGAAGAGTTTCTGCTGGTTTTCATACGAAAAGGCCAGCGCCTCCAGCGGTCGCAACGCTTCGGTATACAGATAGCCGGGTTGCTGCATGATAAAACTTGGATAATCGCCAATCCACCAGCCTTCTATGCCCAGTTGGATCACGTGCTCCTGCCCGTTTTGATCGATGTAAAACACCCGCGCGCTACCCCGGGTAATAAAATTGGTATACCGGTTTATCTCTCCTTCCGCATTGATCAACTGGCCTTTTTTAAAAGACCTGGGTGTGAGCAGCGAGACAAGTATCCGCTCCTCTTCCGGGGCTAGCGCTATGTAGCGCCTGAAAGATTCCAGAATCAATGCACAGGACATCGCAGTACGGTATTTCAGTGACAAATAAATTCTTTTCCGGGCTGCTGGAACAGAAGTGGTTCAGGACAAAGATAAAAACCGAACCCGTGCAGAAGTTGAACCAGTTCA
This sequence comes from uncultured Bacteroidota bacterium, assembly GCA_937861115.1. Lineage (GTDB taxonomy): Bacteria > Bacteroidota > Bacteroidia > Chitinophagales > Saprospiraceae > M3007. The sequence goes on along the minus strand of CALMBD010000102.1, from coordinate 10,453 downwards.
TTTTTTGCCCGGCGCAGCGTCCGGAATTTTGCCTCAGAATTCAATCGTTCATGCTAAACGAAAAAATCATGAAAAAGACAAATCTTAGAATGCTGCTCCTCCTGCCCCTGTTCACGGCTATCGCCTTTGCAAACAATCCCGAGAAAGTGGGCATCAGTCCGTGGGGGCCCGAAGACGAGATCGGCACCCTCAACATGATGACGGATGCTTCCAGACTGGCCATCCTGTCGCAGGTCAAAACCGGTAAAATCTACGACATGAGCGTCGACTACTTTGTCGGTATGCCGAGTTTCCACAGCCTTGGCGACCCCGCCTACCAATATTGGCTCACCCACACCCCGCATGGAACTGTTGTGGATAATCCCAACGGCCTGGGCAAGGCCATGAATGAAAAAGTGAGTTATACCGGCGATGCCATTTCCATGTACACCCACATGGGAACGCATATCGACGCCCTGAACCACTTCGGACTGGACGGGAAAATCTGGAACGGCTATTCCGCGGACGAACACCTGGGCGATAAAGGCTGGAAAAAAACAGGGGCCGAGACGATTCCCCCGATCGTTGCAAGGGGCGTAATGATCGATGTGGCCGCCTACAAGGGGGTAAAAGTATTGGACCCGAATTACCGCGTTAGTTCGAAAGACCTGGAGGGGGCGCTGAAAAAACAACAGGTTGAACTGCAACGGGGCGATGTGGTATTGATCAGGACGGGTCAGGCGCAATTTTACAAGGATGCCGACAAATTCCTCGATCAATATCCGGGCATCAACCTCGATGCGGTTAAATGGCTGGTGGAAGAGAAAGAGGTAATGCTGCTCGGCGCCGACAACCTGAGTTTTGAGGCCTTTCCTCCCGAACGGAACGACAACTGGGTGCCGGTACACACCTACCTCCTGGCCGAAAAAGGCGTCATGTTCATCGAACAGATGTTCCTGGAGGAACTGTCGGAAGACCGGATTTATGAGTTTGCCTTCGTCGCGGCATCCCTGAAATTAAAAGGCGCAAGCGGAGCGCCCATGCGGCCACTGGCCATCCCCGTTCGCTAGACAGCACGTCGGATCGCCATTCATCCATCGAATTTTGTCATTCATCAAGTCATTTTTGGGTAGCGGCAAGCGCTCCCGGCACCTTTGTCGCAGCAATAAAAAATGCTATCTCTATGAAAACAAGCGTTCAAACCGGCAACCGCTACAACCAACTGACCGATAATGCACTCATTCCGTTGGCACTTTCGGGGCAGCAGGAGGCCTTTACCGTACTCGTCCGTCGCCACGACCGGCTGCTACGGTTTGTCCTCCAGCGGTACCTGACTGACCCCGACGCCGTGCAGGAGGTGATCAACGATACTTTTATACGCGCATTTCGCGGGCTATCGGCGTTTCGCGGCGACAGCAAGTTCAGCACCTGGCTCTGCAAGATAGCCACCTCCCAGGCCATCACCCGGCTTCGTACAAGGCGTTACGCAACATGGGAATCGCTGGACGATGCCGTGCCGGGATGGCAAGATGACGCACACTACAACGAATTGCCACTGGAAAGGCAGGAGACGGGGCAGTTGCTTCGCAAGGCCGTCCGCCAACTCCATCCGAACGATGCCATCGCACTGGAACTGTTCTACTTCCGGGAACAAAGTATCGAAGAAATGCGCCAGATCACCGGGTGGTCGGTCACCAACATCAAAAGCCGGCTTTTTCGCGCCCGGCAGCGCCTGCAGGACATACTCGCGAAGGAAGGCTACCAGGCTGCGCATTTCGCCTGAATATCCGGCGCCCCGATTGGGCGATTCATCCGGTGAAATCGGCCATTCAGCAGTTTGGGATTTGCCCGAAATGTGTGCGGCTACAACTTTGCAGTATCCTTTTCAGAATAAAACAGATTCTACAAGTTATGAAAAACAACTCATTCCTGCTTGCCCTCTTTTTAACCCTGACTACCACGACGGCATTTTCGCAACAACAGCTTCCCGCAAGCCTGAGGCCCTATGCCGTAAACCTGACCTATACCCTGGTAAAATCCCTGCATCGCGCCGGGTACGACATGCCGACTATGGCCGCCCGACCGGTGCATCAAGGGGTAAGCCAACGCAACGTGCTTCAACTGGATTCCACCAAAACCTACTTTGGATATAACCTGAACGGGCCGGGAGACAGCACGCCTTTGTCTCGCACCATCTTCACATATCCTTCTGATAATGTGAAAGTTGAAGCGGATTACCAGTATGAAAATGGCGCGTGGACACCCCTCAGCCGAAGCACTTTCATCAGCGACAGCCAGAAGCGCCTGGTGGAGGTCCTGGCAGAAACCTTTGACCCCGGCAGCCAGGGTTATGTGCCGGATTCGCGTCTGGAAATATTTCCGCATGGCGATTCGCCCGAACTGAAGGATTCCGTATTTACCTATGCCTGGGATACTGTTGCCATGGACTGGGCCCCGTTTATTATCATTAAAAACACTTTCGACGACCAGAACAGGTTGCAGGAAAGCTTATCCCAAGTCAACTATCTGGGTGATCCGCTGGTCTTTCAGGATGTATACTCCTATGATGCAAATGGCGACAACCACCTGATCGAAAGTTTTATCCAGCAAGATGGCGCCGTATTCCCCACGGAGCGCAGCGACCTGGCCTATGCCGATCACTTGCTTATTGAAATTGCCGTTTCAAGTTTTGATGGCGTGGGCTTTCAGCCGCAAAGCAGGGCGAACTATGCCTACACCCTTTTTGGCGCCCTCCGGCTCATCATGAACTTCGAATGGGACGCCGCCATCAATAACTATCGCATGATTCAGCGCATCGAGTATGCATACGACAATGCGCAACGCCTGAGCAGCGAAGAGACCACTTTTATGAACCCGAATGCAGCCGATGAGCGCTACCTGAAGGTCTATGCTTATATCCAGGATGAAAACCTGAGCCAGGAAATGGGATTTTTTTGGGACGATGATCTGTTCGACTGGATACTCGACACCAAAAAACACTACTATTACAACGGCCTCAGCGCAGTTGATCCGTTGCCGGGCGTTGCGCGGGACCTGGCCGCATGGCCCAATCCGACCGTCGGAGTGGTACAACTTACCCTGGAAAGCGATGCCAGCGTTCAGGTATTCGATCTTGCCGGTCAATTGGTGCAGTCGCGCCAGATGCAACCGGGGCAGGCGCTGGACTTAAGCGCCTTGCCTGCCGGAGTGTACACTGTCGCAGCCCTTATCGGTCATCAATGGTACAACAACAGGATAATTAAGCAGTAATAGAGCATGCCGGCGTGTGCATGGGCCTGCCTGGTCGCGGGCGGGCCCAGCGCCGCTCCCGAAGCGGACAACAACCACGCTATCAAACAATTAAGCCATGAAAATAAACACCCTTTCTTCAATAATATTTGCCCTGGCCCTTTTGGCCGGTACCGCTGCCTGTAAAAAGGATGCGGTCGATACCCCGGTATCCCTCCCGCCACCCCAGCAACAACTGCCCAACCCTCTCCCCGCAAATGCCCTCGTTGCCGAGATCAAATGGGCGAACACAGACTTCACGACTTTTGATTATAATAACCGGGGGCAAGTGGAGCGCACCAGAGAACAGTGGCAATATGAGTCGGGCGATACCGGTAAGATTCGCGTGATAACCCACCATTTCCGGTACGATGCACTGGACAGGCCCGTACAGATCGATGTTTCGGGCGGTTTTGCGGTAAAATATTACTACCGCGGCAACCTGATCGACAAAACGGAGGAAAGGTATCCCGGCGGCGCCGTAGCAAGGGAGGTGCAGTATCACTATGCCGACAACCGCATCGTTCGGGAAACCTGGCAGGTGAACGGCCTGCCTGGCGAATCTGCGACGACCTACCAGATACTGTTGACGTACGATTTGAACGGCAACCTGGTAAAAGTGGAAACCTACGACGAACAATTACATCTCCTCGAAACGGTCACCTATAGCGATTTTGACGATGCCGTCAATCCGGTTAACTGGATGCTGCGCTATCCATACCTGCCGCAACTGCGCTGGCAGTTCAATAATCCGCGCAAGGAAGTGCGGCAATTAGCCGACGGCAGTATCGAAACGGTCATCTACCAATACGAGTACAACACCGATCATTTGCCCGTGCTCAGACGAAAATACGGTCCCGGTGGCACATCGACGATGCAGTACAGGTATTAAGCAGCAATAGCGAAATATGAAGCAGACACTTTTTTTTATCGCTATTTGGGCTTGCGCCCTTACCCCCACTTACGCCCAATTGGGGCGGCCCGGCCCGGCCGGCCTCGAAAACAAGGATGCGCTCAGCCTGCAAATCACCCCAAATCCTGCAAGCAAGGAGGTTCTGATTTCCTGGACTATGGATAAAACTGCTCCGGCTACCTTATCCATCATGGATTTGGAGGGCTGCATGACGCTGAGCATGAACCTCGGTGAAATACCTGAATCCATGTATACCCGGTCCGTTTCTGTTGAAGCGTTCACGCCCGGCGTTTATATTGTTGTGCTGACTGTAAAAGCGCAAATTGCCGTTAAAAAATTTATTGTTGAACACTGATAAACCGGCCATGAATAAATTAATGTTGTTGCTGCTCCTGACAGCGGCATTCGCTTGCAACTCCAAAAACAGCCTGCCCTCGGATACATCTGCTGCCGACAGCCTGGAAGGCAAGGTCTGGCAACTGACTACTGTTGCGGTCGATCCACAGCCCCAAAAAGTACCTGCCGATCTTCCCATCACCATTAAATTTGAAGCAGGAGCCATTGAAGGACACGGCGGCTGCAACGGTTATGGCGGCAGTTATACCCTGAAAGGCAAACAACTCGCTATCAGCGGTATTATCCATACCGAGATGTACTGCGAGGGCGCATCCGAATGGGAAAATCTTTTTTTGGAGCGCTTGCCTTATGCCAAAAGTTACAGGCTAACGGGAGAGTCTATGGAAATTGATTGCGGCGATATGGGTAATCTGGTGTTTCGCCTGAACTGGAAGAAGCGCAAGGGCTGACTTTTGTCGCTCCCGGGTTGCTTTATTTGTCCGGATGGTTGAATATTGCAGGCTATACTTTGACCACATGCAACAACGCCAGTTAATTGTTTACATCGCCGCAAGTCTGGACGGCTACATCGCAAAAGCCGACGGCGACCTCGGGTGGCTTTCCGCGGTGGAAGCGCCGCCTGAAGACTACGGGTACGCTGCGTTTACCCAAACGGTCGATACCGTTATCATGGGCCGCAAGACCTACGAAAAAGTGCTGGGTTTCGGTATCCCGTGGCCGCATAAAGGGCGCAAATGTTATGTTTTATCCACCACCCGGACAGGCGCCAACGAAGATGTCGAGTTCTTCAGCGGCGACCCATCCGACCTGCTTGAAACCATACGCAAGGGGCCGGGGATGAATATTTATTGCGATGGCGGCGGCAGGGTAGTGCAGGCATTTGCGCAGCGCGACCTTATTGATCGTTACGTCGTTTCTGTTATTCCTGTATTGCTGGGCGATGGTATTCCCCTGTTCCTGCCCGGCCGGCCGGAGCAGAAATTGCGCCTGGTTCAGAGTATTGCTTTCCCGACAGGGCTGGTGCAACTGCATTACGAGCGGGAAAAGGGCTGATACTCCGCTTACGTCGTATCTTTCCGGCGCAGGGGGGCAGAAAGTCTCCCTTACCCGCAAATGAACTGGCATACCCTCCCGCTCGACAAGATATACGAACAACTGGACTCCTCGGCAATGGGCATCAGCTCCGGTCTCGCGCATGAACGGCTCGCGCAATACGGCCTTAATGAATTGGAGGAAACAAAAAAGAGTCCGGTCTGGAAGTTGTTCCTGCGCCAGTTCGCCAATTTTATGATTCTCGTGCTGGTGGCGGCAGCCCTGGTTTCCGGGCTTTTTGGCGATATTACCGATGCCATCGTAATCGTCGTCATCGTTGTGGTCAATGCCGTCATTGGCTTTATTCAGGAATACCGCGCCGAAAAAGCAATGGAAGCGCTGCGCGAAATGGCCGCTCAGGAAGCCACCGTCATCCGAAGCGGCCAGTTGGCACATATTCCGGCAACGGACCTGGCGCCCGGCGATGTGATCGTGCTGGAGGCGGGAAATATGGTGCCCGCCGATGTTCGCCTGTTCGACGTTCACAGCCTGCGCGTGGAAGAGGCCTCCCTGACCGGTGAATCCTATGCAGTTGAAAAAAACGGTGCTGTACTTGCCGATATAAATGCTCCGCTCGGCGACCGGAGCAATATGGCCTACAAGGGTACTGCTGTCACCTATGGGCGGGCTAAAGGTATTGTCGTCGCCACGGGCATGCACACCGAACTGGGCAATATTGCCCGGATGTTTCAGGAGGATGACATCGAAACGCCCCTTCAAAAGCGCCTCGCCGAGTTTGGAAAAAGGCTCTCGTATATCATATTGCTGATTTGTCTGGCCTACTTTACCATTGGCTATCTCCGGGGCGAACCACCCGTTCTGATGTTGCTTACGGCCATTTCCCTGGCAGTGGCGGCTATCCCCGAGGCATTGCCGGCCGTCATCACCATTGCCCTTGCGCTGGGCGCCAAACGGATGATCCGGCAGAACGCCCTGGTGCGCAGGCTGCCCGCGGTCGAAACGCTGGGATCGGTCACCTATATCTGTTCCGACAAAACCGGTACCCTCACGATCAACCGGATGACGGTCCAGGAGGTGTTTACGGGCGACGCGCTTGTCGCGATGCCGGAAATCAGTCGTTACAAAGACGGTGGGCAAATGGCCTGGCTTCTGAAAGGTATGGCTTTATGCAACGATGTAGCGGAAACCGAAGCAGGCAAGACCATAGGCGACCCGACGGAGCTCGCTTTCGTCCAGGCGGCAAAAGAACACGGGTTTGTGAAAAGCGAACTGGAAAGGATATATCCGCGTGTGGCCGAAATACCCTTCGATTCGGAGCGAAAGTGTATGACGACCATCCACCGGGATGGCGCGGAATTTATTGCACTCACAAAAGGCGCGCTCGATGTTTTGCTCGATAATAGAACGGAATTGACCCGGTCTGAAACAGACAAATGGGCAGGGCAAGGCAAAGCGATGGCAGAAAAAGGTTTGCGGGTACTCGGGTTTGCCATGCGGCGTTGGACGGAACTTCCCGATGAAATAACCAGCGCTACTATTGAACAGGAAATCACTATCACCGGGGCGGTCGGCCTGATCGATCCACCGCGCGAGGAGGCCAGACAGGCCGTTCTGGAATGTAAATCGGCCGGAATCAAACCGGTTATGATCACCGGCGATTACCTCGTCACCGCCAAAAACATAGCGCAACGCCTGGGTATCATCGAATCCGGCGACGATCTTACCATTACCGGCAGCAAACTTGCCGCTATGTCGGCAGAGGAGTTCGAACAAAAAGTGGAGCAAATTCGCGTTTATGCACGCGTTTCGCCGGAGCAAAAACTGAACATCGTAAAGGCGCTGCAGGCAAAGGGCCATTTTGTCGCCATGACCGGCGACGGCGTAAACGACGCGCCCTCGCTGAAAAGAGCCGACATCGGCGTGGCAATGGGTATCACGGGCACGGGCGTCTCCAGGGAAGCCGCCGATATGATCCTGCTCGACGACAACTTCGCCACGATTGTAAAGGCCGTTAAGCAAGGCCGGCGCATTTTTGACAACATCCGCAAGTTTGTCAAATACATCATGACCGGCAATTCAGGCGAGATATGGACCCTGGTGCTCGCCCCGTTTTTCGGACTGCCCATACCGCTGCAACCCATACAGATTCTGTGGATCAATCTGGTCTCCGACGGCCTGCCGGGCATTGCACTGGCCGCCGAACCGACAGAAAAAGGCGTGATGCGGCGCCCGCCCCGCCCGGCCGATGAAAGTATTTTTGCGGGTGGGCTGGGTCGGCATATCGTTTGGGTGGGCTTGTTGATGGGGATAGTGTGCATCGCCACTCAAAAGTTCGCCATCCGTTCCGGCGACAGCCATTGGCAGACCATGGTGTTTGCCATATTGAGTTTCAGCCAGATGGGTCACGTGCTCGCCATTCGCTCCGAATCGATCTCGCTTTTTCGGCAGGGTCTGTTTTCCAATCTTCCCCTGTTTGGTGCAGTGCTGCTGACTTTCGCGCTGCAACTGGCAACCATTTATATCCCGGCCCTGAATCCGATCTTTAATACGGCGCCGCTGAGTCTGAACGAATTGCTGGCCGTTCTGGCAGCATCGTCGGTGGTATTTATTGCGGTAGAACTGGAAAAGGTGGTGAAAAGGGTAAGGTCCCGACACACTGCGGGTTAAAAAAATCATAACATCTTCAAGACACTGCAACATACCCCGGGCTTCGCGCGTCCATCCCTCCATTGCTAACAAAAAAAATGCACGCGCTATGAAACCGGCAACAATCTTCACATTGCTCGTCCTGACGAGCCTTTTTGCCTGCCGTACGGCAGAAATTGCCATCGACCCTGCCCTGACAGCGGATGCCATGACCGTCAAAGGCCGCAATGGCCTGCAGATCGGCCAGGTGATCCGTTATGGCGAGTACAGCACCGATAAAGTCCGCCGCGGCTGGACCAAAGGGTATGATGTACCTTTTATACTCCGCTTCCGCGGAGCAAAGGAAAAATTGAGTTTCACGCAGTTTGGCCCCGGCGGAACACAAGCGGAAGTTGCCTGTGTCAGCAAGTTCAAAAGCACCGAAATACAACTCGTGTACGACTTTTTTAATGTGCCGGTCGACTACCAGAATTTTTTTGCGGGCAATATCTCCCTCCGGGCAGGTCGCGCAAACTGGGATTTTATCCTCCACAACCCCAACGGCGACTTCATGCGCGAGTATGCTTCGGCGGGCTTTGTCCGGAACGGGGCACAGCGCATCGACATCGAGGCCATTCGCGGATTGAAGGGACAGCCCGACTGGATGAAACAACTCGCCGTGTATGGCCACGAATTCCGGATAGACGGAAAAATAGTCGGCGCCGTATCCGTTATGAACAAGGGAAAGGTCTGGATCGACCCGCAACTGGATGTGGAAACGCGCACGGTCATTGCAGCGGTAGCAACCGGGTTGTTGCTGCGAACCGACGTGGAAAGCGTGGATATGCAACCCCTGCGGTAGGCGCGTGATACGTAAGGAAACAAGAAAAGCGGCTGCCCGGTTACCGGACAGCCGCTTTTGATATTGTGTCGGCTTGCCAGAATCAGTTCTGGCTTGTCGTCATTTTCATTTCCTTGATGCGCGCCCGCTTGCCTACCAGTCCGCGCAGGTAGTACAGGCGTGCACGACGTACACGACCGCGTTTCATAACCTGGATGCCGGCGATGTTCGGATTGGAGAACGCAAAAATACGCTCTACGCCTACACCATGCGACAGTTTGCGTACGGTGAAGGTTTTGGTCAGGCCGTGGCCTTTAATCTGGATTACATCGCCGCGGTACGCTTGTTCGCGGGTTTTGTCGCCTTCCACGATCCGGTAGGTAACAGTAATGGTATCGCCGGTTTTGAATTCCGGAAACTGCGGCTTGGTCAGCAGTTGATCGTGAACAAATTGTATGGCTTCCAACTCTTTCATTGCAGGAGTATTTGTATCGTCTAAATTTAAGAGGCGCAAAGGTACAACGCCGCCCCGGAAAAAAAAATTATGTTTTGAAAATTTCCCAAAAACAAATTCCCAAAAAAAATGTCTGTGGTTATTAAACAAGCATTAACTTTTAATGTTACAACACTTAAATTCAAAACGTATACCTTTGCAACGGTTTTATAACCTGCTCCTCTTTAATGTTCATCCGATTAAAAATTTGAAAAAAAACATGAAAAAACTGCTCCTGCTCCCGCTTTTGGCTATTCTGGCCATGTCTGCTTATGCCCCCACTACCTACAACGTTGATGTTAACTCCAGCTCTGTGGTATGGACAGGTTACAAGGTGACCGGCAAACACACCGGAACTGTAAAGATCAAAAACGGCACTCTGAGCTGGGACAACGGCCAACTCACCGGTGGTTCCTTTGATATTGATATGACGTCTATTGCCGATACCGATCTGGAAGGCGAATGGGCTGCAAAACTGGTAGGCCACCTGAAAAGCGAAGATTTCTTCGGTGTGGACAAGTACCCGACTTCCAAGTTTGTCATCACGAAAGTTATCCCGCAGGATACCAAAGGCAACTACAAGATCCTCGGCAACCTGACCATCAAGGAAACGACGAAAGAAGTGAAATTCTTCGCCAATGCATCGGAAAGCGATGGCAAAATCAGTGCTTCCGGCAAGATTACGGTCGACCGCTCCGATTTTAACGTGCGTTACGGCTCCGGATCTTTCTTCGACGGTCTGGGCGACAAAACGATCTACGACGAATTCGACCTGCAGGTATCGCTGGTTGCGAAAAAGTAAGTTTTTGTTGTAGAGGGAATGCCTCATGAATACGGGAAGGGCTCCTGACTTTTTCAAAAAAGTTAGGAGCCCTTCCCGTATTCATGAGGCATTTACAAGTTG
>CALMBD010000101.1 GCA_937861115.1 uncultured Bacteroidota bacterium | reverse complement strand
ACACGGTTAACAGCAGGCGGTTTTCCGCGGAAAACCGCCTGCTGTTAACCGTGTGCCACCACTAAGATAAAACACCTGCAAAGGTGATTAACACCCGTTTACCTGCTACCTGAACGGATTGGCGTACCGCTCATCCGCGAGGATCGACTCGTCGGTCAGGGTCCGGAGAAATGCGACAAGTGCCGCTTTTTCCTGTTGCAGGAGATTAAGCCGTATCGGCGTACCATCAGCATCTTTCAGCAAGTGGTGCAGGTTTTCGTGTGGTTGAATACCTGAGTTGTAGTGCTCGACTACTTCTTCGAGTGTACTGAAACGCCCGTCGTGCATATACGGGGCGCTCCTGGCAATATTGCGCAATAAAGGCACCTTAAAAGTGCCTTTGTGGCCGGCATATAGTGATATAGCGCCGACACCCAGATCAACAGGGTGCTCGTCGAGGCCATTGCTGGCCTGGTGCAAGGGTATTAAAGTGCCATTGGATACATCCAGGGATGGCGTGATCTGGTTATATGAATGGCACTTGGCGCAGTTCGACATATAGATTTGCTTACCCAGATTTTCTTCGGGCGTGAACATTGGCAGGTCCTGGTAGTTCACATCAAAAGAATTTTCAAAGTGGGCATCTTTCACCGCCTGGTCAAAACGGCTGTTGAGGGAACCTATCGAGTTGACGAATGCGGAGATGGCATTCGTCACGCGGTCTTCCGTTACCTCGCTATCCGTATACGCCATTCTGAAAAGCGGTTCGTAATAAGGCTGCGCCTCTACTATTTTGACGATTTCCGCCATGTCCATATCCATCTCCTTCGGATCTGTAAGTGACATGCGGCATTGTGCCGGGGCGGTCGGAGCGCGATTATCCCAGAAAAACCGCTTCGCGTTGGGATCAGTCAGGTTGGTACCGTAAAATGTGGAAATGCTGGGTACCGACATCAGGGCGATGGCGTTGCGGTCGCCGGAGCGATCGAACACTCCTTTACTTAGAGCGGTATTGTCACCGAAGGCAAATTCCTGCCGATGACAACTGGCGCAGGCGATCTTCCCGTCTTTTGACAGTTTCTTATCGTAAAACAGCACTTTGCCAAGCGTTGCCATATCGCTATTGACCGGCAAAATACTACTTGAGGCACCCGCAGCGCCAACCTGCGGCCCGAATTCGGGAGGCGTTGGTGGCAGGTTGAGGTATTGAGACAACAGGGCGTAATCATGAACACTGTAGTAGCCCGCATTGGAATCTTTGTTGCATGACGTCAAAAGCGCTGCAAGGCCTGCCGCCAGGGCGAGTATAGTGACTTGTTTCATACCAAGGCTATGTGTTATTGGAGGAAGCATATGGCGAATCCAGGGTACACCGGGAACCTGCCCGGCACTATCCGTTGCGACCTGGACTTAGAGCGTCTTGTGCTTCGTTATTCCAAATGAATTTGAAATGCGAACTTGCCTAGTGGTGGCACACAGTTAATATCAGGTGGTTTTCCGTGGAAAACCACCTGATATTAACTGTGTGCCACCACTAAGAAACTGAGTCCCGGTACCTGCAAAGGTGACTAACACCCGTTTACCTGCTACTTGAACGGATTGGCATATCGCACATCTGCAAGAATCGACTCGTCGGTCAGGGTGTTGAGGAAGGCGATAAGGTCTTTTTTGTTATCCTCCGTAAAGTTGAACCGCTTGGGTGTACCGTCGGCATTTTTTAACCCAAAATGAAGGTTTGCATGCGGCTGTATGCCCGTGCTGTAGTGATCGATCACTTGTTCCAGCGTTGCAAAACGACCGTCGTGCATATAAGGCGCACTTTTGGCGATGTTGCGCAGGGTCGGCACTTTAAAGGTGCCCATGTCGGTGCTCATACCGGTTGTACCTCCGACGCCTGCATCGGTCGGCTGGGCATCAAGGCCATTGCTGGCGTGGGTCAACTGCTCAAAAGTACCCTGGGGTGTTTGGGAAAATGGCGTGCTGATCTGGTCAAAACCGTGGCAGCTGCCGCAGTTGAGCATGTACAGGCTTTTGCCGCGGTTCTCTTCGGGCGTGAAGGTGGTCAATGAAAAGTTGATCACATCAAAAATACCATTCTTGCGGTTTTCTTCCACGGCCTGGTCGAAACGGCTGTTGAGCGAGCCGATGGAGTTGACGAATTCCGCAATGGCCTCCGTCACACGGTCTTCGGTAACTTCGGTATCCTTAAACGCTTTTCTGAACAGCGGCTCATAATAGGGCTGTGCCCGTACCATAGCCGCGATTTCTGCCATATCCATATCCATTTCCTTTGGGTTGGTCATGGAGCCGCGGCTTTGCGCGGCTGCGGTTTCGGCACGGTTGTCCCAGAAAAAACGCTTGGCGCCGGGGCCGTTCAGATCGGTGCCGTAGTCGGAAGCGAAACTCGGCACCGACATCAGGGCGATGGAGTTGCGGTCGCCGGAGCGGTCGAACACCCCTTTGCTCACAGCGGTATTGTCGCCGAAAGCAAACTCCTGCCGGTGACAATTGGCGCAGGCGACCGTCCCGTCTTTGGACAGTTTTTTATCATAAAACAGCACCTTGCCCAGGGTGGCCTTGTCCCGGTCGATCGCCCTGGAGGCAAGTACAAGGCCGCCAGCCCTTTGCGGTGAAAAATCGGGGGGCGCTTCCGGCAGGTTCAGGTATTCCGACAGGAGGGCATATTCCTCCGCGCTGTAATAGTAGTAATCGAAATTCGAACCCTTATCGCAGGAAGCGAAAAAAGTGGCAAGGGCAACCACCAGGGCGAGTGTAAGGATGTGTTTCATGTTGTGAATATGTGTTTGGTGGAAAAGATGCCGATAAAGTTAGGTCATATCAATTTGTCACAATAGTGTCAGAATGATTTTTACGAAAGATTTAACACCCTGTCATTCAACCACTTTAAAGGTTGTCCGCCGGTTGCTCTGGTGTTCCGCCTCTGTACAGCGCGAGCAGGCACAACCCACGGCCGGCTGCGTTTCCCCATATCCTATTGCCGAAAGCCTTCCTGTGTCTATCCCCCTTGAAATCAAATAATTCACGGCGCTTTGGGCGCGTTTTTGCGACAATTCCTCGTTGTACCGGTCGTTGCCACGGCAATCTGTATGGCTGCCCAGTTGTATCCGGATATCAGGATTTTGCCGGAGCACCTCTGCCAGGCGGTTGAGCGTGGGCTCGGCGTCGGGTCGTATATCCCACTTGTCGTAGTCGTAGTAGATGTTCTCCAGGATAATTTCCTTGTTCCTGAATATCTTGTCCAGCACGATCTCTATCTCGAATACCTGAACCGGGTTGGAGGGGTCTTTGGCGATACCCTTTGTCGAAAACTTTGCCTTGTTGGACAGGTAACCCGGCAATGCAGCCACAAAATTGTAATCGCTGTTCTCCGCGAGTTCCAGCCTGAAAAACCCGTCCTCCTTAACGGTAAAGGACTGCTTTTTGCTGCCCGACTCAGACTGCACGGTGGCCCCGTCGAGGGGTTTCCGGCCCAGTACCTTGCTGTTGGGATCGTTGGGATCCGACAGGATTTTTTCAAGCACGTATCCTTCCAGCACCATTTTATACTCCAGTGCCTTTACCGGTGTTGTATCCACTTTTGGAGGTTTCGGCGGCGGCACGCGTTGTTCGAAGCGGTAAATATCCTCGCCGCCCCGGCCACCCGACCGGTTGCTGGTAAAGAATCCCGACCGGATCAGATCGCCCGGACGCGAGGGGCGTTTGCCACCGGCAGAGGCGCGATCCACGATCAGGGCATAATCGTCGGCGCCGCTGTTTACAGGCGCTTTCAGGTTGATCGGCGGCACCCAGGCGTTCCTGTCTGTTTTATAGGTTCTGAACACATCGAGCCCGCCCATGCCGGGCAGCCCATCGGACGCGAAATAAAGCGTGTCGCCGTCGAGTGCCGGAAATAGTTCGTTTCCGGGGGTGTTGATGTTGCGGCTGAGTAATTTCGGATAATCCCAGCCGCCGCCTTCGATGGCTTTGGGGTTGCGCTGTGCGGCATACAGGTCAAAACCGCCCCAGCCCTCCGGGTCGTTGCAGGCGAAATAAAGCGTATTGCCGTCGGCAGAAAGCGCCGGGTGGAAATAATTGATCTTCTCTTTTTGAAAGGGCAGCGGCTTGGGCTCGCTCCACCCGCCGCCATTCTTTTCCGACATATATATTTTGCAGTAGGCATCGTCGCCTTTGTACGCACCCACGGCCCGGACAAAGAACATCTCCGTGCCGCCGGCATTGAAACAGGCCGTGCCCTCGTTGGCATTGGTATTGAGTTCGCTGTCGAATACCTGGGGACTGGCGCCGTCGGGTTCTACAATAAACAGGTCCATGAACTTGTGGCCGGTCCAGGCGTATGCCGCCTCGCTCTTGCTCATGGCGCGGTCGCTGGTAAAGACCAGGCGGCCATCGGTGTAAAATGCCGGTGCGAAGTCGTTCTGGGGACTATTGAGCGCAGCCGACTCCACCGTCCAGCCGTTGTCGGGCGCTTCCGCGAGCCAGCCTTCGGCGACGGTACAGGCCGTGATCTCGCGGCGGTATTCGTAGGGTGAGCCGATCTCGATACCCAGGTTTTTGAACGCCTCGCGCGCATTGCCGTACTGTTCCAGTTTTTTCAGGGTATAGGCATAACCCTTCAGGGCATCCGGCCCGAAATTGTTGTCGTAGGCCGTTTTATACCAGTTGAGCGATTTGTCGGCAGCCCCGCTGCGGGTATACGATTCTGCAAGTTCATAAGCCAGGCGGCCTTTTTCCGTTCTGGTCTTGGCGCGGGTAAATTCCTTTTCCAGCATGGGCGCCGCAACGGCAAACTGCTTGCGCTCATAGGCAGTGTGACCATCCTTGATCTTGATCGTATAGGTACAACAGACAAAAAGAATTGACAGGAGAACGAATATGGCGGACAGCGCTTTTGTGTTCATGCTTCGGCGTTAAAATTTATTTGGTAAAAATAATGGCGAAAGGAATGAATCCGAGGTTGCTTGTGATTTATTTTTAAATCTGTGGCGTTGTTTGATTGATTGCCGGTTCGAAATATGTTATTTTGCTGAACTGCAAGTTGTAAACGTCTTATTGTACGATTTTCGCCGTTGATTCGTTTGATCAAAGGTCCTCCTGTCTGAAAAAAACGTCCACTACATTTTCCAGGTATGAAATTTTCCAAATTGCTCCTGATAACCTTCCCGTTATTTTCTCTTTTCAATACCGCCTTTTCTCAAAAAGAAAAAGATATTTTCCAGGCCAAATCAGCCCCCAACTACGTTGAAGACATGGAAAATATGGATACCGAAGCGTATCAACCCAAACCTGTCGATACCACCATGGGACTGGCGGTCATCGCTTTTGGATCGTGCAACAGGGTGACGATGCCCCAGACAATCTGGTCGGATGTCGTAGCCAACAATCCGAATGTATGGATTTGGCTCGGCGATATCATCTATGCCGATACCAGCGACATGCGGGCACTGGCAGCGCATTACAAACGCCTTAAAACAAATTCCGAATACAAAAAACTGCGCGCAAAAGCACAGATCATCGGCGTTTACGACGACCATGACTACGGCATCAACGACGGCTGCAAGGACTATCCCATGAAAAAAGGCGCTAAAAAGTGCCTCATGGATTTTCTCGATATCCCCCGGAACAGTCCCGTCCGCAAACAGGAGGGCGCCTACCAGTCCTATACTTTCGGCAAAGCGGGACAACGGATCAAGGTGATCATTATGGACACGCGGTACTTTCGCGATACGCTCCAGCCCGACCCCACCAAGACCAGGCGCTATATCCCCAACACCACCGGAGACATGCTGGGTGAGACACAATGGGAATGGCTGGAAAACGAACTGAAAAACAGCAAGGCCAACCTCAATATTCTGTGTTCCAGTGTTCAGGTTATTGCCGACGACCACGGACACGAAAAGTGGGGCAATTTCCCCAATGCCCGCAAACGGCTGCTGCAACTGATCGTAAAAACCAAGCCGCATAATTTGTTCATCCTGTCCGGCGACCGCCACATGACCGAGGTATCCAAAATGGACCTCCAGGGATTGCCTTATCCCTTGTACGACTTCACGTCGAGCGGGCTCACCCATATCCGGAGCGGCACCAGCGAGCCGAACAAGTTCCGCGTCGGTGAAATGATTGTCAAGAAAAACTTTGGCGTCCTCAAAATCTACTGGGTTAACGACAAACCTGTCGTAACCATGCAGGCCCGCGGACCGAAAAACGAGTTGTATCAGGAAATTACGGTCAAGTACTGAAGATGTGCATAAAAACATGGGCAAAAGCGGAACGGCAAATCTTATTTTTGCACCATGAAGCAGCATATCGAAGCACTTGTTTTCGCATCACCACAGGCTATCCCGCTCACAGAGATCAAATCGGTACTCGACGAGGCCCTGCAGGCTGACGTCCCGGAGGACGATATTCTGTCGGCCATAACGGATATCACCGCGCAGTACAAGGCCGAGGGTTATGCGTTCGAACTGGTGGAAATTGCCGGAGGATACCAGTTCCTCACCAAAGGCGCCTACCACAACACCATTGCCATACACCTGAAACAAACGACCAAAAAGCGGCTTTCCCAGGCGGCACTGGAGACCCTGGCACTCGTCGCCTACAAACAACCGGTGAGCAAACCGGAACTCGAAGAAATTCGCGGCGTCAATTGCGACTATGCCCTGCAAAAACTTTTGGAAAAAGAACTTGTTGTGATTAGCGGCCGCAGTGAAACGCCGGGCAGACCCCTGCTCTACGCTACTTCCGAGAAATTTATGGACTATCTGGGCATCAACAGCCTGACTGACCTGCCCAAACCCAAGGATTTCAGGGAGGTGGAAAACACTGTCGGAGAAGTACCCAACATCGAAGAATTTACGCCGGCCGAACAGCCGCCGCCCACCGGGGATGAATAAATGCTTTATAACCGACAACCAAAACCGCCGCACAATATGAATACGCTACCTGAACAGCCGCTCGTCAATCGCGTCGCCAACAGCAGACTGGTTTCCATCGATCTGGAGGACCTGTATCCCGCAGGAGAGGTCGTCCCGTTCGACCTGAAGGCGTACCTTTTCATGGAAATGATCCTGAAGGAAAAAGACTTCCGGGAGGCGCTCAAGGCACACGACTGGACGCAATATACCGGCAAAAACCTCGCGGTTTTTTGCTCGGCCGATGCCATCATACCCATGTGGGCCTATATGCTGGTGGCAACACAGGCGGCCCCGTTTGCCAATGATATTGCCCTGACCACACCGGATCAATACGTCGAAGTGGCGTTTCTGAAAAAACTTGCGGCAATGGACATCAGCGCCTATGAAGGGCAGCGCATCGTCGTCAAAGGATGCAGCGACAAACCCGTGCCGCCCTCCGCATACCTCGAAATAACACGCCGGCTGCAACCCGTGGCCTTCAGCATCATGTTCGGCGAACCCTGCTCCACGGTGCCTGTATTCAAAAAAGCCATTGCGGGCAAAGTCGATGCGGCCGAATAGAAATGGAGCGCCGTTCTCCGGTGGCGGCAAATAAAAGTGGCTGTATCATAAGAATGACCCGAACAACTTTACCAAAGATTATTGCAGGGGCGACGTGGGCTTAGTGGTGGCACATGGGTAATACCAGCCGGT
>CALMBD010000100.1 GCA_937861115.1 uncultured Bacteroidota bacterium | reverse complement strand
CGGCGGGGTAATGTGCTTCCGGTACGCTAAGCAGCAAATTTTTATCTGGTTCGCTCACCGTCTCCCGTCCACCGTCCACCGTCTCCCGCCACCCGTCTCCCGTCCACCGTCCACCGTCCACCGTCCACCGTCTACCGTCTACCGTACTGTCAAAATCATCCGGACCTTCCATGACTGCCAGCAGGGTAGCGATATCCTGGGGGTCGCGGGCAAGCACACCGATCTGGTCGAAGGAAGAACCGTAGGCGATCAGGCCATGCCGGGAGATGCGGCCATAGCCGGGCTTGAGTCCCCAAAGGCCGCAAAAGGCGGCCGGCTGGCGCACCGAACCGCCGGTGTCGCTACCCAGCGCGGCGAGGCAGGCGCCGGTTTGAACCGACACGGCTGCGCCGCCGGAGGAGCCTCCGGATACACGCGTCGGGTCGGCGGCATTTTTTACCGGGCCGTAAATGGAGTTCTCATTGGAGGAGCCCATGCCGAACTGGTCGCAGTTGGTACGTCCGATGATGATGGCGTCTTCTGCCAGCAGTCGCTCGACGGCTGTCGCAGAATAAACGGAGGTAAAACCTTCCAGTATTTTAGAGGCAGCCGTCACCTGGTGTCCGGCATAGCAAATATTGTCCTTTATGGAAATAACCGCGCCGAACAAACGGCCCAGTGAACCGGGATCAGCCTTGAGTCGCGCGTCGAGGGCATCTGCTTTTTCGAGGGCTTCCTGATCCCAGACTTCGATCCAGGCATTCAGGTGCCGGGTTTCTGTTATCCGGTCGAGGTAGTGCCCGACGATGGCGCGGCAGCTTGTCTCGCCGTTGCGGAGTGCGGTTTGAATGCCGGATAAAGCGTGGTAGTCTGACATGATGCAAAGGTATTTCTAATTCGACAGCCGTTATATCCGGAGGATACCTGTTACAGGTGGAAATAAAAATCCCCCGCTACTGAAAAGCAGCGGGGGATCGTGTATTCCGTCGAGGGCAAAGCGTTTACTCTTTGTCCAGTTGTTCTTTCAGTTGAGCCAGTGCAGCGAGATCGCCGAGGGTTTCTTTCTCGACTTTTTTCTGCACTTCCGTGATGGCGGCCTGCGCTTCGCCGGATTCTTTGGCGCGCTCGGCTTTCACCACCTCTTCTGCTTTGTATTTCAGATCTTCCAGGTAGCGGGTATGCGAAACAAGGATACGGCGGTCGTCTTTATTGAATTCGATGACTTTGACCGTAACGGTTTCGCCTACGTCTACCGACTGGCCGTCTTCTTTCTTGATGTGCTTGGCCGGGGCGAATGCCTCGAGGCCCTGCGGCATCTGGAATGTAGCGCCTTTGTCGTCGCGTTTCAGGACCGTTGCTTCGTGGTAGGAACCGATCGGGAAGATAGCGTCGAAAGCATCCCAGGGGTTGTCCTGCGTTTGCTTGTGTCCGAGGCTGATCTGGCGCTTGTCTTTGTCGATATCAAGCACCACCACATCCATCGTGCTACCCACTTTGGTGAACTCGCTGGGGTGGGCATAACGCTTCGTCCAGGAGAGGTCGCTGATGTGTACCATGCCGCCGACGCCTTCGGAGAGTTCCACAAAAATGCCGTAGTTGGTGATGTTCTTCACCGTGCCGGTGTGGTTGCTGCCGATAGGGAAGCGTTCTTCGATTTCGCTCCAGGGGTCGGCGGTCAGTTGCTTGATCGACAGCGACATTTTGCGGTCGGCGCGGTCGATGGTTACGACGCGTGCTTCCACTTCCTGGCCCATTTTGAAGTATTCCTTTGCGTTGATGCTCTGGTTGCCCCAGGTGATCTCGCTGATGTGGATAAGGCCTTCGACACCGGGCTGGATTTCCACAAATGCGCCGTAGTCTTCGATGTTGACGACTTTGCCGGTCACGATCGAACCTTCGTTAACTTCGGCAGAAAGCACCTCCCACGGATGCGGGGTGAGTTGCTTGAGGCCGAGGCTGATGCGTTTCTTGTTTTCGTCGAAATCGAGCACCACGACATTGATGCGCTGGTTGAGTTGCAGCACCTCGCTCGGGTGACCGATACGGCCCCAGCTGATATCGGTGATGTACAGCAGACCGTCTACGCCGCCGAGGTCGAGGAACGCACCGAAGTCGGTGATGTTCTTCACGATACCTTCGAGTACCTGTCCTTTTTCGAGGCTGCCGAGAATTTGCTCGCGCTGTTCGGCGAGATCGCTCTCGATCAGTGCTTTGTGGCTCACAACGGCGTTTTTGATCTGCTCGTTGACTTTCACCACCTTGAATTCCATCATTTTGCCGACGTACTGGTCGTAGTCGATCACCGGTTTGATGTCGATCTGTGAGCCGGGCAGGAAGGTTTCCAGTCCGTTGCAGTCGACGATCAGGCCGCCTTTGGTTTTGCTGATGACCGTACCGCGGATAATGGTTCCGTTTTTAAACGAATCCACGATGCTTTCCCAGGCGCGCAGGATTTTTGCTTTGCGACGGGAAAGGCCGAGTTGGCCCTGGCTGTCTTCCTGGCTTTCCACGTAAACTTCTACTTCGTCGCCCTGGGCGAGGTCGGGAATATCGCGGAATTCGCTCATGGCGATG
Organism: uncultured Bacteroidota bacterium; assembly: GCA_937861115.1. Classification (GTDB taxonomy): domain Bacteria; phylum Bacteroidota; class Bacteroidia; order Chitinophagales; family Saprospiraceae; genus M3007. Next base: position 18,427 of record CALMBD010000100.1, on the reverse strand, counting down.
AGGCCATCGCTTTTGTAGTTGATGTCGAGTACCACATCGCCGCCGCTGATAGCGCTGACACGGCCCCTGATGATCTCGTTTTCGGCAACGTGGCTCAGTGTCACGTCGTATTGCTTCAACAGGGTGGCTTTCTCTTCGGGCGTGTATGCCAACGCGCCGCGTCGATCCATTTGCCAGTTGAAATCGTCGTGTGCGCCGCCTGCGGGCAGGGTGTCGAACACAGGCAGTTCTACCTCTTCTTCTTCCTCTTCCGTTTCTTCGGCAGTCACTTCGGCTGCCTTGGCTTGTTTCGGTTCCGGTTTGCTTTCCGGTTCTTCTTCTTCGGCTTCGGTTTCCTCTGCTTCGGCAACAACCTCGATTGTTTCGGAGGCTGCCTCTTCGGCTTCGGGCTCTTCAGCCACAACCGGCGTTTCGGCTTCTACCTCTACAACTGTTTCTTCCACAGCGACCGGCGTTTCGGCTTCTGCCTCGACAACGGTTTCTGTTTCAGCCTTGGGGGTTTCTTCTGTTGATTCAACGGTGGGTTCTGCAGGAGTCACGGTTTCTTCCTGCTCGTTGTTGAGTTCCTTTTCTTCGTCAGGTAACATAGTATTGGAAAGGCGGTTTTACCCGGAAAAAGATAGCCGGGTGGGGCTTTTATAATGTTTACTGCTGCGCCGGCTTCACTTTGGGGCGAAGCCGTTACCCCTGCTTTTTAAAGCGGGCGCAAAGGTAATGCTATTTACTGAACTGTAAAAGCAGGCGTGCACTTTTCATTTCAAAAAGTGCACGCCTGTCTGGCAGGTTAACGGCCGCCCCGAATCAGTTCGATGTACCCGTTCAGGATATTCTCCCGGAGCACCGTGCCGCTCACGCGTTTTTCATACACTTTGCAAACATAAAAATAGGTGCCTTCGGGCAACTCTTTGCCTGCTTCGGTGGTGCCGGCCCATTGAATGGCGGGGTCTTGTGTGCTGAAAACGAGATTGCCCCAGCGGTTGAATATTTGCATATCGACGCGTTCCACGAAGCGCCAGCCCGGGAAAGGGGTAAAACGGTCATTCTGGTTGTCGCCATTGGGGGTAAAGGCGTTCGGCAATTCGTAATTGGGACAGTTGTCTACGCAGACGATATTGCTCCGGTCGCTTTCGTTTCCGACGGAGTCGATGGCGGATACGGCATAACAACCCGCCAGGCCGTCGTCGAGCGAGTGCTCGAAGGTAGTGTTGTCTGCACCGTCGATGGTTTCCAGCAATTCGAAGGGAAGTTCCTCCGATGCGGCGAACCAGATGCGGTAGGTCTCCGTATCGTCTGTGTTGCCACAGGTCAGATCGGGATTGGTCCAGCCGAGCAGGTTTTCATAGGGCGGATCGGGTTCGTTGCCGCCCTGCCCGGTGCACAGGTTATTGACCGTCAGTACGGGCGGACAGGGCGGTATCGTATCGATCGGCACGCCGCAGGCTTCCTGCGAGTTGTTCAGGATGGGGTTAATGACGCCGCCAATGCTGTAGGTGCCCACACTGCGCACATAGTAACAGTATTCTTTGCCGTTGACCAGATTTTTGTCGGCATAACTTTTTTCGGTACTGCTGCCGATAAAATCAAACAATCCGGTAGCGTCATTTTTCCGGTAAACATCGTATTTGTAGTTGTTCCACGGCACCTGATGTTGCCACGACAGGATATTGGTCTGGTCGGTAGAGAGGATGGAAAGGAAAACGGAAGAAGCGTCGTTGGTCGACCCCAACGGCGTTGCGGCGCCCTTGACGTAAAAATCGACCCGGTAGTGGTATGGCTGGCCCTGCGTATTCAGTCCGTTATCCGTAAAACAGGTATCGTTGGCCTGCCAGAACTCGGCTGCGGTAAAAGACGCACCGGGAACCTCCAGCAGTGTGCCTCCGGCGAGCCCCGGCGCCCGCAGTACCTGGTAGCGGTAAGGGCCGTGGTTGAGCACGGTATCGAGGTCGCCCGGAACCGGTTTCGACCAGCATACCCGCATATCGCCGGCTATCGGATCGGTTTGCTCAACAGATACATTGGTGATAAGCGGGAGATCGCGCGGCAGTTGCACGCATACTTCATCCGAGGGAAGACTTTCCACGGTGTTGTAACGGTACCCGCCCGCCGAGATGCGCGCGAACTTGGCCAGTATGCGGTAGCAGTAGGTGCGGCCGCGCTCTACCTTGGTGTCTACATAGTAATACCTGCCGTTTTGCTCCTGTTTGGTAAGTACCACCAATTGGGTGTAGCCCTTTCCGGCAAGCCCGGGCATACAGGTGTCGCGTTCGAAAGGATTGCTGCCTTCGCGCCGCCAGACGGAGAACCCGAAAAAATAGTCGTCGGCGGCATTTTCACACAAATACGGTTTTTCCCAACTGACCTCTACTTCACCCAGTTGCGCAGTGGCCTGCACATCTTCCGGAGGCGGCCCCACTACCTTTATTTTTACCGTTTTCAGGTCGGCCAGTTGGGGAATATTCTTGCTGATGGAATCGAGCGCCTTAAAAACGACCGAATAGGGCTGGTTGGAGATATGTTCGCATACGGTTTGCCATCGGAAGGTGCCTTTCACGGGCGGCTTCACGAACCCTGCGGGCGCGTCGAACGTAGCCGGACTGTAAGGCGAACTGAAAGGACCGCCGAGTGCAGTGAGCTGCACCAGATCGGAGGTGTCGGGGTCGGTGCCTACCGCGTCAAATTCCAGGTACTGGCCTGCCACCACGCAGGTATCGATGATCGTTTGCACCAGTGGCGGATTGTTCTCGCACATGTCTACAAATATCTGCATATCCCTGATCGTCGTGTCGATTGCCCGTCCGTTGCGCCAGGAGACAATGATAAAGGCCAGGTTATATTCGCCGGGCACCTGTGGCGTCTGCCATAGAATATCGCCCGTTACCGGGTCCAGGTCAAGAAAGTTATTGGCCGGTGATATCTGGTTGGGAAAACTGTAGTTTGGTACGGCGGTGCCGACGGCCTGCAGGGGCACAATTAATTGATAGGAAAGGCTGTCGTCGTCGGGATCATAGGCATTTGGGTTGTGTTTGAACGGCTTGCCGACACAGGCGTTGTCGATGGGCGGCTGCAGCAGGTACGGGGTGGTGTTCTCTCCGCCAAACTGGGGATTGAAAAAGGTGTATATGGTCTCGATATGGAACGGAATATTGTCGGAGGAAGGCGGGTTTACATTAATGATTCCGGCGATACGGTTGGGGTCGGTCATCGAAATTCGAAAAGTAGCGGGACCTACATACGTGTGTTCTGCGATATACAGGTTGTACTTGAGGTCGTTGGGCTTTACTTCGCCCTGGGGCGGTATGCCGGGACCGTTGAAGCGCACCACCTGCTGGCTTTCTCCGTCGCCCCAGTTGATGGTCAGGGTATCGCGGTCGGCATTTACACTGCTCGCTTTCGTCCAGGTAATGATGGTGGCGCGGATGGTAAGGGGGCCGATTTGTTCGATATGGATTTCACCTGCGCGGTTGTGAGTGGCAAAAAGGGAAAAAGATCCGCAGAGCAGGGGAAGGATGAAAAGGAGCGTGCGCAACCGTAGTTTCATATTCTGTGCGTTTAATCGTGTAGGGATGGCTTTGGGGAGAATGGCGTACAAGATTAAAATATTTTCCGGTATAATGGCCAAAAATCCAACTTGTTCGCCACATTTGCCAAAAATCACGCGTAATCGACAAAGTCGAATGACGAATAACGACAATGACGCTATAACTTCCATTTATGTTGCTTTACAACGTCACCATTACCCTTGATATTGATGTCCACGAAGACTGGGTCCGCTGGATGCAGGATACCCATATTCCCGATGTCATGTCGACAGGAATGTTTCTTTCCTATCGCATGTCGCGTCTGATCGGGCACGACCATGCAGATTCGGAAATATATACGATGCAATACCTGGTAAAGGATATGCCGCATCTTGTCCGCTACCAGGAAGAATTTGCACCGGCACTTCAGGAGCAGCACAGCGCCCGGTATTCAGGAAAATATGCCGCTTTCCGCACGGTTATGGAAGTAATAGACCACAATGAACGGATTTAACGGAGTTGGCTTAGTCACTCGTCGTTTCGTCGTTGTCGCCAATCCTAAATTCTTCAGAGTTCCCCTTTTGAACGTTAGCGCGACTTTGTAGTATTCATCATTTATCATTCCTCATTTATCATTCCCAACTGCCATCCCTCCGCTATCGCCCGTTCGGCGTCGAGTTCCGAGGCTTCCTTGGCCCCGCCGATGAGGTGTACGGGAATGCCGGCCTGAACAAGCGGCTCATAAAGATCGCGCATGGGCTCCTGCCCCGCGCAGATGATCACGTGGTCGACGTCAAGCACATGATTTCCCCCTTTTACGGTAAGGTGCAGCCCGGCATCGTCGATTTTGCGGTATTGCACGCCGGGCCACATTTCAACACCTCTTTTTTTCAGCGTCAGGCGGTGCGCCCAGCCGGTGGTTTTGCCCAGCCGCTCGCCGATCCTGGTTTTGGAGCGCTGCAGCAGCCAGACCTTTCTCGGCACATCCTCCGCTTCCGGTTCCATGATCCCGCCGCGGTTCCGGTATGCGGCATCAATCCCCCACTCCGCCCTGTACTGTTCAACTGCCTCTACGCCGGATGACTGTCGTTCGGATGGCGTCGTAAGGAACATGGCCACATCGAAACCGATGCCGCCGGCTCCGATGATCGCGACGGTTTTCCCGACAGGTTTCCCGTGCAACAGCACGTCGATATACGACAATACCTTGGGGTGTTCGATGCCTTCGATCCGGGGCGTTCGGGGTGCGACGCCTGTGGCCAGCACAACTTCTCCAAAGCCCTCTTTCAGGAGAAAAGCAGCGTCGACCGCGGTATTCAGGTGCAGTCGGACGCCGCGTTTTTCGATCATTTTGCCAAAATAGCGCAGGGTTTCGTGGAATTCTTCCTTGCCGGGTATGCGTTTGGCCATATTAAACTGTCCGCCGATCGCGCCCGATGCTTCGAAAAGATGCACCTCGTGGCCGACGGTTGCCAGTTCCGTTGCCGCCGACAAGCCCGCCGGGCCCGCACCCACTACGGCGATTTTTTTAGGCGCCCTGCCGCTGCCGTGGCTACTGCTTTCCCGGCACGCGCGCGGGTTCACCAGGCAGGAAGCGACTTTGTGTTGAAAAATATGATCGAGACAGGCCTGGTTGCAGGCAATGCAGGTGTTGATCTCGTCGGCGCGGCGCTCGAAGGCTTTTTGGACGAAATCGGGATCGGCGAGCAGGGGCCGCGCCATGGAAACCATATCGGCAAAGCCGTCGCGGAGCAGTTGTTCGGCTTTTTCCGGCGTGTTGATGCGGTTGGTGGTGATGAGCGGTATTTTCAGTTTACCCATAAGGCGCTGCGTTACCCAGGCATACGCGCCGCGCGGCACCATGGTAGCGATCGTCGGAATACGCGCTTCATGCCACCCGATCCCGGTGTTGATGATCGTTGCGCCGGCGCCCTCGATGGCCAGGGCGAGTTGTTCCACCTCCTCCCAGGAAGAGCCTTCCTCCACCAGGTCGAGCATGCTGACGCGGAAAATGACAATAAAATCCTTGCCCGCTTTCGCCCTGACTTTTTTCATGATCTCCAGGGGAAACCGGATGCGGTTTTCAAAGGACCCGCCCCAGTCGTCGCTGCGTTTGTTGGTTCGGGGTGCGATGAATTGGTTGATCAGGTAGCCTTCGCTGCCCATGATTTCCACGCCGTCGTAGCCGGCTGCTCTGGCCATTGCCGCGCAGGACGCGAAATCGTCGATGGTTGCGCGCACCAGGCGCGCGCTCATTTCCCAGGGCCGGAACGGCGAGATGCGCGCGCGAAGCGGCGAGGGCGCCACGAGCATGGGGTGCATCGCATACCTGCCGGCATGCAGTACCTGCATGCATATTTTGCCGCCTTCGTCGTGTACGGCACGGGTTACAGTGCGGTGGCGGTCGACTTCGGAGCGCGTGGTGAGTTTTGCCCCGAAAGGCGCGAGCCAGCCCTGCCGGTTGGGGGCGATTCCGCCGGTGACCATCAGCCCGATCCCCCCGCGTGCGCGTGCGGCAAAGTATGCCGCCAGGGCGCGAAGGCCGTCTTTGCGCTCCTCCAGACCGGTATGCATGGAGCCCATGAGCGCCCGGTTTTTAAGTGTGGTGAACCCCAGATCCAGCGGGGAAAACAGGTGCGGATAAATTGGATGGACAGGTGATGACATGATCGAAAATATACAACTGAAAAGGGGAAAGCGAATGGTAAATATCGGGACTGCCGGGGAATAAAAAAGGGCGGCTGGTTTGCCGCCCTAAAAAAGGAAGATTGTGTGCAAGTATTGGAATTAGAAATTCGTATCGGGGAACGCCGTGTAACATTGTTTGTGCCGGTCCTGGAAATCTATCCGGTTTTTGCCGAAGCAGTACAGTCGGAATTCCGGCGTCTTGGCAATCAATATTTACGGGACAAAAGTAGTGTTTTCCAACTAATTATACACGTCCGGATGTTGGATAGGTGACAATTGTTTCATTTCGCCGGATCAGGCATGGCGGCGTCCGCTAAATGTCCATTAGAAAAAAGCAGTATGGTATGGAAATTGCGGCAGCAGCTGCTTTAACAACACATGTACTCCGCCCATGCGATTCCTTAATGTATTGGTAGCCGACGATCACCCGATTTTTGTGGAAGGCTTGCAGACTGTTTTGTCCAACTCGGGCGGAAAGTTCGCCTATAAAATAAAGGGCGTGGCGCGCACCGGCTCTCAGGTCACCCAATTGCTGCACGAGAGCCATGCCGACCTCCTGCTTATCGATTTAAACCTGCCTGAAACGGACGGACTCAAAATTCTGCCGTCTGTCAAAAAAGACTCTTCCAACACCCGTGTGCTGGTTTTTACCATGTTCGACGATCCGCGGATCATCAAAGCGGCATTCCGCGCCGGCGCCGACGGGTATATTCTTAAATCAGGGTCTACAGACGAGCTCTTTCGTGCTATCGAGGAAGTAATTGCCGGGCACACCTACATGGGCAATGGGGTGGCATTTGTGGAAAACCGCTCTGCCAATGGCTCCGATTCGATCTCGCCCGACAAACGATTTGCCCGCAAGCACGGACTTACCCGGCGTGAAATAGAAATTATGCGGTATATCGGTCAGGCATTGAATAATAAGGATATTGCCAAAAAACTGTATATCAGCGATCAGACTGTCAGTGTGCACCGTAAAAACATCATGCGCAAACTGGGTGTCAACAACACTGCATCCCTGATTAAAATAGCGTTTGAGAACAATCTTGTCTGAAAAGAAGCGCAGTTTTCCCGTTCGAAGCCACTTGAAAAAAATACCCTGAAAAAGGTATCTTATCCAGTTTGTGGAATAGTACTTTTGTGGCGTTTAACGAGGGTAGTGTCAAAATCCGGCTTTTAGGGGGTAAAAGTTTTGATATAACGGTCTCCGGATTCTACCTTTGAAGCATATATAACTTATTCCGTTTTAATCCGGGTTGTGCCTGTTTTGATTTTCCTGTTAACCGGCGCGCCCCAGATCCAAGCCCGATGGTACTCTGCCGTTAAAAGGGTAACCTTCAATCGGGTTGTACTGGAAGCCTCTTGTTTTCAAAAGATTTTTAAGGCTGCGGCTTGTAGGGCTGGGAAAAATTTCCTTTTTGCCAAATGGCCATCTTGATAACTCCAATTACCTTTGGTTCTGCATTTTCTTGTCCGTATATATCTGTTCATCAAAATTCTTTTAATTGTAATCTCATGAAGAAAGCGAACTCTACAAATTTTTTCCACGTAAGGGGTTGGCTTATGGCATTTGCCATAATCATTTTGACAGGCTTGCAAGTATCTGCCCAGTGTACGCTGGTTTGCAACAACCTGGTGCAGGTTTCCCTCGATAATGACTGCTCATCGGAAGTGCTTCCCGATATGGTTCTGGAAGGCGGCGGCTGTCCGAACGGTGTGCTCCAGGTACAGGCCAAGGTTAACAATGTATGGGTGCCGGCCAACGGCAACTTTGTTGCGACCTCTGCCAACATCAACCAAACCCTCCAGGTGCGGGTGCGCGATCTGGTCAGCGGCAACTTTTGCACCGGGTACATCCACATTGAAGACAAACTGGCGCCCGTACTGGCTTGCAGCAACATTAACCTCTCCTGCGCCATCACCACCTACGACCCGGACTACCTGCTCAACACGCTGAATATTGTTGAAGCCTACCCGGATGTGAATGACAACTGCGGTTCGTACACCTTGACGTATCTCGATACGTGGTTCGACCTGACCTGCAACGGCACGATCAACGGCCTTTCCGACATCAGCGCCTATGTCAAGCGCGTGTGGACGGCTGTCGATCAAAGCGGCAACCAGGCGTCTTGCACCCAGTATATCTACTTCCAGCGCAAACACGTAACGCAGGTGATTTTCCCTGCCGATATTACGGTCAGTTGCGAAAGCCCGATCACCACGCCCGCCGCAACCGGCGCGCCCTATGTGACCGACTTCGACCTTCAATTCCCGATCTATCCGTCGAACGGGTTCTGCGAACTGAATGCAACCTATTCCGACCAGATACTGCCTGTCTGCGACGGTACGTACAAAATACTGCGTACCTGGACCGTTTACGACTGGTGTCTGCCCACATCGCCGACCCCGCCATTCACCAATCCGATGTATTACATCCAGTTGATCAAGGTGAATGACGACCAGGGACCCGAGGCGGAATGCCCTGAAGATATTACCGTTGGAACCAATCCCTGGGATTGCCAACGCGACCTCAACCTGCCCGATGTAGTGGTCACCGACAACTGCTCGCGACTCGCTTCCATCAAGGCGGTTTGGTCTGTCGATGGTGTCGGCCACGAACTGAACGGCTCTTTCTCCAACTTCCCGGGCAATAACCTGTGGGCACCCGATACCCTCGGGGTGCTGGGCGTTGCCAACGACCTGCCGATCGGCGTGACGCAAATGACCTATATTATTACGGACAACTGCGGCAACAGCTCGGTTTGCACTTTTGATATCACTGTGGAAGACGACACGCCCCCGACGGCCGCCTGCGACTCCCACACCCAGGTATCGCTGGGCAGCAGCGGCGAAGTGCTGGTCAATGCGTCGACTTTCGACGACGGCTCGTACGACAACTGCTCGCCGGTGTATTTCAAGGCGCGCCGCATGGACGACAACGATTGTCAGACCAATACCAAGTTCCACGATCAGGTGAAATTCTGCTGTGAAGACGTGGGTGATACCATCACCATCGTTTTCCGTGTCTACGACGTACCTGTAGTGCCGGGTCCGGTAGACCTGGACTACGAAGAGTGGCACGCCAACGATTGCATGGTTCAGGTATATGTCGACGACAAACTCAAACCTACCTGCACCTCGCCGGCCAACGTAACCGTGAGTTGCGAAGCATTCGATCCTTCGCTGTGGGCTTATGGCATGGCTACCGCTACCGACAACTGCTGCATCGATACCATCACTGTCAGCAATAACTACAACCTGTTCGATACGGTTTGCAACAAAGGCACTATCACCCGCACCTTCCGCGCGTTCGACTGCGGCGGACTGAGCAGTCAGTGCACACAACGCATCATTGTGAACTACGAGCAGGATTACTTCGTGAAGTTCCCCAACGATGTGATTGTCACCGCCTGCGACGGTACGGGTAACTACGGCGAGCCGAGTTTCTTCGGCAAAGACTGCGAATTGCTCGGCGTGTCTTTCGAAGACCAGGTATTTACGGTTGTGCCCGATGCGTGCTTCAAGATTGAGCGCACCTGGACGATCATCAACTGGTGTACCTACAACCCGAATGCGGACTGCGTGATTGTTCCCAACCCCAACCCCAACCCGAATACAAACAGCCCGCAAAACCTGCCCGGGCCCATCGTATCGGCTTGCGGAACACCGTCACCCTGGAATCCCACGTTAATTTCAATTGCCCCGGGCCAGCCGCAGACCAACTACTGCCTCTACTACAATCCGAACGCAAACTGCTACCAGTACAAGCAGATCATCAAGATTATCGATACGCAGAAACCCACGATCAATTGCCCTGCAAGTCCCGTGGAGTTCTGCGACATCACCGCCAATAACCCGCAGTTGTGGAACGAATCGTACTGGTTCGATTCGGTACACGGCCTGCACGACCTCTGCGAAGGTCCGGCCAACCTGACCATTACGGCTACCGATGCTTGCTCGGGCGCCAATGTCAACATCAGTTTCCTGCTGTTCCTCGACCTCGACGGCGACGGCAATATGGAAACGGTGCTGAACAGCAACGACCTGCCGACGACACCCGGAACGGTCAACTTCGGCAACGCCGGCAACGTGAACTTCTCCGGTGGCACACCGCGCATCTTTGACGAGCGGCCCGTGCTGCCCGATCAGAAGTACCGTTTTGCACTCCACCAGTCTGTAACGGGCAACACGCGTACTGCCAGCGTACAGTGGAAAACGCTCAGCCAGATGCCCACGCCCAACAATCCTTTCGGCTCTGCCGGTGTGGTACCCGAACTGCCTTATGGTACCCACAAGATCAAGTGGCTCGTAACGGATGGCTGTGGCAACGAACAATTCTGTGAATACACCTTTGTGGTGAAAGATTGCAAGGCGCCGACCGTTGTTTGCCACGACGGACTGAGCGTGAATATCATGCCCAATCAGATGATCCAGATGTGGGCCGCCGATTTCCTTCAGTATGCCGAAGACAACTGTACGCCTCCGACGGCAACGGTTCCCGGGCCTAACCAACTGGTGTTTGCCATCCGCAAAGCCGGTCAGGGTACGGGCTTCCCGGTTGATGCCCTGGGCAATCCGATCACCAGCGTGATATTCGACTGCAGCGAACTGGGCTCCAATGAAGTGGAATTGTGGGCCCAGGATATGGCCGGCAACGCCGACTTCTGCCTCGCAACACTCGATGTGCAAGACAACCTGGGCAGCTGTTCGCCCGGAGCGCCAGCCATCGCCGGTTTCCTGAAAACGGAAATGACCGAGGGACTGGAAGATGCCAACGTTAACCTGCAGGGTACTGGCCCGGTGGGCCAGGTCATCAATCTGAGTGATGCGACAGATAACGACGGATTGTACCTGTTCCCGTCCGGGCAGGTGCCCGTGGGCTCCGATTTCACAATCACGCCGTTGAAAGACGACAACCCGCTCAACGGGGTGTCTACCTTCGACATTGTTCAGATCAACAAGCACATCCTCGGGATTGTTCCACTGAATTCGCCCTACAAAATGATCGCGGCAGACGCCAACAAGTCCAACTCGATCACCACGTTCGACGTTGTGGAAATCCGGAAACTTATCCTGGGTATCTATCCGAAATTCCCTAACAACACCTCGTGGCGCTTTGTCAATAAATCGTTCATTTTCTCCGATCCGAAGAATCCGTTTACTTCGCAATTCCCTGAAACGGTTTCGATCTACAACATGCAGTTCGGACTGAGTGATGAGTTTGTCTCGATCAAAATCGGCGACGTCAACAATACGGCTATTGCCAATGCCTTTATGCTTGCCGATGACCGCAGCGCAAGTACACTTTACTTCGATCTGGATGATCGCAACGTACAGGCCGGCGAAGACTTTGTAGTTAACTTCAAGGCTGCTGAAAACGCTGCCGCCTACCAGTTTACGCTGAATACCGGCGATCTGGAAGTGCTGGAAGTAATTCCGGGTGATAAAATGGCTGCTGATAATTTTGCGGTATTCCAGCGTTCGCCTGATGGTACGCCGGGAGCAATCACGGCATCCGTCGATGATAATGCCGGTATGTTCAGCGTGCGTTTCCGCGCCCACAAGGCCGGCGAACTGAGCAAAATGCTCGGATTCAGCAACCGCATCACCCGTGCAGAAGCCTACAATGAATCGGGCGAAAGGCTTGAACTGGCACTGCGTTTCAACGGCGCCTCCGGTGCTGTCATTGCCGGAACCGGCTTCGAACTCCTGCAAAATACGCCGAACCCGATGCGGAGCAGTACCAATATCACCTTCAATCTGCCGGATGCCTGTGAGGCCACGCTGAGCATCAGCAATGCCGAAGGCCGCATCCTGAAGGTGGTGAAGGGTGACTTTGCGAAGGGATTGAATACCGTAACCATCCAGCGCAGCGATCTGGAAGCGGGTATCCTGTTCTACCAACTCGATACGCCGACCAACAGCGCCGTGAAGAAGATGATCGTGGTGGATTAAGCCCGATCTGATATGTTGTACCGACAGGCGGCCGCGCTCCAATGCGCGGTCGCCTGTTGCTTTTGGCGCGGTAGTGTTTGCGGCGGTTTCCTGGTCGTTGTATCCTCGGTCACGAAGCCGGGTAGTATTCCGGATATTATTGCAGGGCTATGAGGCTTAGTGGTGGCACATGGGTAACACCTGCCGGTTTTCCGCGGAAAACCGGCAGGTGTTACCCATGTGCCACCACTAAAATTTCGTTGCTCAAATAGCATTTGGATAAAAAACTCGCCAATTGACTGAGGCTACACCACCCGGGGTTACGCCAATCAGACAGGCTTTTTTCAGCAGAAGTATGCATGTCAGGATTCCCGGTGTCAGGCAGGTAAAATGTTTCTTCAAAAAAATTAACGCCTTACTGCCTGATATTCAAGGATAAATGAAAAATATTTACCATTTAATTTCAGGGACTACCATTTTTGGCCTGTTTTTTGAAAACTATTAGATCATCGACATCTCCGTTGAAAAACGGTCTTTTAATCCGCTTGAATACTTTCTTCTGACATCTTTCAGCAAAGTAATCCAAACCAATTGTTCCCATGAATCTTTGTTTACGCAATGTATTCGTAAGCCTTTGGCTTCTATATACTACATCTATTTCTGCGCAGATCGGCTTCACCTTGCCGTTTCTCAATAATGTCACCGCCGGCGCCACAGTGGCCCTTCCGGTAAAGGTGTACAACTTTGACAGCATTACTTCGGTACAATTTGTACTTCGCTGGAATCCGGCGGTGCTGGAATTCTCTTCCACAGACTTTTACAACCTTCCCGGCCTCGACGAAAATGACTTCGGCCTGATGAATACCCTCGACAGCGGTATTTTGCGTTTGGCCTGGGAAGCCTCCGACCTTGAACTTGGCGAAACGGCGGCAGATGGCACGACGATCTTTCGCTTGCGACTGAAAGCGACCGGACCGGTCAATGCCGGCTCTGCCGTGACCTTCGGTTCTGCCCCTCCCACGATTTTTGAAGTGACCCAATTGGTAGACGGCGTCATTACGCCGTTTGAAATGGGGAACGTCAATGTGACACAGGGGTTTGTCGCCATTGGATACACTGTTTCCGCCAACGAGCCTTACGGGCAAAGCAACTTGCTTCATGTTCAGGTTGCGCCCAACCCGTTCCACGAAAAAACACAGGTCAGTTTCGACCTCGATACCGCCTCTGATGTACAGCTTGCCGTAACGGATGAAAGCGGCCGGATCATACTTGAAAAAACGATGCCCGAACTTGGTCGGGGACAACATGGCATGGAAATTGCCTCCCCCGAATTACGAGAAAAAGGCATGTATTATTTGATACTTCGCACCAAAAACAAGTCATGCGTTCAGCCTTTATTTGTTTTTTGAAAAATTTTTTATTTCACCCTCATCCCTTTTCCGCGTTAAAGATGAAACCGATTATGTACCTTCTCACAGCAGGTTTCCTGCTGATTGCCTCCCAGGTCTTCGGACAGACTTTAGTGACTACGCTTACTCCCGCTACAGTGACCGCATCGGTCGGCAGCGGCGTAAACCTCCAGTTAAAAGTTACTGGCTTCACCAACGTCAACTCGATCCAGTTCCCGATCACCTACAACAATGCCTTGTTGAAATTTGACTCGATCTACAACTCGGCGTTGCCCGGTTTCACCAACGGGAACTACTTTGTTCCCACTGCCGGGAAGGTGAACGTTTCCTGGTTTGCCGATCCGGGCGCTTATCCCACCGGATTCACGGTAGCCAGCAACACCTCGATCTTTACCCTCCACTTTACGGTTCTTGCCGACGGCATGTCGACGGTGAACCTGGCAAACACGGCGCCGGGTATCGAGGTTATCGCAGATGGCGCACCTATTACGGTGAACTACCAGTCGGGCGGCTCCACCGTAACCGGCGGTTCCGGTCAGGCGCCCCTGATGGGTTTCCACATCATCGCCAATACGATCAATATTCCGCAAGGCCAAACGGCCTGCATGCCGGTGACGGTGCACGACTTCGACAATATCGTTTCGATGCAGTATGCCATGCACTGGAATAGCACCATTCTGGAATACCAGAATACACAATCGTACAACCTGCCTGACCTGACGGCGGCCAGTTTCGGCGGCACACCCGCCAGCGGCACGCAGTTGCTGGGCTGGAGCGATCCTTCCGCTCAGGGCGTTACACGCGCCGACGGCACGCAGATTTACGCCGTATGCTTCAAAGCCATCGGCGCTCCGGGCAGCAGCTCGCTCGTGACAATCGACGGCATGGGCTTCCCGCCGGGAACCGGCAACGCAGAGGCATTTAATGCTGCGAGCCAGAACGTTTGGGTGGTTGGCACTACTGGGATTACGGATACTATCTTCGTGACTGCCACACCTCCGCCTTCCAACGCGGTGACGTTCACTGCCGACAAAGACACGGTGGGCGTTGGCGGCCAGGCCTGCGTGGATGTGAAAGTGAAAAACTTCAACAGCATCATTGCCATGCAGTACGGTATGACTTATGATGCGACGAAACTTCAGTTTCAAACGATTCAACTTACACCCAACCCCTTGACGCTTTCGTTGGGTGGCAACTTCAATACGGGTACTGCCGGCCAGATCAAATTCTCGTGGAGCGACCCGGCAGCCGTTGGTGTTACACTGCCCGATAATACAAAAATCTTCTCCGTCTGCTTTACGGCAGCGGCTCCGCTCGGATCACCTCCGACACCCGTCAACTTCACCAGCCTGCCCGGCCTTCCGATCGAAATCGTAAAAGAACCGGACGGCCCGGTAACGCCCAATATGGTGAACGGACACGTTTTTGTTTCCAACGTCGTTCCGACGGTCAGCATTAATGCCGTTGCGGCTTGCGGCGGCGGCAATACCGGCTCGGCTACGGCGAACGTACAAAACGCTACGGCCATGAGTTATGCCTGGAGCGGCCCCGGCGGCCCCATCAGCAACAGCAACCTGCAAACGATCACCGGCCTTGCACCCGGCGACTACACCGTTACGGTTACGCTGACAGCCGGCGGCACCATCACGAATACCGGTACGGTAGGCACTTCGCCAGCCATTTTGATACCTACGCCTCAACTGACCATTTCGAACGTAAAATGTAACGGCGACAACAACGGCGCCATCTCGCTGACCGTAACAGGTGGCACCCCCGGCTACACCTACGCCTGGAGCGGCCCGGGAGGCTTTAGCGCTGCCACAGATGATATAACTAACCTCGGCCCCGGCATCTATACCCTTCAGGTAACGGACCAGGCCGGTTGCTCCTTTACGTCGCAGCCCTACACTATCTCGCAACCTGCAGTACTCAATACCAGCCTGACCACTACACAGAACGTAGCCTGCTTTGGCAGCGCTTCCGGTCAGGCCGTAATCGCCGTTTCCGGCGGAACACCTACTTACGGATATAACTGGTATACCGTTCCGGGCGGAAGTCTTGCATCGACAGCAAAGAACCCCACCAACTTTTCGCCGGGAACTTACAACGTAACAGTCACCGATGCCAACATGTGCACCACCACCCTGCCCAACCCTGTGACGATCACAGGCCCAAGCAGCGCGCTTGCAGTAGCAACGCCGGTAGATAAAGGTAACGTGGAATGCTATGGCGCCAATACAGGCTTTATCCACCTCAATATCAACGGTGGCTGGAGCGGCAACTATACTGTAAACTGGGACCCGGCTACTCCCGGCGGCGCCAACCTGAACGGCATCCCGGGCGGCACCTACAATGCCACCGTAACCGACCAGGGCGGTTGCACGCTTGTGCTTCAACCCATCACCGTCAACCAGCCGCCGGCAATCGTACCCGGCACCCCGGTTGTTCAACATGTCAGTTGTGCAGGTCAGGGCGACGGCAGCATCGGCATCCAGGTGTCGGGCGGTAACGGCGCACCGTATACGGTAAACTGGGACGGCACCAGCCTTTCCGGTCAAACGATCAGCAACCTCGACGGCGGCGATTATATCCCGGTTGTAACAGATGGCATCGGCTGTACTTTTGCACTGCCCGCTATCACGGTCAACGAGTCTGCTCCGATACAACCCACCAATGAAGTCGTAACCATACAGACGCCCGGTATGTCGGATGGCGCTGTGTCGCTCGATCTCGTGGGCGGTACCGGCAACTACACCATTCTGTGGACCGGCCCGAACGCCTACACCTCGTCTTCCGAAGATATTGCCAACCTCGCACCCGGCGACTATGTGTTGCTGGTAACCGACAGCGACGGTTGTTCTTTCACCAAAACATACGAAGTAAGGCCGCCGTTCAGTGTTTCAACGGCAAGCGTTTCGCCTTCCTGTGGCAACGACGGCTGTATTGTACTTGAAGTTGCCGGCGGTTCGCCTCCGTTCCAGGTAAACTGGACGGGTAGTGCATCCGGCTCCTCCCTTTCGAACAACAATACGATTTCGATCTGCACTTTTGCAAAGGGTATTTATAACATCACGATCGCCGACAACGCATCCAACGTGTTTACCCTGCCCTCGCCGGTCAATGTTCCGGGCCTGCAGCCCGCGCTGGTCAGCCCGAGCGTTTCCAACCCGAACCAGACCTTCGGCAACGGCAGCATCGTGCTCAACCCGGTACCGGATACCGTCGTGATGAGTTATATCTGGGCCGGCCCGAACAACTTTACCTCGACCTCGAACGCGATCATGAACCGCGACTCCGGTCAATACACCGTAACAGTGACGAATACAAACTCGGGTTGCACGGCAGTGTATACCTGGCACCTGGTACGCCAGTGGCCGGCACTCGTGGTCGGCGCAGGCGAGGTGCAGGATCCGAGTTGTGCAAACACCTCCAACGGTAGCATCGGTCTCAACGTATCAGGCGGCAATCCGCCTTATGAATATGCCTGGACGGGCCCGAACGGCTTTACCGGCAACACGCAGGTGGTCACCGGACTTCCGCAAGGCGCCTACAATGTTACCGTCACCGACCAGAATGATACACTCGGCGTGTTCAATGTGAACCTGACTGCCGAGTCGCAACTCGCGGTTTCGGGGGTCAATATCAGTTCCAACTACGGCGGCTTCCAGGTGAGCGGCGCAGATGTCTGCAACGGTATCGGAACCGTGATCTACAACGGCGGTGTCGGTACTCCGACTTTCCAGTGGAGCAACGGCGGCACTACTGCCATCAACAATGCCCTCTGTGCAGGCAACTACACGGTTGTTGTGACCGACGGATTGGGCTGTACGGCTGCCTTCTCCGGCGACCTGAGCTCTCCGCCTGCCATTGTTCCGGCGCTGCAAATCGTCAACAGCATCAGCTGCTACGATGAATGCGATGGCGTGGCCCGCGTAACCGTAAACGGCGGCGTAGCGCCTTACACCGTGAAATGGTCGACCAACCAGATCGACCAGGTGCCTGCTTCGGGTGCTTTCAGCCAGGCCGTCAACCTTTGCGGCGGTGATTACACGGTGACTGTTACCGATAACCTCGGCGCAACCAAAGTCTACCAGGTACCTGTTCCGGAGCCTGCTCCGCTTGCTATCGAGTTCAGCCAACTTGTTCCGCAGTCGTTTAACTCCTGCGACGGCGAAATTATCGCTACCGTCCCCGGTGCTTCGGGTGCTATTACCTACACCTGGTCGGGCAGCCTCGGCCACAGCGGCGACGGCCAGCGTGCAGAAGGCCTGTGTGCCGGTGAGATCGTACAATTCATTGTTCAGGACGCACTTGGCTGTATCGGAACGGGAATTGATACGCTTGACTACCCGGTCGACGGCTGCTATCAGGTACGTCCGGTCATCACACCCGGCCAGCAGGATGGCAACAACGACTTCGTTTACATTACCTGTATCGAAAACGTGCCCAACTCGATCGAAATATACAACCGCTGGGGACAACTGGTGTACCAGGCCACGGGATACGACAACGGCGCAACGATCTGGGAAGGCACCAACAAGGCCGGCCAGCCGCTTGCAGAAGGCGTTTACTTCTACGTGCTGAACTATACCGACCCGGTCAGGGGTGAACAACAACAAAAAGGACACATCAATCTCTTACGCTAAAGAAGGGTTTTGGAGGTTGCGGGTTTCGGGTTACTGGTTTCGGGTTTACGTTACTCAAGCCAGTAACCCGCAACCTCCGAAACCCGCAACCCGAAACCAGTAACCCGCAACCTCCGCAACCCGCAACCTCCGCAACCTCCGAAACCCGCAACCCCTCGCGACCTTTAAACCGTTAATTTTCATTCGCCCAAACTTTCGATTACGATGAAAAAGGCATTTTTTACCCTCATAT
>CALMBD010000099.1 GCA_937861115.1 uncultured Bacteroidota bacterium | reverse complement strand
CGTTTTTCAGGTACTTGTCTGCCAGAACCTTGTACGGACTGGAAGCCAGGCCGGCGTAGTTCACCCATTCGACCTTGGGGTGTTGTTCAAAATAGGTGGCGAGTGCCAGGGCATTGTCGACCGTGCGTTGTACGCGCAGGGAGAGCGTTTCGAGCCCCTGCAGCAGCAGGAACGAGTTGAAGGGGCTAAGCGCAGGGCCGAAATCGCGCAACCCTTCGACGCGGGCCCGGATAATGAAGGCAATGTTGCCGAACGGACCGCCGGCGCCGAAAACATCCCAGAACTTCAGCCCGTGGTACCCTTCACTCGGTTCCGTAAACTGCGGGTATTTGCCGTTGCCCCAGTTGAAGTTGCCGCCGTCGACGATGACGCCGCCGATACTGGTGCCGTGGCCGCCGATCCACTTGGTGGCCGATTCGACCACGATATGCGCGCCATGTTCGAGTGGGCGAAACAGGTAACCGCCCGCGCCAAAGGTGTTGTCTACAATCAGCGGCAGGTCGTGTCTGGCAGCAATGGCCGCAATGCGCTCGAAATCGGGGATATTGAACCCGGGATTACCGATTGTTTCCAGATAAAGCGCCTTTGTTTTGTGGTCGATCAGCGCTTCAAAACTTTCGGGCTTGTCGCCGTCGGCAAATCGCACGTCGATACCAAGGCGTTTGAAGGCCACTTTGAACTGGTTGTATGTGCCGCCGTACAGGTAACTCGTACTCACGAAATTGTCACCGGTCTCCAGGATATTGTTCAGCGCAATGAACTGCGCCGCCTGACCGGAGCCAACGGCCAATGCTGCCACGCCGCCTTCCAGTGCCGCGATGCGTTTTTCAAACACATCGGTGGTAGGGTTCATGATTCGGGTGTAGATGTTGCCAAACTCCTTGAGTGCAAACAGGTTGGCGCCGTGTTCGGCGTTGTTGAACACATAGGACGAGGTCTGATAAATGGGTACTGCGCGGCTGTTGGTAGCGGAATCCGGTTCCTGTCCGGCGTGCAGTTGGAGGGTGTCGAAGTGCAGTGCTTGATTTGCCATAGCTTTGAAATAGTGATAAGTGATAAGTGATAAGTGTTGAGTGACTACGAAAAGGGCAAAAAGAAAGAGACCTTCCGGGCACATGGCCCGGAAGGTCTCTTTCGCAGAAAACTGAAGTTTACAGAAAAACGTCAGTCTGTGTTGTTACGCGAAAATCCCTGTCCCTGGCCTGAATGCCGGAAAGCACAGCAACAACACATGCAAGCAACTGCATTGCCGAACGAACAAGGATTGATATTTGCGTAATTGATTTTCATCGCCGCAAAGAACCGCCCATTATGATCAGATATCCAACGGAAGGCCTGTTAAAATTTCTTTAAATCCGAAAAAAGATATTTTTGCCCGATGAAACGATGCTTTTTCTTCCTGCTCCTGGCCCTTCCGGCCCTTGCCATTGCCCAAAACAAATGTGATCGCGCCGTGCTCGAAACGGAACAACGCCGCTTCAACCTGATGGTAGCCGGGGATACTGCCGCGCTGCGGACCACGATCGCCGACGATCTGGTGTATATCCATTCCAACACCATGACGGAAAACAAGAACGAACACATCGCGGCTATTTCTACCGGGCGATTGGTGTATCATTCGATGAATCGGGAAAAAGTGGCCGTACGCCGATACGGTAAAATCGCGCTGACCAACGGGCTGGTGCACGTGAAGGTAACCCTGAACGGCAAGGACTTCGAATTGCCGTTGGCCTACACGGCTGTGTATCACAAGAAAAAAGGCAAATGGCTGCTGGTGAACTGGCAGAGTACGAAAGTACCGTAACCTTATCTGATTTCCGCTGCGCTAAAGACAGCATACACCATCGGCCAGTTTTCAGGGTTGCAATCTGTTGTAGCCATCCACAATTTGTTAATTCCTTCCTTCCGAATGAGGTAAACCCCGCAGTAGCCACAGCGGCTGAAATCCCGTGGGTGCCATATCTTCCGGTACAACCCGTCTTACCGGAAGACTTTTAAAACGGCGTGGCAGAGTCACATACAATTCAAAATTATCATTTTTTTTCCTCAGCCGATCTTTCCTGTACAATTTCCTATAAACACTTTTTGAAGAAGCCTTGAAATGGCAGATACGGCAGTTTTGTTGGGGCAAGGTATCCGACAGCGTTTTTTTGAATTGTATTGGGGAGATAATTTTTACCATTCATATATTCCGTCATGCCTTCCACCTACCTTTGCGCCTGCCTTACTTAAACCTGTAAGTTTTGAAAACCTTACAGGTTTGGTTGCAGAAGGCCACACACCATTCATTAATAATTTATATCCGTGTCCGAAAAGATCATTTTTTCCATGTCCGGCGTGAACAAAACCTTTCCGCCGAGCAAACAGGTACTAAAAAACATCTGGCTGTCCTTCTTCTATGGCGCCAAAATCGGCGTACTGGGCCTCAACGGCTCGGGTAAATCCACGCTGCTGAAGATCATCGCAGGCCTCGACCAGAACTACGAAGGAAAGATCGAGTTTGAGAAGCAATACAAGATTGGCTATCTCGCCCAGGAACCCGAACTGGACCACTCGAAAACCGTCCGCCAGATCGTGGAGGAGGCCGTGCAACATATCGTTGACCTGCTCCAGGAAAACGAAGATATCGGCACAAAACTCGGCGAAGTCACCGACGACGACGAGATGATGAAACTCATCGATCGCCAGGGGGAAGTACTGGAACAGATCGAGCA
This sequence comes from uncultured Bacteroidota bacterium, assembly GCA_937861115.1. Lineage (GTDB taxonomy): Bacteria > Bacteroidota > Bacteroidia > Chitinophagales > Saprospiraceae > M3007. The sequence continues at coordinate 3,133 of CALMBD010000099.1, read as the reverse complement.
CCTGGGCGGCTGGGAACTCGATTACCGCCTCGGTGTATTCATGGATGCCCTGCGTTGTCCGGAGGACGACCGTCCGATCAAAATATGTTCCGGCGGTGAACGCCGCCGTGTGGCGCTTGCCCGGCTCCTGCTCAGCCAGCCCGACATCCTGCTGCTCGACGAGCCGACCAACCACCTCGATGCCGAGTCGGTGCAATGGCTCGAACAATACCTCCAGAATTTCCCCGGTACCGTTATTGCCGTAACCCACGACCGTTATTTCCTCGACAATGTGGCGGGCTGGATTCTCGAACTCGACCGCGGCGAGGGTATTCCCTGGCAGGGCAATTACTCTTCCTGGCTTGATCAGAAAGCCAAACGCCTGGCCCAGGAGGAAAAGCAGGAGGACAAACGCCGCAAACAACTCGAACGCGAACTCGAGTGGGTGCGCATGGGCGCCAAAGGCAGGCAGGCCAAGGGCAAGGCCCGTCTGAACGCATATGATAAAATGGCCGGCGAAGAAACCCGGGAAAAGGAAGCCAAACTCGAACTCTGGATACCCAACGGCCAGCGCCTTGGCGATAACGTGATTGATGTAAAAGGCCTGAGCAAATCCTTTGGCGACCGCATTCTTTTTGAAAACCTCACGTTTTCAATACCCAAGAACGCCGTTGTCGGTATTATCGGCCCGAACGGGGTAGGGAAGTCCACCCTGTTCAAGATTCTGACCGGAAGGGAAAAGGCAGACTCCGGCACGGTCACCATAGGCGATACGGTCCAGATGAGTTATGTGGATCAAAGCCACGAAGCGCTGTTGCCGGAAAAAACAGTGTACGAAATTGTGTCGCAAGGCAACGATATTATCCAGGTCGGCAATGCGTCGGTCAATGCCCGCGCCTACCTGTCCAGGTTCAATTTTGCCGGCGCCGACCAGCAAAAGAAACTGGGCGTCTGCTCCGGTGGAGAGCGCAACCGCGTCCACCTGGCCATGACGCTCAAGGAAGGCGGCAACGTACTCCTGCTCGACGAACCGACCAACGATATCGATGTGAACACCTTGCGGGCACTTGAAGACGCCCTCGAGAATTTTGCAGGTTGCGCGCTCATCATCAGCCACGACCGCTGGTTTATCGACCGCCTGGCCACGCACATCCTGTCTTTTGAAGACGATGCCGAAGTGGTGTTCTTCGAAGGTAACTTTACCGACTATGAGGAGGCCAAGAAGGCCCGCCTGGGCGATATTACACCGCACCGCCCCCGGGTAAAGCACATTCTTTGAGTGATAAGTGATAAGGGTTAAGTGATAATCACGTATCACTTAACCCTTATCACTTACCACTTAACCCTTACCACTTATAAAACTTGCCATAAAAAGGAGCACAAATACGTACAGCACGATATAGGAAATGGTAAGTATCCCGAGCACCCTGAAATAATAGCGGAGGTGCCGCCATGAGGACTCGAACCTGTCCTGATCGTTGAACTGAAGGGCACGCTGCAGGTCACTGGCAAAACGCAGGTGTAAATAATGAATGGCAATAGTGACGATTGTGGCTATACCGGCGATGATGGAAATATATGATCCTGCCGACCGGAACAATTCAGCAGCCTCTTCATTGCCGGCCATTTCCATCATATTGGTCATCATCGGGATCATGGTGCCGAGCGCAAGCAACGACAAGCCGGCAACCACCAGCCCGACAATTGCGAGAAAAAGCGCCCATTTGGCGGTCGAACGCCAGTTGTAACGCATGGCGCGTGTGACGTGGAGTCCTGTATTGTTACCGGGCTCCTGAGCAAATTGGTTATCCAGAATTTCCATATACTGCAGTGGTTATTGTTGTGAAATGAGAGGAGGTAAGCAACATTAAAACGAACCCATTCGACTGCCCATCATGGAAATGCCAATCAGCAGGAAGAGAGCGTAAAGACTGAGTACAACGACTACCAGAATGCCCACAAAACGATAAAAGCGTTTCAGGTACAAAAAGCCCTCATCGAGCATGGAATTGTCATCGAGTGCAACAGCCTGCCGGGTCAGTGTTGCAAATTTGTAATAGTACCAGGCCGGGAAAAACAATAATGTTCCGTAAATTCCGGCAATAAAAATGCCTGCCAGAATACCGCCTGCCCCTCCGGCAACTGCAATGGCGAGCGAGGCAAATGCTACGAGCCCTAAAATGATAAAAAGCAATACGGCAAAAAACATGGCCCATTTGGCGATTTCCGTCAGGTCATTTCTGACCGCTTCGGTAATCACAAGCCCGGGATCGGATGCACCGGATGCCATGCCGGCGTCGAGTGGTTGGTTTTGGTCTTCCATTGATAATTCGTTTTATGAATAATGTCGGTGTTGGGTAGCGAAGGTAATCGTCCCCGATCGACAAATGAATGCCTTTAGAAGAAAATCTTGTCATGCAAATATTTCAGTTTGAATTCGGAACACCCGAATATGATACTGCTGTTCGGCTGCGGTACGAAGTGCTGCGCCGCCCGCTCGGACTCGAATACACACCGGAGCAACTCGCAGCCGAATACAACGATATCCACCTCGGGGCATTCGATGCCAACGGCGCCTTAACGGGCTGCCTGATCCTGACACCACTTGACGGCAATACCATAAAAATGCGACAAGTGGCTGTCGACCCCGCATGGCAGGGGAGGGGAGTAGGTACTGAACTTGTTGCCGCCTCCGAACAACTGTCAAGGCGGCTCGGTTTTTCGGTGATGAGCCTGCATGCCCGGGAAATTGCGGTCCCGTTTTACCTGCGACTGGGCTACACCATTATCGGGGAGCGCTTTGAGGAAGTCGGCATCCCGCATTTCAAAATGGAAAAGAATTTAGAATGAAATGTTAAACCAGTCGGACGCTACAAACACATTACTACCTTTGTTACTCTGTTAATCCTTGTGTCCCTAGCATAAAATACATCTATTAATCTACCCGCCACCTGAATTGGTAATCCCCCCTTTTTAATCCTACAGGTTTAATAGTGTGTTCCCAAATACTGATACTGCAGCCTCGCAGTATTGCTTAAACGCACTTACTGCGGACGGAAAAATGATTCCGCCCGCTTTTTTTATTTTTCAACCTTTCCTGCCCTTTTGCGTTCAATCCCGTATATGTGGGATACGGACAACACACAACACACGC
>CALMBD010000098.1 GCA_937861115.1 uncultured Bacteroidota bacterium | reverse complement strand
AACCCGGCGGTACCGTGTTGTTCGCCGGATAAATCCGGCGGTACCGCCAATTACTCGACCTTTACCCGCACGCCCTTCGAGTGGCTGGTGAACTCCGGCGCATACATGCACTGCATGGTGGTGATGCCATTGCTCATATCCCCTTTATGTGATACCACGAGCGGGTATTCGAAAACAAAGGTGCCACGCGGCAGGTAGTCGATAAAGAAATGGGTGGCCAGGTCTTTCGTGCTTTCGTAGTACCCCAGCCCGTCTTTCCATCGGTAGCCGCTGAGTACATTGACCGGCTCAAAGCCTGCTGCGCGCATGTCCTTGAGATGAACAAACTCCATGGCCCGGTCTACACGAATTTCAATGCGCACCTTGACCTTGTCACCGCGTTTTAGTGCCTGTCCGTCAGAAACGGGCTTCAGTACCGGTCCGGTGGGCGAATTTTCCTCGGTGAACAACTGCTTCACGATGGTCAGGGGCGTTTTTTGAAAATCAGTGATCTTGTCCAGGTCTTCGAAATACTGCCAGTACGCCGCACCCCAAACAATGTTGGTGTTGGGATTTTCGATTTTGATTGTGCTAAAGGAGGGTTTTACCGCGTTGCCGTTCCAGGTCTGTTTGAAATAGCCCGTTCCCGGCTCGTACTCTTCAGGTTTAAGCGGGTTCCCTCCAAGCGCTACCTGCACAGGCCGGGTGTTCTGCAACCAGTTGTCGCCGAAAAGCAGGAGGGCATAAACCGCCTCCGATGTTGCCTTGGTGCTTTCCCAGCGGTTGGTCTGTTTGTTCTTCAGCAGCCAGATGCGCAGTTCTTCCACCGATTTGGGGTCGTTACCTGCTTCGCCGAACACTTCGACCATAAGCGCCTGGGTTTCTACAGGCAACTGGTACCAGTAAAAGCCCCAGTCGACGGGCCAGTACATGCCGAGTTCTTCCTTTACCAGCGCGCGTTCGCGCAGGCTGGCGACGATGCGCCGGGAAGCGTCGGTGCGGCCGTTGCGGTGCAATGCCAGGGCGAGCATGCCTTCCTGGTACAGGCCTTTTCCCAGCCAGAATTTTTCTGCCTGGTCGAGGTAATACGACATTTCCCGTCCGGGTTTGTCCAGTTGTTGCGGGAAGAACGAACGGGCATAGAGGTACTGAACAGCCATGCCGTCGAGGTGGTCGTCTTCCCATTTGGCCTTGCCTTGTTGTACGCGGAGTTCGAGTTCGCGGTATTGGTTCGCCAGTTTTGCGTCGCAATAACCTACCGCGCGGTCGAGCATCTGGGCAGCCTGAGGGTCTTTCTCACCGTCGAAGGCGCCCAGTTGTTTCAGGTGTCCGAACCCGCTTACGATGTGCTGGGTGATATACCAACTGTCCTGTCCACCGGGGAACCAGGCCCAGCCGCCGTTGCCCATCTGGCGCTCCGAGAGGATGCGCAGGGTGCGTTCACGTTCGTCTGACATGCGGTTGAGGTCGAACAGCAGGGCAATATTTTGCTTCTGCTGTTCTTCGCTTTGCGCGTCGAGCACCCAGGGCGTTTCTTCGAGCAGGGCGTATTTGAGTTCCTGATTTTTCGACAGGTTCGACTTCATGGCATCTTTTCCTTTCCAGCGATCGTATACCCTCCTGATGTTGGGCAGTTTCTCCGTTACACTGGCGGCCAGCGTGTTGGCATAAAAGCGGCTGAATACCTGTTCGCTACAATCATAAGGGAACTCCATCAGGTAGGGTAGCGATTGCACGGCGTACCAAACCGGGTTGCTGGTGAATTCAAGGGTGTAACTGCGGGTCTTCAGTGAGGTGTTTTTCCCGGCGTTCTTCAGGTTCTCGAAAACAAATTCTTTGGTCTGCCCGCCGCGTACTGAAAGGGGCAGTGTTTCGGTCACCAGCATACGGTTGCTGACGACAGGGATGGTGCTTTCTTCGCCGTCGCGGAATTTTTTGCCGTCGGCAATCACCTGCCAGGTGACGGCACCGCTGAAATCATCGGGCACCCGTATTTTCCACGAAAGCGGCATGGAGCGCCCGGACAAAACGGTGAAGTTGTACGTTGTCGTCGCCTCTGCCGTCAGGCCGAATGCTTTATCTACCGGCTGCATGGTGCCGGCGTCGAACAGGTTGAGCGTGGCCGTACCACTCACCGTTTCCTGGGAGAGGTTGCTGACTTTGGCAGAAAATTCTATCTCATCGCCTGCACGCAGGAAACGCGGCGCATTGGCCTGCACCATGAGTTCCTTTTGTGTGACGACTATTTTTGTCGAAAGGGCCTGCTTCAGGTCTTTGGTATGGGCATAGGTCAGCAGTTTCCAGCGGGTGAGGGCTTCGTTCATCTTGAACTTCAGCACCACGTTGCCCTCCTTGTCGGTATGCAGTTCGGGAAAGAAAAATACCGTTTCGTTGAGGTTGCTCCGGACCTGTACGGGCGGAACGGGTTTCGGCTTTTCGACCGGTGCACCGGCCTCCAAATTGCCCTGAAATATATTGCCCCGGTATGGATTCAGGTCATTAGTGCTAACCTCTTCCGGAGCATCGGAGGCGAGATCCTTTCGTTTTTTACCCGCCTCACCGCCTCCGGGACCGGGTGCTGCAGCCGCCTCAAACGCTATATTCATATCGTTATCAAAGGCATTCCGTGACCTGTACAGTCGGCCGCCCCATAGCGGGAAATCGAACCAGTTGAGTGCAGGGTATGTGCGTACGGGCATCTCGGGGTTGTTCTGCGGTTCGTACCGGACTTCTCCGCCGAGCGCGCTCAGGGTATTGCGTTGATCAAAACTTACCCGTGGATAGTTGGCAGGAAAGGGTATCCCCCACCAGTCATGCGACAGAAACTGGTCGAGCGAAGCGTCGTACAGGGTAGCGACCATCTCTGCGGCGACTTTTTCCTTGCCCGGGCCGCTGATACGCAAGCGCCATTCCTCCTGCTGGCCCGGCGCCAGTTTGTCGCGGAAGGTTTCGTATTGAATATCGAGCAGTTTATTGCTCCACGGAACATTAAGGGATAGCGGCCAGCCGCCATAGAAGCGGTTGTTCTTAACCGTGAACCAATACGCAACGATGCCGCCCCGGTCGTTTTCCACGACGGGAAATTCAATGCTTGTAGCGCCGTCGGCGTTCAGCCAGCGGGGTTCGGCCATGGTGTCATCCTGCTGCCGGGCATAGAAAAATTTCAGCCCTGCCGGTTTGCCGCCCAGCCAGATACGCGCGGTTTCACCCGGTTCAAGTGTGCTTTTTTCGGCGGCAGCCGAAGGGGTTTCAAACTGCGTAACCCGGTTCTTTTTGTCCCATACGCGCACGATCTTTTCAATCTCGACTTTTTCCCCGTAGGCGTCGGCCGTGGTGAGCCGGGCCAGGTAGTACCCGGCCTGTGCATTGCCGCCGTTCAGGTCGACGGTTTTATCCCGGCCCGTATTGAACGAAAACGGAAGGATAAAATCCGCTCTGGTCCACTTCTCCGGGTTGGCTTCGTCCTGCCAGGCATAGTCGGGCAGCAGGCTTTTCCAGGTTTCTTTCGACATGGCGGGTAAATCCGGGGCTTCCCAATAGCGTTCGACGAAGAACTGTTTGGGCGCTACCAGGGGTTGAAGGGTGATACGACCCTCGGTCGGCTGGGGCTGGTTGGCCAGGTTGTAGGTGTTCAGGGAAACATGCCGGAGCGAATCGAGGTCGATCTCGTTGCCAAGCCCCCAGTCGACCTTGAGCGCAACATACCCTGCTGAAACATTTTGCTGGGCGCTGCGGGTCTCGCCGCTGATGTCGGTCACGTCGGCAAATACCGTATAGTCGAATTGAGGGTTCTCTTTGCGCGGAATGGCGGGATCGGGAATAGCGGTGAACGCGACCGCAAATTTTCCGTCGGCATCGGTAGTTGTCACGCCGCTGGTGATCTCCATCTGGTCCGTCTGCCAGGGGATATAACGGCGACTGGTCCCCCAGCCCCAATTCCAGAACGGAAAGCGCGCCTGCCGCACCACGCGGTAGCGCACCTGCGCGCCGTCGATGTTACTGCCGGCATAGGCTTTTGCTTCACCCTGCAGCATCACTTTTTCCCCGAGCCGGAAGGCATCTTTCACCGGCGCAAAGGTTACCTCGAATTTCGGTCGTTTGTATTCTTCCACATTAAAGGCGGCGGCGCCGACGGCGTGATCGACACGGATCGACATTTGTCCGGTCAGACCATTGGCCGGCGCAGTAAAGACGCCGTTAAAGGTGCCGTAGTCGTTCGAGCGCAGTTGCAGGGTTCCTTTGGCCTGACCGTTGACGTCGAACAGGGTAACTGTTACACTTTTATTGGTCACGATCTGCGGTATTCGGGAATCATCGATGCGGAACAACACGCCCTTGAAATAGACCGTCTGGCCAGGACGGTACAGGGCACGGTCGGTAAAAAAGTAGACCTGCATGGGCAAGTTGTTGTCGGGCCGGTAGCGGTGATGGTAAAAACTGCCCAGCCACAAAGAGTCGCCGTTCAGCGTTGCCCTGACCGTGCCGGAGGCAGGATCTTCCCAGTCGGCGCGCGCCAGGCCGTTGCGGTCTGTAATCATCGTCTGGAACGGGTTGTTATTGTCTTTGCGCTGGTATCTCGGCCCAAAAGCCTCCAGTTTTACGCCGGCAAGCGGGGCGCCGGAGTTCCGGTGCACCATGGCAAAAGTGAGCGAGCCGGGGCTTCGCATGGGCACGGCTGCCAGTTCCGTAACGGTAAAAGGCGCGAAGGCGACCGGCCCGTTTTTTTCATTGAAGTCTTCGTTTTCGCAAACCAGCACCCAATAGGAACCCGGCGGAAGCGCGTCCAGGGCTATTTCTGTGCGGTGATGCTGGTAGTCGCCGGGTACTTTAAGGTCCCAGACCCGCTGTTGTACCCGAGGCAGCGATCTGACAAAATCGAGCCGGTTTTCCCAGCTGATGTCCTGCAGGAAATCGGGGCTGAAATTGCCTTTGACAACCCTGACGTGAAAGCGCTGGATGTTTCGGAATTGCAGCAGCACGGGTGCGCTTTTTCCCGGCAGAATAGCGTTTTCCACCTCGATGTTGAGGTTTTTGCCACGGATTTCGTTCAGCAGCAACAGGCACTGGCGGGCGCCGTACGTATCGGGGTTTTGCAGTATGATGTCTTCGCACATCAACGCTGCTTTTTGCGCATTTTGGCCTTTGTCGCCTTTATCCCGGTAGTACAGAAACGACGCCATGGCGTAAACGATCTCGGCATCGATGGTGTGGTCGTTAGCGGATTGGCGGTGCAGGTTTTCCAGCGCCTGGAAGTAGAGGCTGTCCTTGTTTTCCAGAACGGAGTTGTTCCAGGCAAATTCAAGGCGCAGCAGGTCGTTGGCTACGAGGGCCGGAGGATTCCGGGTTACTTCAACCTGCTTTCCGGGTGTAACGTTCGCCAGTGTCGGCTGGCTGAGGAGGCGCTGGAATGTCTTGATAGCCAGCCACTTGTTGGAAGCAGAGTCCCTGGTGGTGAAATCGGTTTTCAAAAACGCCTGCAGCGGCGCAAATGCCTGCGGCTGATCGAGTTTGAACGCATAGGCCGGTTCGGTGAGCCAGCTGCGTTCGTTGGTGAAATGTTCGAGTGCCCGGTGGGCCAGCAGGTCGTACAGCATCGGACGCAGGGCCTGGCCGTCGATGGTATCGTTTTGTCCGGGTATGAGCACGCTTCGGAACGACTCAACCGGGGTTTCGAGCAGGATGGGGCGTCGCTCCACAGAAGCAAGATACAAATCGAGGGCGTGTTTTTCGATCTGCGCTGCCGACCAGGTGAGTATGTCGCCGCCTTCGCCGTCTGGAATCGGGGTGCGTTCACTCAGTTGCCAGCCTTTGTTGCTCAGGTAGGTGGAATAGAGTTGTCCGAGTATGCTTTGCAAGAGTGCCCTGGTGGGAATATTGGCGGTTTTTTCCTCTGCTTCAAACACCTTTATCGCCTCCACGAAACCGTCCTCTTCGAGCGTCGTGGTATATTTCCCCCGGAAGATCAGGGCTTTCAGCACCTGCGGACTGTTTTTGTCGTTTTTGGCCTTCACCTGAATGGCTTCCACGCGTTCGAGGGCACTTTTGAACAGTCCCTGCTTTTCAAGGCTGTCTACAATTTTCCAGTCGTCGGCATAATCGCCCGGCGCCGGAGGCAAGGGAGGGATAGGCATTTCCGTAACGGGTTTGTCTTTGGATGGATGGGTGGGCTGTCCTTTATTTGTCGCGTATTTGCAGGCTGCAATACCGGACAAAAGTGTAAAGGAGATCAACAGGATATTGAAAATCGGGCGATAGGGCATTGTATGTGAATTTGGTTATGTATCTGGATCGGTTGATGGTTACATTGTTAAATTGCTGTATGGCTGGAAGGAAAATATGGCTGTATCGTCCATCCTTTAGGCCAGGATGCAACAGACGGTCAAATTACATGATCGGGCCGACAATTTTTTAAATAAAACTGAGCCATCCCGAATTTATTTTCCACAGATTGGCGCAGAAAAAACCCGCAGATTGCCGCAGACATGGTAACACGCTGCACATTTCTGCGGGCTTTTATGCGATAATCTGCGGGCACCTCATTACCCTCGGAAAATTCGGGATGGCGCTTCAGGCACAAGCAGGTTATCTGAACCGGTGCATCTGACTCGACAACACTGGATATAAGTTGCAACACACCGGCAATTTAACAATGCCGTAACGCAACAAACCTATCCAAACATGGCCTTCTCATACCGCAGGGCGGCCTCTTTCCAGTTAACCACGTTGTAGAATGCGGTAATGTAATCCGGGCGTTTGTTCTGGTACTTCAGGTAATAGGCATGTTCCCAAACGTCGATGCCGATAATAGGCGTACCGTTTTGTTTGACGACACTGAGCATCAGCGGGTTGTCCTGGTTGGGTGTGGTGGTGATAAAAAGCCCTTTATCCTTGCCTACGCACAGCCATGCCCAGCCGGAACCAAAAACGCTTTTTGCTGCGGTACTGAACTGCTCCTTGAATTTGTCGTAGGAGCCGAATTGGGCATCGATGGCGCTCGCCAGTTGGCCCGAAGGCGCGCCGCCGCCGTCAGGCGAGAGGGTTTCCCAGAAAAAGGTATGGTTCCAGTGCCCTCCGGCATTGTTCCGGATTTTTTTATCCGCATCGCCGGTGCCGATACGGGCAACAATATCGTACAATTCATAGTCGGCATAAACGGTGTTTTTCACCGCGTCGTTCAGGTTGTTGACATAGCCCTGGTGGTGCCGGTCGTGGTGGATTTCCATGGTCATCTTATCGATATGGGGCTCCAGTGCAGCGGTTTCGTAGGCCAGTTTCGGCAGTTCGAAAGGCGTGGTGCGGCGCAATTTGGGCGGCGGAATAACGGGTGCGGCCGCCTCGGTAGCACCGCCGGTTGCGGCACTTTTGCAGGCATCGAGAAAAGAGGTGGTGGCTGCGGCTATGCCAAGAAAAAAGCCGGTCTTGAGAAATGTTCGTTTTTCCATAACAGTTAGGAGCGGGAGTGATTGAGTTAATGTTGAACTAATGGTAGGCCAAACCTACATGAAAACACTTGGTTGGGGATAATTGTTAACGAATAATTGACGCCTTGAATGCCGGTTTTGCGAAGCCTTTTTTATTGAAAACTTCAAAAAAGGCAAGTACCCGGCGGAAAGCCCTACTTTTGCGGGACAATTGATGCCCAATCAAACGCAGCGGAATGAGCCAGAAGCACCAGAACTCGAATGATATGCCGGAAAAGGATATGCCGGAACCCGTCCCCCCCGATCTGTCGGGCCAGGAGGAAGGCGATGACAACCAGTCAACAGACGACTATTTTGAACGCCATGAAATCATCGCAGATCCAAAACAAGGCTATATCCGGCTCGACAAGTTTCTGATTGACCGGCTGGCCAACCGCTCGCGCAACAAGGTCCAGAATGCCATCCGGGCAGGTTCCGTTAAGGTCGACGATCGCGAAGTGAAGCCCAATTACAAGGTAAAGCCGGGCAATGTCATCACGATTGTACTGCCCAAGTCGCTCGAAGAGGTTTACGATATTGCTCCCCAGAACATCCCGCTCGACATCGTGCATGAAGACGCAGATGTCATGGTGATCAACAAACCCTACAACCTTGCAGTACACCCCGGCGTGGGTATCCCCAACGGGACGCTGGTCAACGCAGTCGCCTGGCATCTCAAAGAACAGATTGACAAGTTACCCGTCAAGGAAGGCAACGAACCCAATCGGGCCGGCATTGTCCACCGCATCGATAAAGATACAACAGGCCTCATGGTCATCGCCAAAAACGACTTTGCCATGACACACCTGGCCCGGCAGTTTTACGAGCACACCATTGAGCGGCGTTACTGGGCGCTGGTATGGGGCGATATGGACCGCGACAAGGGCACCATACGCGGCAATATCGGCCGGAACCCCAACGACCGCCGCCTGTTTATGGTTTTTCCCGATGACGAGGATGGTAAATGGGCCGTCACCCACTGGCGTGTGCTGGAGCGGTTTTACTATTGCACCCTTATTGAATGCCAGTTGGAAACGGGCCGCACCCACCAGATCAGGGTGCATTTGAAATCTATCGGTCATACCCTTTTTGGCGATCCCCGCTACGGCGGCAATCAGATACTTAAAGGCACGTTGTACTCCAAATACAAGCAATTTGTAGAAGGCTGCCTGGCCTTGCTGCCAAGGCAGGCCCTGCATGCCAAGGTGCTGGGGTTCAAACACCCGGGCACCGGCGAACATGTTCGCTTCGAATCCGACCTGCCGGCAGATATGCAGGCCGTAATCGAACGCTGGCGGGATTATGTACAATCGAGAAAAGGTCAGTCGGTATAAATACGGGCAACACACCATGCGCGAATCTCATCCCTACACAAAAGACGGTCTGTTGACCGAGTTAATGCGCCCCAGGCGCATTCAGTTTATCGTCAACCCCAAGGCGGGCACGAACCTGCAAAAGCATATCCGGACCAGCGTCGAGAAACACCTCAACCACCGCAAGTTCGAATACGGCTTCAGTTTCACCGAACGCGCGGAACACGCGCGCGAACTGGCGGAGCAGGCCGTGGCCGACGGGTGCGAGATCATTGTGGCGGTCGGTGGCGACGGCTCGATCAATGAGGTTGCCTCCGCCCTCCTGGGCAGTAACGCTACCCTGGGCATCGTACCCGCAGGCTCCGGCAACGGACTGGCAATGCACCTCGGCTACGGCCGCGACATCGACGAAGCCGTGAAAAAGATCAATACCGCCCGGGTGAGCGCCATAGATTGCGGTTTTATGAACGGGCGGCCGTTTTTCAACCTCGCCGGTATCGGCTTCGACGGACTGGTATCGAACCTGATGAAGGGCAGCAACTGGCGCGGGTTCATTCCCTACTTCCTGAAATCGGTAAAAGCGGGCCTTCAGTACACTCCCCGCGAATGCCGCCTGGAGATCGACGACAAGGTGATCACCGAAAAGTGCTTCATCATTTCCATCGCCAACGGGCCGATGTGGGGCTATAATTTTCAGATTGCACCCGACGCCCGACTCGACGACGGTTTCTTTGAAGTGGTGTTGTTGAAGGACGCTCCGAAGTGGCATTATTTCGCAGCAGTACCCGCCACGCTGAACGGCAAAATCTACGATGCGGAATTTGTGGAGCATTTCACGGCCCGCAAGGTGAAAATTTTCGCGGAAGGGCTGAATTTCGTGCACCTCGACGGGGAAGGCCTGACGCTGGAAGGCGAACTGGAATTCGAGATCAGACCCAAAGCCCTGAATATCCTGATCCCCGACAATCCGGATAACCAATAAGTTAAACAACGATGAGCAAGAAAAAATCTTCGGGAGGTTTCGTTTTCTCTACGGACCCCGACTTCAGGCCGGAAGAACAGGAGGAGCAGATCAGCGCAGTAGCCCCCGAACGGCAGGTGCTGCGTATCTGGCTCGAACGGGTGAGAGGCGGCAAGGAGGCGACGGTGGTAAAGGGATTCGCAGGGCCGCAGGACCGGCTGGAAGAACTGGGCAAGTTGCTGAAAAGCAAATGTGCTGCCGGCGGAAACGCCAAGGACGGCGTTATTATCGTGCAGGGCGATCACCGCGACAAGGTGCTGAAGATACTGCTCGATCTCGGGTATAAAAATGTGAAGAAGGCCGGTGGGTAATGCCGTGGCATGTGCCGCATATCCCGACGGGCAAAACAAGTTGGAAATACAACAAAATGACTTTCCATATTTTGAATAAAAAAACAGCCGACAGCATACTGCATCTGAGTGCCCTTTTATTTATCGTTGTGCTGTTGTTGAGTGCCTGTACTGCCCCCAGACGCGCATCCTCCACTCCCGCACGTCGCCCTGGTCAGCCTGCCCGGCCCGTTCCGGTGAATCCCGGCAAATCCGCGCCGATGGATACCATCCGATGGTCGAAACCGGCAAATCCGAGGCCTCCCATAGGCAACCAGCCCAATCCGGCCGGTACCGTTCCCGGAATTCCGGGCGATACCTACCGGTTGGCATTTCTGATGCCCTTTCTGACCAATCAGGTACAGGGCAATACTGTTCCCGAACGCAGCGGGCTTGCACTCCAGTTCTACGCCGGGGCCAAAATCGCGCTGGAGGAATTGTCGCAAACAGAAGGCATCAACCTGGTGGTAAATGTGTACGATACCCAGATCAACGACGCCGATTTCCTTCAACTGCTGTCCAACCCCCGGCTGGTTCAATCCGATGTTTTTATCGGTCCGGTGCGCAATAGTCACGTGACGGCCATGGCCGATTGGGCCAGGCAGAACCGAAAAATACTCGTCTCCCCGGAATCGCCCAGTTCGGAACTCACCTCCCGGAATCCTGATTTCATCCAGACCAACCCTTCGCTACGCGCGCACTGCGACGCCATTACCCGCTATATCCGCAATACCCACCGTCCGGATGCGGTTACGCTGGTGTGCAAGGAAAAAGAGGCGGACCGGCTGCCCTATTTTCAGGAATCAAATGCTGCAATGGGCGGCGCGCGGTTTGCCGAACTGATTGTACCCGACGCCACGCTGAATTTTGACAAAACAGACCTGACGCGCTACCTGAAAGCGGGTCGTACTGCTGTATTTGTTTTGCCTACCTGGGCGAGTCAGGATTTCGTGATGGCCTTTTTGCGCAGGTTAAAAGCGGTAAAAGGCAACAATAGAGTAGAGGTGTACGGCATGCCGCAGTGGGAGGATTATGAAGGTATCGACCCGGAGTACCTGCTTGCGCTTAATGTCCACATCAGTTCGGCCGCCTATATCGATTACCATTCGGAGGCAGTGAAGGCCTTTGAGCAAAAGTTTTACGAGGCGACGGGCACCATTCCCACCGAGGACGGGTTCAACGGCTACGACGTCACCCTGTTCACGGGCAAAATGCTGCGCCGCTACGGGCTCTCCTTCCCGGAGCGCCTTTCTTCGGAATCGTTTGAGGGGTTGCACAACGGGTTCCGTTTCAGCAAGATATTTCTCAACGGCGCCGTCGACGACGGGTTCAGCAGGCCCGATTATCTGGAAAACGTTTCCGTACATATACTGAAATTCGACACTTACGGATTTGTCCCGGCCGGAAACTGAAATATCCGGCAGCAGGTCAATGTAACTGAATCATGAACCCTTCCCGCGAACAAAAAATACGCTCCGTTATCCGCCAGTCGCAACCCGACCTGACGGTGGTGCTGGAGAATATTTTTGACCCGCTGAACATCAGCGCGGTGTTGCGCTCCTGCGATGCCGTGGGTATTCGGGAGGTGTTTGTGGTGTATACCAGGCAATACCTCGACAAACGGGGTCTTGTGCTGGGCAAACGCACCTCCGGGGGCACATTCAAGTGGATCGATGTGTACGCTTTCGAGGATATGGAAGAATGCTTCCGCCGAGTAAAGCAGCGATACGGTCGTATATTGGCGACTTTACCGCCGGGACCGGCTGTTGAGTCGTTATACACCCACGACCTGACGCAGCCATCGGCACTGTTGTTCGGCAATGAAGATGAGGGGGTGAGCCCGGAAGCGCTGGCTTTGTCCGATGGGAGTTTTACCATCCCTCAATCGGGGTTTGCAGAAAGCCTGAATATCTCCGTGGCCTGTGCCGTATCCCTGTTTGAGGCAAAACGCCAGCGCACGACGCTGGGGTATTACAGCGATAACCCGCGGCTTAATCCGGAGCAGCAGGAGCAGTTGTTCGAACGCTGGAGCGCCATGCTGAAGAGCAAAAAGAACCACCAAAAGCCGATACCGGTTGATAAGGACTCCAATCCCTTGCTTCCGGTGTATATAAAACGCAAAGACGAAACGCCGCGATCGGAGATCAGGGTGCAGCCGTTGTCGAAGTTTGATTTATAGATTTATATGGACCTAAGTGTCGTTATACCACTCAAAAACGAGGCGGAAAGCCTGCCCGAACTCGCCACCTGGATTCAGCGCGTGTGCGAAGCCAACCGGATCACCTATGAGATCGTCATGGTGGACGACGGCAGCACCGACGATTCCTGGAAGGTGATTGAAGGGCTGAAAAGTGCCAATCCCGCCGTGCGGGGGATCAGGTTCAGGCGTAATTACGGCAAATCGGCCGCCTTGCACACCGGGTTTCAGGCGACGGAAGGAGAGGTCGTGATCACCATGGATGCCGACCTGCAGGACAGTCCCGACGAGATACCCGAACTTGTCCGTATGATCCGCGAAGAACGGTACGACCTCGTTTCCGGGTGGAAGAAAAAGCGCCACGATCCGTTGAGCAAAACCATTCCGACCAAGTTATTCAATGCGGTAACCCGCTGGATGAGCGGCATCCGGCTGCACGATTTCAACTGCGGCCTAAAGGCTTATCGCGGCGACGTCGTGAAGGCCATCGAGGTGTACGGCGAAATGCACCGATATATTCCTGTCATTGCCAAGTGGGCCGGGTTTTCCCGTATCGGCGAAAAGGTGGTGGAGCACCGCGCCCGCAAATACGGCTATACCAAATTCGGCGGCCTCGAGCGTTTCATCAATGGCCCGCTCGACCTGATGAGCATTTCCTTTGTCGGCAGGTTCGGCAAACGACCCATGCACTTTTTCGGCACCCTGGGCGTGGTGTCTTTCCTCATCGGCTTCGTTATCCTGGTCTACCTGAGCATTGCCAAAACGGTATACAAGGAGTATGGCATCGCCGACCGGCCGCTGTTCTATTTCGGAATACTGGCACTTATCGTCGGCACCCAGTTGTTTTTGACCGGTTTTATTGCCGAAATGATCAACCGCAACTCGGCAACCCGGAATACCTACCTGATCGAAAAAGAGATTTGATATTGCTTGCCGACTTTGAGGTGTCACTGCTGAATTACGAAGCGGTGACACCTCAAATTGTCGGGCATTTGCCAAGGTTCATTCTGTGCAGGAATGCAACAATTGTTTCGCGCTATCTTTCCCCGCTTTTTCCTGTTGACAATCTAATTTACCCGCAATGAATTTTTTACGCCTGCTCTGCCTGACCCTTTGCTCGCTTGCCGCCTTCAAATCTTCTGCCCAGTTGAAGTTTACCAACAAAGCCGACCTGCTCACTCCCGCAAAACACTACAGCGGTGTCGCCATTGCCGTACTCGATATGAATGGCGACGGACTCGATGATATTGCCCGGATGGATGCCGGATACATCCTTTCCATAGCATATCAGACCGCTCCGGGACAGCCCTTTGCCAACAAGCCGGTTGGCAACATGTCGCAGGAAAGCCAATGGGGGATGTGCGCGGCCGATATTGATAACAATGGTTTCCCGGATGTGTTATCGGGAGGTGCATACGATGAAATCAAAGTAGCCAGGGCTAATGCCGACGGTTCCTTTCTCCAGATCAATACCCTCACCGGACCGGGCACTTTTGTCCAGGGCGTCAATTTTGCCGATATCAACAACGACGGCTGGCTCGATGCATTTGTGTGTCACGACGACGGCGCTTCGCGGATTTTCGGGAATGACGGAGCCGGAAATCTTGTGTATCAACCCTTATGGATCGATTTGGCCACAGTGCCCTCGTCGGACAATTCAGGCAATTACGGCTCGGTGTGGAGCGACGTCAACAACGACGGTTTGACCGATCTCTATATCGCGCATTGCCGCCAGGGTGTAAGCAGCCCTACCGACCCGCGCCGTATCAACCAGCTCTTCCTGAACAACGGCGACGGTACCTATACTCAGGATATTGACAATAACTCCGGACTGCGCATCGGTGCGCAGAGCTGGACTGCCGATTTTGGCGATATCGACAACGACGGCGATTTCGACTGTTTTATTACAAACCACGATGTGTCGAGCCAGTTGCTGGAAAATGACGGCACAGGCCATTTTACCGACATCACGGCGGCTGCCGGCATAAAAGACTCTATAACCGGAACGCCTATTCAGGGTGTTTTTCGCGACTTTGACAACGATGGATACATGGATATCCTGGTGGCCGGCAGCAGGCAACATCTGTTGCACAACAACGGCGACAAGACCTTTACCAGGGTGTCAGGGTTGTTCGACGACAACAATATGGAATCCTTTGCCATCGGCGACCTGAACCACGACGGATTTCAGGATATATACGGCGGGTATGCTAATATCTACACGGACCCGAGCAGCACGCCGGATGCCCTTTGGATAAACGACGGCAATGACAATGATTTTTTCGGACTTAACCTGCGCGGCGTACAGAGCAACCGCAATGGGGTGGGGACCAAGGTGCTGCTGTACAGTGCACTGGGCGTCCAGGTGCGCGAGGTGCGTTCGGGTGAAAGTTACGGCATCATGAACTCGATGCAGGTGCATTTCGGCATGGGCCAGGCAACGGCGATCGATTCTGTTGTCGTCCGTTGGCCCTCCGGCACGACAGACGTACTGTACGCTCCCCTGGGCCTGAATCAATATGTTACCCTCCAGGAGGGAGGCTGCGTAGTGCCACAGGTGCAAATCATGACCGATGGTTCGACTGTTTTTTGCTCCGGCGACAGCGTGGAGATCGCCACGACAGATGCATTCCCTGCCTACCAGTGGAGCACCGGCGATACGACCGGTTTTATCTATGCATACGAGGCGGGCACCTATTCTGTCACGGTAACGACTGCCGACGGCTGTACAGGTGTGTCAAACTTCGTCAAGATCACGGTCGATCCGGTAGAAATACCCGGCATTACCGCCCTGGGCGACACGGTCATTTGCTCGGGTAACGCGGTCGCGTTGACGACTGCCCCTGCTGCCGCCTACCTGTGGAGTACCGGCGATACGACCCAGACCATTGTTGTGGAGCAGCCCGGCCTTTATACGGTGACGACACCGGGATTATGTGCAGATTTTACCTCCCCCTCCCAATACATCGAGGTGCTGGATGCTCCGCCCCCCGTGACGTCTAACGATACCGTTCTGCTGAACACTCCGGCAACGCTGATCGCGGTTGGAGCGCAACCTGCCTGGTACGACGCGCCCACCGGCGGCAACCTGCTTTTTGAAGGAGATACTTTTGTCACGGCGCCACTTGCCGCCACGACAACCTATTGGGTATCTGACAACACTACGTACGATGAACCCAATGCATTTGTGGGCATGACCAATCACCTGGGTACGGCCTTCGGCGATGTACAGTTCCCCGGCGCCATCATCTTTGACTGCCAGACCCCTTTCGTTCTGGCCAAGGTAAAGGTGTATGCCGACCTGGCTGCGGAGCGCAAAATAGATCTGCGCGACGACCAGGGCAATGTCCTGCAGAGCAAAACGCTGATGATCTCACCCGGTACTTCCGTTATAAGCCTGGGCTTTGACGTGCCCGCCGGTACCGACCTGGTACTGACCACCGACGAGGATGTCAACCTCGCCAATCTGGGCTCTTTGGGGCCTCAACTGCGGCGCAGCAGCCAGGGTGTCACGTATCCCTATGAAATAGCCGACGTCGTCAGCCTCAAAAATTCCAACTTCGGGCTGAACCGGTACTACTATTTCTACAGCTGGGAAATTGACTTTAAAGGCCATGTCTGCACCAGTGAGCGTGTGCCGGTTGTGGCGCAGGTGGATTCATCCAGCCATACCCGCACACCGGACTGGGCGTCGGGGCTACAGGTGTTTCCCAATCCCACCGCGGGTTCGGTGTCGATCGGGTTCGACGGTTTTGAAGGCGGCGGCCTTGCCGTTTCCCTGATCAGCAGCCAGGGCGTGCGCGTATCGACGATCCGGCGGGATTACCCTTCCGGCAGCGTGCGCTTCGATGCGGATTATTCCGGCCTGCCCAAAGGAATTTACTGGCTGGAACTCGCTGCCGAACAGGGGGTGGTTCAACGAAAACTGGTGCTGCATTGAGGCCCTAACGGGTCAGGATACCCGACAACCAGGCTTTTTCAGCCAGGACTGTTTGGTTGATCTTTTCGCGCAGCGCAGGTACAGCCTCCGGTGTGCTGCGCAGGATTTGGCGCAGTAAGGCGGTAAAGTGAAGATAGGGTTTCCGTAGATCGTCGGAGATCACCCTGTTGCGGTGCAGGTACGTCCTGAAGGCGTGCAGGAGGCTGTCAAGCGCATCCATTTCGTCGGTTTCGTAGTATATTTTTGCCAGAATGACCTTGGCGCCGAGGTTGTAATGGACATCGGTAAACTCCACCTTGTTCAACTGCACCAGCGCTTCGTCGTAGCGTCCGGTGTAATAATACAACTCGGCCAGGTTGTAATAGACGGCATCCTCGCGAAATTCCGGCTCCAGCAGCCTGTTGTGGTCCAAGATAAACTGCTCTGTCCACGCATATCTTTTCAGCCGCAGTCCCAGTTTGATGATATTCTTGAAATGCCAGGGCGACAGGTTGCCCTTTTCCAGCAAAATCCCGGATTGAATACCTGTCTGGTACAGATCAAGCGCTTCTGCGACATAGGGCTCGCGGTTTTTCATGATCTGGAGATTGCAGTAGTTGATGGCATACTGGTAGAGTTCCGCAAGTACCTGTCGGTCAAACATCTGTTCTTGTTCGGCAAGCAGTCGCCGCAACGCATCAAAATCATCGGTCGCGATATCCTCGCTGAGCAGTTTGAAAATCCGGTAGTAAGCCTGTACGACCGGCGCTGCATCGGGAATGCCTGCGACAAACCTGCTAACCTCTTCCACCAGTTGAAAATTGTAGGGTGTTGCCAGTACCACCTGACTGGTGAGCATATAACAGGTGTATCGCAGTTTTTCCGCCAGGTAAAACCGGTCCAGATAATCCGTCGATAGCTGCGCGCTTTCATTAAAGCGGCGTACCGCCGAGCGCGACAGCCGGTTCGCTTCATAATTCTCCAGTTGATAGCGCTGAAGGAAATACGCCGCATCCTGATACGGCGCCACTGCCTGTTTCTTCCGTGTCTGGTCAAGGATGTACCGGTAATGCTTTTCCAGACCGCGTTCGGCCAGGGCCTGCAGAATAAAATAACCCGGAGCAAAGGACTCTTTTCCATATTGTTCCAGTCCGAGAAACTGTTCGGCAAGTTTCAGCAGGAACGACATCAGGTGGTTCCACCGTGCGTCGTCAAAAGGCTGGTCCGGAAAGAGGGCATGGAAACCCGACTCGCGGTACACCGCCCTGCCGGACCTGCATTCGTCTGCCAGCCAGCGACACAACGCCGCGACATCCGGATTGCGGTTGAAATAGGGAGAGTCCACGAATGCCGTAAATGACTTCCATTCATGTCCGGAAAAGGTACGCAGGACTTCAAGCAGTTTGCTGTTTTGCATATGGGCGTCGTTTCAATTGCCAACCGGCGACAAATTTAAGGACTCAGGTGTTGGAATAAACGGATGTAGAAAAAATAATTATTGATTTTTTAAAAAATTAACATTCAATAAAATGCTT
>CALMBD010000097.1 GCA_937861115.1 uncultured Bacteroidota bacterium | reverse complement strand
CAGGCGTCGGCTTGCAGGCTGCCATCCAGAATGAACCTTCCCTGTTCGGGAGCGCGTACGGGGTATCTGCCCTGTACCGTGATGGCAATGTCGCCGCTTTGGGTGGCAAAGACAAAATTCTGTGCGGGGCAATCGTACAATTTGAGTGCCTTGCGGTAGTCGTCGTAATCTTTGCCTGCGTTGAGAAACATAAATATCGCCGCGCCGTCCGGGTCGGGCTGGTCGTGCGTAATCCATCGCAGGGCACAGTCGCGCAAGGGGTGCTCCGGGTTAAAGTCGTATACAACCGGTCCCCAGACAGTGTATCGCACGGTGTCGCGCAACGGCGGTTTTCCTTTTATGCCAATTTCTTCAATGCGCTGCTCCACGGCCTTTGCCTCGCCGTCGAGCAAATACCTGGTATGCTCTGCATTTTCCCAGTTCAGGCGGTACCAGTCTGAAACGTCGTGGCTGACGTTCGTAACGCCCCAGGCAATCTTGTCGTTGAAGCCGATGATGATACCCGGAACGCCCTGCAGCGAAACGCCAAAACAACTTTGCTCCGGGGTGTGTATCTGCAACTGGAACCAGATGGAGGGCAGCGAAAGGGTCAGGTGGGGGTCGTTGGCCAGCAGCGGGTGACCGGATTTGGTGCGCGAACCGCTGACCGCCCAGTTGTTGCTGCCTTCAACGTATGGGTCGGTGATGGCCTCCGGCCTGTCGCCCTGTGGAAATATGGAGGTTTCTTCAGGCGCAACCGACAAGGCCCCCGGCTGGGGCGTCGTACCGGCGGGAAATGGCACCTTCCAGTCTTTCCATTGTCCCGTATCCGGAATGATGGGCTGTTGCTTCGGGTTCCATTCGGGGTACAGCATGTTAAAGGTGTCCTTCCCGAATAGCGCCAGGGCATTGGTGCTGGCCAGGTCATCGTCGCGGGAACACAGGTTTTCGGCCATAGCCTCGACGACCAGGGCCGTTTTCAGCACCGACCACGGCTCGGGTGCGTAATTGAGCAGTTTGAACTCGATAGGATAGTCCGCCGGAGTCAACTGGCTGATCCATGCGTTGACGCCTTCCGTATAGGCTTCCAGCAACCGGATGGCTTCCGGCGATTTTTTCCAGGCGGCAACATCATTTTCCGCAGCATACCCCATGCCCCGGCGGCGGGTGAGGCGGTCGATGGCAAGCGTTCTTTCTCCCAATACTTCGGAGAGCCTGCCGGATGCCTTTCTGGTGGTGATGTCCATTTGCCACAGCCTGTTCTGTGCCGTGATATACCCCTGGACGCGGATGGCGTCTTCCAGATTTTGCGCAAAAATGTGCGGAATGAGCAGATCGTCGTACACCACGTCTACCTTGCCCGTCAAGCCCTTTAAATCCGCGTTTTTCAGGGAAAAGCCTGTTGCCGGCTCGCTGTTCCTCCAGAATCCGGAAAACGGGTTAAAAAATGAACCCAGCGGCGGCAGCGATTTGTCGCCGACGGATAGCGGGGTTGATAATAACCAGGTAAAGGCAGCCAGAAAAAGCAGGGCTATCAGAAGTCGAAGGGCTCGCATGAAGGAAAAGCAGTTTGAAAACCAATGGGATGCGAAGGTAAAAAGTCCCTGATCTTCAGGAATAGATTATCGCATGATGAAGCAAAAAACAATCTTTTTATGGGTGTTACGCCCAAATACAGGATCAATATTTTGTGATTAAGGGCGTCGCCGAAAGGCTTGTAAAAAAAATGTCAAATTTTCCGCTCAAAAATTTGCTCTAACTCCCAAAGTTGTCTTAAACTTGCACCAAGTAGTTTTTGTGTTTATTTGTTTGGGTTAGAGTCCCTCGTCGTACCGGCGAGGGATTTCTATTTGTAGCAAGCAGCCTTGGGTTCGGAACAGGGCTTTCAGCGCTTTTCAGACACGCCTAAAACGCAAAACAGCCACCGGCTGGTGCCAGTGGCTGTTTAGTTGGTTATTCGTTCCGGCAGGTATCAGAGGCGTCCCCTGGCGCCGGCGAGCGCGGTAAATACAAACGGGAAGCTTACCCAAACCCATTCGGGGATGAAAATCAGCAGGGCAACCAATCCGACCATGCTGATCAGGAACATCATCCAGTCCCTTCCGCGGTTTTCGACGTATTCTTCGTTTTTCTTCATTGCGTATCCTTTTAAATGATCGGGGCAAAAGTAGGAAGCCTTCTTTGTTCATCGTTCATAGTTGGTCTTTTTTTTCCTCAAAAAACTCCTTCCTTTGCCCCGTCAAATTTGATTTGACCATCAAACTGCCACTGTCCGCTCAAATTATGATACAGGTATTTGTTACCGGAGGAACCTTCGACAAAGAGTACAACTTCATCACCGGCGAATTGTATTTCAAGGATACCCATTTGAAGGAGATGTTCGAACTGGGTCGTTGCAACGTTGATATCGACATCAAAACACTGATGATGGTCGATTCCCTCGAAATGCGCGATGAAGACCGCGCGATCGTGGTATACAACTGCAAGAAAACGCCGTCCAACCGCATCCTGCTCACACACGGTACCGACAGGATGGTGGATACCGCGAAGGTGCTGGCGGAGGCCTCCATCGAGGATAAAACCATCGTGCTTACCGGCGCCATGATCCCGTATGCCTTCGGCACCTCCTCCGACGGTTTTTTTAACCTGGGCAGCGCTTTGGCCTTCGCACAGGTCTTGCCACCGGGTGTTTATGTCGTGATGAACGGCCGGTACTTTCATTGGGATCGCGTGCGCAAGAACAAGCAAACCGGAAACTTCGAAGAGGTGCCTCCTGCCGGAGATACGGACGCCCTGGTAATTTGACCCTGCCCTAAATACGCTCCAGAAAACTCAGGCTTCCACCGAAAATAAACAGGTAAAGTCCGGCGGCAAAGACGGGCGCCAGTACGCTGAGTCCCATGATATAGAAATAGCGCCGTGGAACTTTTGACCGTTCAATGGCTTCGGCGATCAGGGCAATCAGCAACACTGCCGATACGATAGCACAAAGAATGAGCGTTAACAGCGTCGCCAGGTAATCGTTGAGCAGCCACAACCCGAGCCATACAACGACTTCCAGCAAAAACACTTCCGATAATGACAAGCGAATGTTCATACCACGAACGTCCGGTTTATACAACTGATCAATAAAATTTGCCTGCAATGAAATATAAAAACTGCATTCCGCTGCTACTTTTTCTGCTGGGCGGCCTTTCCCTTTCCGCCCAGGAAGGACCGGCCAACGACGAAAAAGAGTTTGAAAAACAATACCAGGAACGCATCAAAAAGGACAAACTGAACGGCGTATACATCCCCAAAAACCTGGAGGATGCCATGCTCCAACTGGACAAGATCATCTCGGTGGAATCGCAAGCCAAAATAAAAGCGATTCCCGAAGATAGTGTGTGTATCGTCCTGCACAACCGCCTGGGCCAGTGGATGATCCTCAACTGGGGATTTTACGGCGGTTCGCGCCTGTCGCATTACCTGCGCAGCGCAGGCGTTACCTTTCCCGACGACATGGCCGATTTCCTGCTGCTGGCCTACCACCGAAAACTGAACAACGAGACCGTCAGCATCAAGGAATTTGCCACCCGCTTTCGCGAAAAACGGAAAAAAGAGTTTGAAGCAGAAAAAAAAGAAGGCAAAGTGATCAGCGAAGAAACCCGCAAGAAAAACCGGCGGTAAACGTCAAAGTGTAAAATCCGATTACTTTTGCCGGAAATCCCAAAAGCGAAAACCTGTTATCCAAAGACCACCTTATAGTTATGGCAAAAAAACTACTGATTGTAGAGTCGCCCGCAAAGGCCAAGACCATTGAAAAATACCTTGGCGAAGATTTTTCCGTAAAATCCTCCTATGGCCATATCAGGGACCTGGAAAAAGGCAATGACCTTGGTGTGGACGTGGAGCACGATTACCGGCCAAACTACGTGATCCCTCCGGACAAGCACAAAACCGTAAAGGAATTAAAAGAGTCTGCGGGCAAGTCGGCCGAAGTCTGGCTCGCGACCGACGAAGACCGCGAGGGAGAAGCCATTTCCTGGCACCTTTGCGAAGTACTGGGTCTGGATGTCAAGGTGACCAAACGCATCGTTTTTCACGAAATCACCAAACCGGCCATTCAGAAGGCCGTACAGTCTCCGCGCCTGCTCAACATGAATGTGGTGAATGCCCAGCAGGCACGCAGGGTACTCGACCGGCTTGTGGGCTGGGAACTCAGCGGTTTATTGTGGAAAAAAGTACGGGGCCAGTTGTCTGCCGGCAGGGTCCAGTCCGTGGCGGTGAAACTGATCGTTGAGCGCGAGCGCGATATCCAGAACTTTACGATCACGCCGTTTTTCAGGGTGGTTGCCCAGTTTTTTGCCAAAAACAATCAGGGGAAAACCGTGACTTTCAAGGCTGAAAGTCCCAACCGCTTTGAAAACGAAGCCGGTGCGGAGGCATTCCTCAAGCAGTGTGTCGGCGCCGAATTTACGGTAGGCAATATTGAAGTAAAGCCCGCCCGCCGCAAACCGGCCCCCCCGTTTACGACCTCCACCCTGCAGCAGGAGGCGAGCCGGAAACTCGGTTTTGGTGTAAACCGCACCATGAGTATCGCCCAGAAATTGTACGAAAGCGGTTTTATCACCTATATGCGTACCGACTCTACCAATATGAGCGATACGGCGCTGCAATCTATCGGCGACGAAATCGTCAAACAGTTTGGGCAGCGTTATCACCACCGCCGGCAGTATAAAACGAAGAATGAATCGGCACAGGAAGCCCACGAGGCCATCCGCCCTACGTATGCAGAACGACAGAGCGTGAGTCCCAACCGCGACGAACAACGCCTGTATGAACTCATCTGGAAACGCGCCATGGCCTCCCAAATGGCCGACGCGGAACTGGAAAAGACGATAGTCGATATCTCCATCAGCACACAACCCCAGGCACGGCTCGTGTCGGAAGGGGAGGTGCTCAAGTTCGACGGTTTCCTCAAGGTTTACCTGGAGGGTACCGACGACGACGAGGAAGAAAGCGCCGGCATGTTGCCGCCATTGACCAAAGGGCAGCGACTCGATCTCGATGAAATGACTGCCACGGAACGCTTCACCCGTCCACCGGCGCGCTTTACCGAGGCCAGCCTTGTAAAAAAACTGGAAGAACTGGGTATCGGCAGACCGTCTACCTACGCGCCGACTATTTCCAAGATCATGGAAGAAAACCGGGGCTATGTGACCAAAGAGAGCCGGGAAGGCGAAGAAAGGGCGTTCCAGATACTCACCCTGAAAAACAACAGCATCAGCAAAGCCGCCGGAAAAGAGATCACAGGTGCAACAAAAAATGTGCTGTACCCCTCCGATATGGGCATGATCGTCAGCGACTTTCTGGATGCCCACTTCAAAAAGGTGATGGACTACGGCTTTACGGCCAGCGTCGAGGCTGAGTTCGACCATATTGCCGAGGGAAAGATGGATTGGGCCCGCATGATCGATAATTTCTATAAGCCGTTCCATCAGAACGTGGAAAAAACGCTCAAGGAAGCCGACCGGGCAAGCGGCGAGCGTATCCTCGGTACCGACCCCGTTAGCGGGCGTACCCTGCTGGTGCGTATGAGCAGCCTTGGAAAGCCGGTCGTGCAGATCGGAACCGGCGACGAACTCGATAAAAAAGAAAAACCGCGTTACGCAAACCTGCGGCCCGGCAAGACGCTCGAAAACGTTACGCTGGAGGATGCACTGGAGAGTTTCGCTCTGCCCCGCACCCTCGGCGACTACGAAGGTGAGCCGCTGGAGGTCAACACCGGCAGATACGGCCCGTATGTCAAACACGGCGCGGTATTCATCTCCCTGGCAAAAAACGAAGATCCATTCGACGTAACGCTGGAACGGGCCATTGAACTCGTCCGCGCCAAAAAAGAAGCCGACAAACCGGTTGGTTTCTTTGAAGGGCAGCCCATCACCAAGGGCAAGGGGCGCTTCGGGCCGTTTGTGAAATGGGCCGACCTGTACGTGAATGTCCCTGCGCGGGTCAATTTCGATAATATTACCGAAGGCCAGGCGGTCGAACTCATCCAGCAAAAGATCGAGAAGGAAGCGAACCGTTATATCCACCATTGGCCGGAAGAAAAGATCAGTGTGGAAAACGGCCGCTGGGGCCCGTTTATCAAGTTCGGCAAGGCTATCGTCAACCTGCCCCGCGTCGACGGCGGCAAGATGACCAACGACCAGGCGCGTACCCTTACCCTGGCGGACGTTAAGGCGATCATCGAAAAAGAGATCCCCGGTGCATTCGACAGCAAAAAACCGACCGGAAAGGCAGCGGGTAAAACAACCGGCAAGGCGAGCCGCAAGAAAAAAACATCGTAACCCGGCAGGCGCCTACACTGCTTTTATCCCCGGAAGGTTCTTGCTTTCCGGCGAGAGAAACGTCGCGCAGGTGCTTATCTTCGCCCCGTTATGACGTTTGAAGAGATCATTCGAGATATCCAGGCAAAACGTTTTCAACCCGTGTATTTCCTGCACGGGGAGGAGCCGTTTTTTATCGACCGCGTCGAAGCGGAAATAGACGCCCATGCGCTGCCCGAAACGGAAAAGGGATTCAATCAGTCGGTCCTGTACGGCAAGGAGATCGACCACCTGACGCTGCTCGACTACCTGCGCCGGTACCCGATGATGAGCGAGCGGCAGGTCGTGATCCTCCGGGAGGCACAGGAAATGAAAAGCCTGTCCGAACTCGCTTCATACGTTGAAAATCCCATGCCGACGACCATTTTTGTCGTGTGCCACAAGCACAAGAAGTTCGACATGCGCACGAAAATGGGCAAGGTTTTGCAAAACAAAACCACCGTACTGCTCGAAAGCAAAAAACTGTACGACAACCAGGTGCCCGACTGGATTTCGGGCTATTGCAAATCAAAGAAACTGGCCGTCGAGCCGCAGGCGGCGGCCTTGCTGGCGGAATATCTGGGCAGCGACCTGTCGAAGATCGCCAATGAACTGGATAAGTTGTCGCTGAACCTGCCTGCCGGTACGGCGGTCAATACCGCTCATGTGCAGGAGTACGTGGGGATCAGCAAGGATTACAATGTATTTGAGCTGCAAAAAGCCTTCGCAATGCGCGACCTGCCCAAACTTGCCCGTATCCGCGAGCATTTTGCCTCCAATATCCGCCGCAATCCGCTCATCGTTACCATCAGCAGTCTGTATGCCTATTTTTCCAAGGTGTATATGCTCCACGCCCTGAAAGGCAGCTCCGATGCTGAAATGGTAAAAACCCTGGAATTGCGCTCCGACTGGTTTTTGAAAGAGTACAAAGCCGCCGCACTAAACTATTCGTCCGTGCAAACTGCCCGTATTATTTCTTTGTTGCGGGAATACGACTTGCGATCTAAAGGCGTTGATAATGACAATACGGATGAAGAAGAGTTGATGAAAGAACTATTTTGGAAAATCCTAAATCAATAATCAAATGAGTACTTTTTCCAATTATACCGTCGTGCGGGGTGATACGCTTTTTGCCATTTCCCGAAAATTCGGAATGACTGTTGAGGAGATCAAATCGCTCAATGGTCTGACTTCCAATAATTTGAATATCGGTCAGATACTGCGTGTAAGGGTAGCCGGCGCACCCGCTGCACCGCCTCCTCCGGTACAGGCCCAGACGCCGTCGGCAGGCAGCAGTACGCAGTTGTATACCGTGCTGCCGGGTGACACCCTGTTTGGCATTTCCCGAAAATTCGGCGTCACAGTTGACGAACTGGTTCGGCTCAACGGCCTTTCGTCCAACAACCTGAGCATCGGCCAGGTACTGCGTGTGCATGGATCGGGAAATGTAAGCACTCCGCCGCCGGTTCAGCAACCTGTACAGCAACCCGCACAGCCGTCGTCGGGTAATACCGGGCAGACATATACAGTCGTGCGGGGTGATACACTCTTCGGGGTAGCCCGAAAGTTTGGGATGACGGTCAGTGCGCTGAAGTCGCTCAACGGCCTGGTCTCCGACGGGCTCAGCGTCGGTCAGGTACTGCGCGTGGGTGGTCAGGCGCCTGTTAGCACGCCGCAACCGCAGCCGGACCCGCCTCCTCAAACGCCTCCTCCGGTTTTTACCGGAACGGGCAATGCCCAGGTACGGCTGGAGGTGCGTCAGGAGGCTGGTTTCCGCAGATACTTCCTCACCGTTCCACTCCTCAGCGGCGGACAAGTGGTGGCCAATATGGTCGATCACGTCAATTCCCGTCATATGATCTTCCCTGATGGGATCATGTACGCGGGGCAATCGCACATGGCCCTGCTTCTTTCGGATATTGAAGCGGTCGGGCTGACCACCATGCAGGCGCGCGCGCTGCAGTATGTGTCGACCCACGAGGGCAGTTTCGACGCGATCAACAGTTATGACAAGGCGATCTTCTCCTACGGATTTATCCAGTTTGCCGGCGCAGCGGCCGTCGGCGGCAGCCTGAACCGGCTGATGGTAAGCATGGAAAACAACGCGCCTTTTGCCTTTCAGCAGATTTTCAAGCGGGTCGGAATCGATACGGAGGGATTTGGCAGCAGCGCGGTGGTTACGGTAATCGATCAAAACGGCATGCGGCACCGGGGCGACGATGCATGGCTGTATATCCAGCGCAATATACCCTTGTACGCAGCCTTTATTCAGGCGGGTTTTGAGCCTTCGCTGGTGCGGGAACAACTGCGTATGGCCAACGAGTTGTATGTGCAACCTGCGCTGAATTTCAAACTCGACGTCACCATTGGCGGTATCCACCTTTCGGTGCCCCGCATCGGCGATATATTCAGATCGGAGGCGGCACTGACGGCCATTATCGCCCTGGCGATCAACCAGGGCACAGGCGGAATGAGCAGGATACTGGCGCCCGCCGTTTCTACAGTAGCGTCGCAGCAGCGGCTACAATCCGTAAGCGCCCTCAGCCAGATTGATGAACGGCGGGTATTCGAAACGATTGCTGCCACGACAACCGACGACCGGGTCAGTAACCGGGTAAACGGTGTTATGAATTCCGGTTTGCGGTTTGCGTAAACGCGCCTCCTATTCACCCATTTTTACGATCCGGGTAGGCTCCATCAGTTCGTTGCGAACGCCGACCTGACGCAGGGTATTTTTGGCCACTTCGAGAAAGGCCTCCGATACAATGCTGTCGGTGTGCAGCACGGCGGGATGCCCCTCGTCGCCGCCTTCGCGGATGCTTTGTACCATGGGTATCTGGCCCAGAAGGACGGACCTGCTGTACTTCGCCAGTTTCTTGCCGCCGCCCTCTCCGAAGATAAAGTATTTATTGTCAGGCAGTTCTGCCGGAGTAAACCAGGACATGTTTTCTACCACACCGAGGATGGGCACATTGATCTGCGGGAGCAGAAACATGTTCATTGCCTTGATGGCGTCGGCAAGTGCCACTTCCTGGGGTGTGGTGACGAGCACCACACCGGTGACCGGCACCGTCTGCACCAGGGTCAGTTGAACGTCGCCTGTGCCGGGGGGCAGGTCGACGACCATGAAGTCGAGCGGTTCCCACAGCACATCGTTGAAAAACTGTTTGATGATGGCTGCAAGCCTGGGGCCGCGCAATACCACCGCCTGGTCCGGTTCAATGATGTTGCCAATGCTCATAACCGGAAGTCCGTATGCTTCCAGCGGCACCATTTTTACCGTACCGGTCACGTCCTTAACCTTCGGCCGCTGGCCGGCAATGCCCAGCATGGTCGGAATACTCGGGCCGTACACGTCGGCGTCCATCAATCCGACGCGGGCGCCGAGTTTTTGCAAACCGAGCGCGAGGTTGACGGCTACCGTGCTTTTTCCGACACCACCTTTACCCGAACCGACGGCAATGATGTTCTTGATATGCGGCACGATGCTCGTGCTTTCCCTGCTGTTGGGCGTGCGCGCCATGATGTGCACATTGACGTTTGCCTTGGGATATACCTCCGTAATGGCGCCGATGCAGGCGAAATTCAGTTCGGCCTTGCCCTGCATTTGCAGGGAAGGGACCACCAGTTTGAAATTGACATTTTCGCCCTCTGTTTGCAGGTCTTCTACCATGCCGGCCGAAACAATGTCGCGGCCGGTTTGCGGGTCGCGCACCTGAGCCAGCGCGGCGAGTATTTTATCTTTTTCCATGTTGTCGGGATAGTAATTACCTGCAAAGGAAATACATTTTACCCAAAGGAACAGTCGAACGCCGCCGTCCGCATGCGCATTGTTTCCACGCCCTCTGGCGACGGCTCTTTCAGAATCATGGCCTGCGCCTCGGGCATGCTGAAAACCGATCGCATATCGCGGATGCGGGCTGCCGGTACCTTCGCGTTGTGCAGCCGGGCGATCAGGTCGTCGAAAAACTGGGTCGATATGGCGACCGACAGCAGTTCATTCAGGGCTGCCCGATGGGTGACCCGCGCCTTATTGGTCTGAAAATCAGGGTTTTCGAGCAGATATTCCATGTTCAGGACTTCACACAGGCGACCGAACTGCCGCTCCGTTCCCACAGCCAGGAGCAGCCGTTGCCCGTCGGCGCAGATGAAAATATCGCCGTAAGGGGCGATATTGGGATGCTGGGTCCCCATGGGCTGCGGGATATGGCCGGCCATCAGGTAATTGCTCGCCTGGTTGGCCAAAGAGGCCAGTGCCGATTCCATCAGCGAGGTGCTTACCGTAGAACCTTCTCCTGTGCGCCCGCGGTGGATCAGCGCGAGCAAGATTGCCTCCTTGAGTTGGTGGGCCGCCAGCAGGTCGATGAGCGCAACGGGCATTTTGACGGGAAGCCGGCCGGGCTCTCCTGTCATGTACAGAAACCCCGCTTCTGCCTGCAGCACCACGTCGAAGGCCGGCCGTTCGTCTTCCGGATCGGCAAAGGCATTGAGCTGGGCATAGATCAGTTTGGGGTTCCGGTTGCGCAGGCTTTCGGCGTCCACACCCAGTCGTCGCGCCGAGGAGGGTTTGAAATTGGAAATGACGATATCCGCGTCCAGGGCGTACTGCTGAGCTATATGCAGATCGTCGGGATTATTCAGGTCGAGCATGAGGTATTGCTTTCCCCAGTTGACGCTGCAAAAATAGGCCGACACGGCTTCCGGGTCTTCGGAGGGCAAACGCCAGCCGCGCGTCATGTCGCCGCCGGTGGTTTTATTTTCTATCTTGATGACCTGAGCGCCCAACTCCGCGAAAAACATACCCACGGCGGGCCCGGCAAGCACACTGGCAAATTCGACTACTTTAAGACCTGAAAAGAATTTATTTTGCATGAGAAATAGTTGCTTCCTCCAATTGTTGACAGACTATCGAAACGGGTTATGAAAATATTCAGCACCGAACAGATCCGCGCCTGGGATGCATATACCATCCAGCACGAACCCATTGCCTCGGCCGACCTGATGGCCAGGGCAGCAAAAGTGTTTGCCGACTGGCTGGCCGGCCTTTACCCGGATACCCGGCGCCCGATAGCCGTGTTTGCCGGTACAGGGAACAACGGCGGTGACGGTGTTGTTGCGGCGCGGCTGCTGCACTGGCTGAATTACGAGGTAAAGGTATACGTTTGCGATTTCAGCGGTAAAAAGTCGGCAGATTTCTCGGCCCATCTGTCCTACAGCCCGAAAGATGTTGATATCATTACCCTGAAACATCCGGACGATTTGAAAACCCTGAACCTGCCTGAAAAGGCACTGATCGTCGATGCCTTGTTCGGCTCCGGCCTGAACCGCCCGCTGGAAGGGGAGTGGGCGCTGCTGATCGATCGTTTGAATGCGCTGCCCAACGAAATCGTTTCCATCGACCTGCCCAGCGGACTTCTGGCCGACACCGCCACACCCGGGAACAGCGTCGTCAGGGCACACAGAACCTTTAGTTTTGAGACACCCAAACGCGCCTTCTTTTTTCCGGAAAACGCGGAAAGGGTAGGGGAATGGGCCTGCGGATCCATCGGTCTGCACCTCGATTATTATACCGCGACGGAAACGCCTTTTCATTTTCTGACCCATAGCCAGGCGGCTTTGTTGCTGCGTCCGCGTGCAAAGTTCTCGCACAAAGGCAGTTACGGACATGCCCTGCTCATCGCAGGCAGTTACGGCAAGATAGGTGCGGCCGTGCTCGCCGCGCGCGCCTGCCTGCGCGCAGGTGCGGGGTTGCTTACGGTACATGCGCCGCGTTGTGGCAACATTGTATTGCAGACGACGGTGCCGGAAGCCATGTTCAGCGGCGACAGAAGGGCCCTGGTGTGGACTTCTGTACCTGAAACAAATTCCTTTAACGCCATCGGTGTCGGCTGCGGCATCGGGCAGTCGCCCGAGACAGCCGCTGCCTTTGAGACTTTAATAAAAGAAACGAATAAAGCGCTCGTGATCGACGCCGACGCCCTGAACCTGCTGGCGCAAGCCCCCGGCCTGTGGCGCTCTGTGCCGCGCAATTCCATCCTCACGCCCCATCCGAAAGAGTTTGAACGCCTGTTTGGCAAAACGGCCAACGACTTCGAACGCAATGACCTGCAGCGCCACAAGGCCCAGGAACACGGCGTATTTATCGTGCTGAAAGGCGCCCACACGGCTATCGCCTGTCCCGACGGAGCCTGCTGGTTTAACTCTACCGGCAATCCCGGCATGGCCACCGGCGGCAGCGGCGATGTGCTGACCGGCATGTTGACCGGGTTGTTGGCCAGGGGCTATGCACCGCGCGACGCGGCGCTGCTGGGCGTATTTTTGCACGGGCTGGCAGGGGATCTGGCGGCAAAGGCACTGGGGCAGGAGGCTGTAACGGCCGGTGATCTGGTGGCGTGGGTCGGGCAGGCGTGGCAGGCTTTGGAGGATATGTAGGGCAAAGTCAGAACAGGACCAGTTTTACCGGTGTAAAAAACGCACGATTGGTCGACTCGACGTTGACAAAATATACGC
The DNA here is from genome assembly GCA_937861115.1 of uncultured Bacteroidota bacterium. Classification (GTDB taxonomy): domain Bacteria; phylum Bacteroidota; class Bacteroidia; order Chitinophagales; family Saprospiraceae; genus M3007. Next base: position 4,881 of record CALMBD010000097.1, on the reverse strand, counting down.
CCGGATTCAATTTTTCTACGGGAATCTGGCAACTGCCATTTATCACTTCAACCGACATCTCAGCGGCCAAAAGTCCGCTTGACGAGAACAGACTGATTAAAATTTCGCCTGAATGGTTATTACCCATACTTAAATGGCATGGTGTTCCGCTCCTGACTGGATTGGGAAAGAGTAGTGGTTTCGTATCCTGGGTTAGTGTTGAGTTTTGGTTCGTCAGAGCGGACTTCCGGAATAAATTTTGATCTGTGAGTATCCAGAGGCTTTCATCGGCACTCTCAATCTCAGAAATCAGGCCTTTCCATATCAATCCTTCATCGAACCAGGTGTCTCCACCGTCAGTTGTCTTTGTCAAGTGATATTGTTTGACATATGGGCTAACACTTTCTTCATACAGGCTGTACCCGGTCATCTCATCTACATAATATTGATGGCCGTAAAGAAAAATCTGTTTTCTGTATGTTGCCCAGTTATCGTTTACATCGATTGCGTCGTGTACCGTCCAACTGGCGCCATAGTCGTTTGTGGTTAATACCTTGGGCAGATTGGGATAGTTTATTTCTGCAAGTCCTACACAGGAACCTCCTGGTTTAATATGGTATTGTTTAATTCGGTAACTTAAGGGTGTATTTGCAGTCCAGGTTTGGCCGCCATCCGAGGTGGTAAAAACTTCATAAATAGTAGATGGACCGGTGCGTACAATGATCAGGCCGTTGCTCATGTCAAAGAAATCCAGCATGTGCACTTGTCCCGAAACAAAAGGGGTTGAAACTTCTTGCCAGGTATTGCCACTATCAGTCGTTTTCAGTAACCATAAGACATTATTGGAAGGCGCTTTGTAACCATAACAAAACCCGAAACTTTCATCAACAAAACGCCCGGCACTAATATTTACCACGGCGTTATTCCATCCTCCTATATCTACGGTATCCCAGGTGGTACCACCATTGATTGTTCGAAAGAGCACCAATGAACCTGGGGTATAGGAACGAGAAAAAATGAACGCCGATGTCGAAGAGATGGGGGAGAGGCTGTTGTTTTGGCCTGGCGTCATAAAAGGAGGCGTTACATCTGCCCACTGTGCAACGGTCGGAAAGACCACCATGACGCATAAACCCGAAAGCAATAGCAGTTTTTTCATATTGTATTAAAGGGATTTTATATCAGAAATACGACCCAGACAAAGATAATCCTGCAGTCCATCAGCATTTGTTAAACAACCTGATTTGTCAGTTAATATACAATGCGTTAAAGAGAAGATGCTGGCGCAAAAATCAATTTCTTTCTCTTCATTCCCGGCATACTTTTGTCGCGGGCATTCTTTGTGTATTTATGTCAATGAACCATTTTAATCAATGCCGCACAAACGTACGAGCGTGTTCTAATAAAATTACCATGGCGAAACTCTATCTTTTCAAATCCATTCAACTTATCTGCATTGCAATTTTGATACTTCCCGTCGACCTGCCGGCTCAATGGAAACTGTCCCCGGAATACAGCGCGGATTACGAATGTACCATAGGAACTGTCGATTCATATGAGTTCAAGGCTGGTGATAAAACGGGCTTTGCCACACGCAACGATACCTTGTATTTTACCCTGCGCAGGACAATTGCGCAAAAAGCACATCAATATGCCATCCGGTACAAGTTGCTCAAGCACCTGGAATACGGAGGGTTCAGGGACCGGAAACCGGATGTTGAAGTGGAATTCCCCGTCGATCAAAGCGGAAACCTTCTGACGGAGTATTTCCGGGACAATGCTGCTGCGGAATACGATGATCTGACCGACAAAATCCACGATTTCCTGCGGCTTACCGTATTGCCTTACCCAAAAGAGGCGATGCAAAAAGGGCTGAAGTGGTCCGTACCTTTTCAATACGGCATTCGAACCTGGAAGGGTATGACATCCAGATCGCAGGAGCTGCGGTTTGAGGTTCGACAGACAACTAAAAAATACGAACGCGACTGTTTTAAGGTCCAGGTGCAATGCGGGTCGCCTGCTTTCGGCAGGAACCTGACCTTTACCGGCGACCTGTTTTACGATGTCCAAACCGGACAACTGGTTTACCTGGAATTACAGGGAACCGGTACCATTGTAGATTTTCCGACCAATAGTGAAAACCTGTTCGAAGGAAAATCCCGGGTACGGCTTTCCCTGCTTCCTGAAAGCACCGTACACAGCGAAAAAATCGGGTTATACGAGGAAGCAGAGGCCGAACGGGCCAGGCTGACAAAAGCATACCAATGGGTTGCGCCACCCAGGTACCACACCATCGAGGCGCTTTCCTGGAGAAACCTGGATTTCGGATACATAACCACCCTGAATGGCAGGTTCGGATTTTTAGATAAATACGGGAAGGAAGTGCTGCCGCCAACATACAAATACATAACCTCCACCGGGAAAGGCGGGGTTTTTGTCTTTTCCGATGATGGCCAATGGACGTTGTATAATGATACAGGGTCAATTGTTATAGACAGCCTCACAGGCTATGACCTGGAAGGCGCCACGCGCATACTGGTCAGGAAGAAAGATCTGTATCTGTGGATTGGGACCGACGGCACGGAATACGCCCGTTTTGAAAAGAAAGACGGAGTGGAGTACAAGGCCTTGCCCGACGATTATTTGCTTCTCAAAAAATCGGGACTTTGCGGGATCATGAATATCAAGGGAGAAATGCTCATCCCCATGACCTATGAAGACATCAGGATGGCGAAGGACCACTTCAATAACAAGCCCTATTTTATCTGCTGGAAAGACCGGCAATCCAGCCTGATAGACGACCAGGGCGTCGTCCTGGACAGATTCGAATACGGGCTTCTAAACCCCCAGTTGTTTGGAGAACTGATTGTGATTGAGGACAATTACACGGAATCGACCGCAACGGTGCGGAATTTCAGGACAGGAAAAACCCTTGTGCTGGATTGCAACAACCCGTATCCGATTAGTGCCGACTTACTGGCTTGCCACAAAAGTGATCCAAAGAATGGCGACAGCGACCTGCTTTTGGATAACACAGGCAGTATAATCAATCGGTTCAGCAATATTGGCAGCCCATACACTCAAAAACTGAATGACGGTACATCTTCTTTTGATGTATTGCGGATTGAAGTACAGGATGCCCTCCATAAAAAAGTGGGCTGGATGGATACCAAAGGTAACTGGATCAGAGAGCCGGGATATTTTGTGAGCGGACTGGACGGGTTCGGCAATTTCATCGCTTTTGATTCAACCGGCGCTTTTGGTCTGCTTACCCTGAAAATGGATACGATACTGCCCTGTCAATACAGCAGTATTAAAACCATCACACCCGACCGGTTCCTGGTCACGACGAAGAACCGCGAACAACTGATCATAAATAAGGAAGGGACCTTGTCCATACCGTTTCCTCTCGGGTATTCCCTTACGGATAAAACGATCATCAAGGGTAAGGGTTATCTCTGTCTCAGTAATTACGCCAAAAAGGTAAGCCTGTTCGACGACCAGATGCAAGAGATCATCAAACCCGACTTTGATGGAATTTATACGACGGCGCCTTACCTGGTGCCACACTTTGTTATGGTGAAGGTAAAGGGATGGGTCGGGTTGCTTAAGTGGCCCGGTTGATATTCAGGCTGTGTAAAAATCTGGGTCTTGCAGCAAAAAAAATGAGCCACCCCGAAACCCGGGATGACTCATTTTCTATGTAACGCAATCAAAATCTTACAGCAGCGACTCAATTTTGTCCTGCAGCATTTTTTTGGATTGCATGCCGACGAGTTTGTCTTTCAGTTCGCCGTTTTTGAAGATCAGAAAAGTCGGAATACCCCGAACATTGTATTGCATCGGCACCTCGGCATTGTCGTCTACATTCAGTTTGCCGACAGTAGCGCGGTCTTTATATTCTTCAGCAAGTTGCTCGACAATCGGGCCCATTGCCAGACATGGTTGGCACCATTCTGCCCAAAGGTCTACGACCGTAACTTTATCATTTTCAAGTACATCCGTCTGGAAGTTCGAATCCGTGAATTCGTATGCCATGGTAAAAAAATTAGTTGAGTGAATATGCAAGTTTGAAAAATCAAGATTAAAACACTGTTTTGACCCTGTTGTTTGCAAAGGTAACAGATTTGGCCGGGGCAACTCATGCAGTTTTATATGAATTGTCCGGGGCAATACATTTGGAGGGGGTTAGAACCACGCGACCATCTGTTCGATAAAGCGCATGAAAAGGGAAGGCATGAACACGATCGGGAAGAAAAAGCCGAATACCGCCCCAAAAAAGTGAGCCACATGGTCGATGTTGTCATTGCCCTGCCTGGCAGCGTACGAACTGTACCACAGATAAAGGATGCCAAAGATAAACCCCGGAATGGGGATGGGAATAAAGAACATCATGATCCCGATGGTTGGATCGAACAGAATGCAGGCGAACAATACGGCGGCCACGGCCCCGGATGCGCCGATACTGGCAAAACCCGGCGAGTCCTTGTATTTGAAAAAAGTGGCGGAAGACGCTGCTGCAATGCCCGCAAGGTAAAATATGAGGAACACCAGTTGCCCAAACCCGGGAAACATGGCGCCAAACCATCCTTCTACATATTTGCCGAAAAAGTACAGCGTCAGCATGTTAAAGATCAGGTGCATGGGATCGGCATGCAGAAAGCCGCTGGTCAGCCAACGGTAATACTCTCCGCGTCGTGCCTCCTGATAAGGCCAGTGCTTCATTTTCAGGAACAGGTCCTGATTATTGAAAGCCATAAAAGAAATCAGCGCTGTCACGCCGATAATAAGATAGGTGATCATTGTATGTTGTGTTGCTTATAATATTTTTTACCGTCCACCGTCCACCGTCCACCGTCCACCGTCCACCGTCCACCGTCCACCGTCCACCGTCCACCGTCC
>CALMBD010000096.1 GCA_937861115.1 uncultured Bacteroidota bacterium | reverse complement strand
CGGGCAGTTTGTCCGCAAAGTTTTCCCAGGTTTTACCGCCGTCGCGGGTCAGTTGTAGGTTGCCGTCGTCGGTACCAACCCAAACTACGTCACGGGATGCGGGGCTGGGTGCAACGGCAACGATCGTGCAATGGTTTTCCGCATTGGTTGCATCGAACGTAAGTCCACCCGAAATATCCTGGTGCATTTTGGAGGTATCATTGGTGGTCAGGTCGGGGCTGATGATCTGCCAGTTCTGTCCCAGGTCGGAGGAATAGTGCAGGAACTGGCTGCCGAAATACAACCCGTGGGGTCTGTGCGGGTCCTGGGCGAGGGCAGCGTTCCAGTTCCAGCGCAGGGTTGTTTTGCCATCGGGATGCAGCGGTTTGAGGTACCGGGTATCGCCGGTTTTACGGTCAACCAGACCCAGTTCTCCTCCCTGCGACATGGCAAACACATAACGCGGGTCGTCCTTGCGCGGCATCGTTTCAAAGCCGTCGCCGAAATAAACTTCCTGCCATTCGGAATTACGCATACCACCGGATTTCCACACTGCCGACGGCCCGACCCATGAGCCGTTGTCCTGAAGTCCGCCATATACATTGTAAGGCCACTCGTTATCGGTTTCTACGTGATAGAACTGTCCGACGGGTATGTTCTCCGCATAACGCCAGGTTTTACCGCCGTCGAGCGTGATATTCAGTCCGCCGTCGTTGCCGTTGATGATATAATTCGGGTTGTCGGGGTGAATCCAGAAGGCATGGTGATCGGGGTGTATACGCCAGCCTGCCCAGGTATCGAAGGTTTTGCCGCCATCTTCGCTGCGCGAAATGACAGTATAGATGGAATACAGTCGGTTCTCGTTTTTGGGGTCGACGTATATCTCTGCGTAATAGAACGGGCGGTCGCCCATACCTTTATCAGCCATTTTTTGCCACTTCAGCCCGCCGTCGGTACTCTTGTAAAGGGCATTTTCCTTGGCCTCCACCAGGGCATATACCACGTCGGGATTGCTCGGCGCCACGGCAAGGCCAATACGTCCCAGTTCGCCTTCCGGCAAACCGTCCTTGTCGCTCAACCGGTTCCATGTTTCTCCGGCGTCGTAACTGACATACAGCCCGGAGCCTTTGCCGCCCGATTTAAAGAACCAGGGCCAGCGCTGGTATTCCCACATCGCAGCGTACAGTTTATTGGGGTTTCTCGGATCGGCAACCAGTTCAGCACAGCCTGTCAGGTTGTTGACGTACAGCACCTTGCGCCATGTTTTACCACCGTCGGCGCTTTTGAACACTCCGCGTTCTTCATTCGGGCCATAACTGGAGCCCATCGCCGCGGCCCAGATAACGTTGGGGTTGTCGCGTTGAAGGACAACGCGGTGTATGCTCCGGGTATACTGCAGCCCCATACACACCCAATCCTTTCCGCCGTTGATGGTTTTGAAAATTCCGGCGCCGAAACTTTGGGAGTTGCGCGGGTTGCCTTCGCCTGTGCCGACCCATATTTCGTCGGGGTTACGGGGATTAATGGCGATTGATCCGATACTTTGGGTTGGCGCCTTGTCAAATACAGGCTCCCAGTTGGTGCCCCCGCTTTTGGAGCGCCACACGCCGCCGGACGCGGCGCCGGCGTATATCACCTCGGGATACCGCGGGTCGCAGGCAATGGCGGTAATGCGCCCCGACATGGTGCCGGGGCCAATATTCCGTACACGAAGCGATTGAAGCGGCTCGGAGGGAAGGGATTGCGCGAAAATTAAAGGCGCGCTGAAAAGCAAAATGATTGCATAAAATCCGGTCAGCCGGACAAGGGCAAAGGCGTTGGTAAACGTTTTTTTCATGGAAGATTTTTTACCTAAGTTGTCGCAAATCTGCAAAAACATGGACGAATGTGTGCAGCTTCGGATAAAATTATGCGCCCGCCCGGGCATTTATCTACCTTTGAGCCCCTATGGCATCAGTTTTTGGCCACGTCGCTGCTTCAGCGGCCATTGGTTACGCTTTTTTCCCAAAGCAGGTACGACCCGCCACTTTTTTACTGGCGGGTTTCTGCGCTTTTGTACCCGATTTTGACGTTTTGGCTTTCCGCTTCGGTATTCCCTATGAAAGTGAATGGGGGCACCGGGGCTGGACCCATTCGATTGTCTTCGCCGTCGTTTTTAGCGGGATAACGGGCATGTTGTATCGACTGCTTTCGATGCCCCCGGCAGGCGGGCAGGGCGGATCGACCGAAGGCCATTCATCAGCCTTGCTAACTGCCTGGCTCTTCCTGTCGACACTCTCGCACCCCTTGCTCGACATGCTGACCAACGGCGGTCGCGGCTGCGCCCTGTGGTGGCCTTTCAGCACGGACCGGATATTTTTCCCCGAACGACCGATACAGGTTTCCCCGATGAGTATCGGCGGTTTCATCAGCGAATGGGGATTGACGGTGCTGGCCAGCGAACTGATATGGATTGGCGTGCCGGGTTTGATACTCGTGTTATTGGCAAAATGGACGAGGCAGATGCGCTGAGCTCAGGTGCGCAGTACAATCTTTCCAAACTGTGCGCCTTTTTCCATCCTTTCAAAGGCAGCGTTGCCGTCGGAAAGCGGGAACACCGCATCCACAACCGGCACAATCCGATGTGCGGAAACGAAGTCCAGCATGGCGCCAAACTCCTGCGGACTGCCCATGGTGGAGCCGAGAATACTGATCTGTTTCCAGAAAACCGGTTGCATGCTCAGGCCGTTGATTTTTCCGAGTGAGCCGCCGTAGACGCCTATCCGTGCGCCGGGGTTGCACAGTCCGGGAAAGGCAGCAAAACCATCGCCGGCAGCCGAATCGATGATGACATCGAAACCGCCGGCCTCCTGCTTCAGCACCTTGTTCCAGTCGTCTGTGCGGTAATTGACGCCGCCTTTTGCTCCCAATTGCACGGCCTTTTCGATCTTTTCATCCGTACCGGAAGTGACAAAAACCTCGGCGCCGGCTGCTACTGCAATTTGCAGGACCATCAGCGCTACGCCGCCTCCGACCCCGGAGACGAGCACCTTTTCACCCTGTTTCAACTGGCAGCGACTGAACAGGGTACGCCAGGTCGTCAGACCGGCCAGCGGCAAGGCAGCAGCCTGTTCCCAGTTGAGGTGTTCCGGTACCGGGAAAATCAATTCCTCCGGCACCGCAATTTCTTCTGCAAATGTGCCCTCGTCGGGCATGCCCAGCACCCGGAAGTTTTTGCCCTGAAAATGCTCGTTATCGCCCCATTCGCGAGCGGGGTAGATGATCACGCGGCGCCCCTGATACTCCCCTGCCCCGTCGCTGCCCAGAATGCAGGGAAAACGGATACCGGCGTAAAGCCCCTGCGTCATAAAGACATCGCGGTGGTTGAGTGCAGCGGCGCGAAGCGCAACAATCACTTCGCCGGCAGCGGGGACAGGCTCCGGCACTTCTGTAAAGTCAAGGGGTTGGTGCAGCGCGGTAAAGAGAAGGGCTTTCAAGTGGTAAATGGTAAGTGATAAGTGATAAGTGATAAGTGATAAGTGGGGGCAAAATTACACAAAAGAAAAAAGGCCCCCGAATCTGGTTCGGAAGCCTTTTTATGCAGCTTATGAATGATTACTAAAATAACTCCATGAGATTATAAAGGACAAAATAAATCGCGCCAGAACCGTGCCACATTTAGTTAAAGCAAATTTTTTTTAACCCTTACGCGCATTTTGCATACCACACCAATGGTAGATTGAGTCGTTTGGTCGCAAAATCACTCATGACGAACCCTCAAAGCCGGCATTTCAAACCTGACCTGCTCATGAACCGAGCGCTCCGGCTTTGATCTCTTCCACTACTTCCGGATTCAGGAGTGTTGAAATATCACCCAGGTTGGAGGTCTCTCCCTCCGCTATCTTCCGCAATATCCGGCGCATGATCTTGCCGGAGCGGGTCTTGGGCAGTCCGGGAACGACCTGGATTTTGTCGGGTTTGGCAATCGGGCCGATTTCCCTGGTGACCACCTCGAGCACCTCCTTGCGGAAATCGTACAGGTTTTCCACCTGGTGATTGGTGATCACATAGGCGTAAATGCCCTGACCTTTGATATCGTGCGGGAAGCCGACAACTGCCGACTCAACGATGTTGTCGTGTTTGTTCAGGGCGTCTTCCACCTCCGCGGTACCGATGCGGTGTCCGCTCACATTGATCACATCGTCTACCCGCCCGATGATGCGGTAGTACCCGTCGTGGTCGCGCCGTGCGCCGTCGCCGGTGAAATATTTGTTTTTGAAGGTGGCAAAATAGGTTTGCCGGCATCTTTCGTGATCGCCGTAGGTTGTGCGAATAATACTGGGCCAGGGAAACTTGATGCACAACATGCCTTCCACGTCGTTGCCCTCGATCTCTTTGCCATTGGCATCGACAAGGCAGGGCTGTATGCCGGGCAGCGGCAGGGTGGCATAGCAGGGCTTGGTTTTGGTGATCCCGGCAATCGGCGTGATCATGATACCGCCGGTCTCCGTTTGCCACCAGGTGTCCACAATGGGGCAGCGTTTTTTCCCGACACGCTGATGATACCAGGTCCAGGCTTCCTCGTTGATCGGCTCGCCCACCGTGCCCAGTACGCGCAGCGAAGGCATACGTCGGTTCATCACCCATTCGTCGCCGCAGGCCATAAGCGCGCGGATCGCCGTCGGCGCCGTATAAAAGATATTCACCTTGTGGCGTTTGATCACATCCCAGAACCGCCCTGCATCGGGATAGGTCGGCACCCCTTCAAACATCAGGGAGGTAGCGCCCGCCAGCAGCGGCCCGTAAATGATATAGGAATGGCCAGTGATCCAGCCGATATCGGCTGTACACCAGTACACTTCGCCATCCTGGTATTGAAACACATTGCGGAAGGTATATTCCGTATACACCATGTACCCGCCCTGGGTATGCACCACTCCCTTTGGCTTGCCGGTCGAGCCGGAGGTGTACAGGATAAACAGCGGGTCTTCGGAGTCCATCGCCTGCGCCTTGCAGCTTTTGCGTTTTCCGGCGACGGCATCGTGCCACCACAGGTCGCGGCCTTCCGTCCATTCGACTTTTTCACCCGTATTTTTGTGCACGATAACGGTGCGGACAGAATCGCAATCCATAGCGAGCGCCTCATCAATGACCGCTTTCACCGGAATTGTTTTCGCGCCCCTTGCATTGTAATCCGACGTGAGTACGACGGAACACTGCGCGTCCTTGATGCGATCGGCAAGCGAGACGGCGCTGAAGCCGGCAAATACGACCGAGTGGATCGCCCCGATCCGGGCGCAAGCCAGTACGGCTATCGCCAGTTCGGGAGTCATCGGCATATAGATGCAAATCCGGTCGCCCTTTTTCACCCCTTGCGCCTTGAGGGCATTGGCAAACTGGCACACCTGCTGATAGAGCTGCTTATAGGTCAGTTTCCGGGGTTTCGCTTTCGGGTCGTTAGGCTCCCAAAGGAGGGCAACCTGCTTGCCGCGCGAGGCGAGATGGCGGTCCAGGCAGTTTTCCGTGATATTGAGTTTTCCACCCGGGAACCACCTGACGTTTGGCTCTCTGAAATTCCATTTCAGCACCTGTTTCCAGGTTTTCTTCCATTGAAATGTTGCAGCCTGTTCTGCCCAGAACGCCTCGGGATCAGCAACGGAACGGGCGTAAACCTCGCGGTATTCCTCAAAGGATTTGATCTGATGTGTCATATATGTGGTGTTTTCTACTTAGAAGCCAACTTGTCGTATTCGCCTTTCAGCGCGTACCAGCCAAACAGCCATAATCCTGCCATAATTGGCGTAAAAACCGGGAGGATGATAAACCAGAACATCCGCTGGTTCAGGATTTCATCGGCTTTGCCGGACTGTTGGGCCAGCCCGATTTCAAAGTTAGCACGTTGAAACAAAAAAATCACCGCTGCCGAGGCAATTATTATCCAGAGTAAACCTGCATTTTTTTTGAGCCTGTTCATATTGAAAATAATTTGGAAATGTATGTGATGTCCTGACCTGCCTCCTGTTATTCCCCGGAGACTTCGCTGCTTTTATCGGGCAAATAAAGCAATCCGATCACAAAGCAAAGGGCTGCAATGGCGATCGGGTACCAAAGCCCGAAGTATGGATCGATGTTGCCGTCTGTGGTGAATTTTTTACTTTCCGTGACCAGTCGCGTTGCAATGTAAGGAGTAAGGCCACCAAATATACCGTTGCCGATATGATACGGCAGCGACATAGAGGTATAGCGTATGCGCGTAGGAAACAGTTCGACGAGAAACGCCGCAATGGGTCCGTAGACCATTGTTACGTATAGCACCTGCAGGAAGATGAGAAAAGTCATGATCCAGAACCGCGGCATGGAAGCCCCGGACCCAAACCCGTTCAGCCATACGGTTCGGGAGGTCGCGGTTTTGGGCGGATTGGCCGCACCGGAGAAAACCGTTTTTTTCTCTTCTGTTTTCACGGTCATCCCGTCGTATTTGATCCAGGTACTGACGATGAAGGTGCTGTCGCCGGTTGGCCCGGCAATAATTGAACTGGAAACAGACTTTTGCTCCAGTTCTTTGTCTGACAGGGTGTGAGGCAGGGTTGCCGCGCCGTGCATTGCCTTGTAAATAGGTATGTAGGTCAGCACCGCCAGCAACATGCCTGCCAGCATGATGGGCTTTCGGCCTATCCGGTCGGACCATGCGCCGAAAACCAGAAAAAACGGCGTCGCGGCCAGGATTGCGATACAGAGCATGTATCGGGTTTGTTCAAATTCCACACCGAGGGTGCGCTCGATAAAAGTCTGGGCGTAAAATTGCCCGGTATACCAAACCACACCTTGCCCCATGACGGCGCCAAAAAGGGCCAGCAGCACCATTTTTAAATTGTCTTTCCGGGTAAACGACTCTTTCAACGGGTTGCGCGAAACCTTGCCTTCCTTCTTGATTTTGGCAAACAGCGGCGACTCGGCCATGCGCAACCGGATATACACAGATATGCCGATCAGAAAAACCGAAACAAGGAACGGAACCCGCCAGCCCCAGTCGTCGAAGGCCTCCACACCCAGCGCATTGCGCGTGAGCAGTATTACCCCAAGCGACAGGAAGAAACCCAGGGTCGCCGTAGTCTGAATATACGAGGTGTAATAGCCGCGTCTGCCGGGCGGTGCGTGTTCTGCCACATACGTGGCTGCACCGCCGTATTCTCCGCCAAGTGCAAGGCCTTGCAGCAGCCTTAACAGGAGAATGATGAGTGGCGCCCAAACACCGATACTGGCATATCCCGGTATGAGGCCGATGGCAAAAGTAGAGCCGCCCATGAGCAGCAGGGTGAGCAGGAAGGTGTATTTGCGGCCGATCAGGTCGCCAAGACGCCCGAATACCAGTGCCCCGAAAGGACGCACCACGAAACCGGCGGCAAAGGTGGCCAACGTAGCCAGGAATCCCGCCGTGGGGTTTTCGGTGGGAAAAAACTGTCCGGCGATAATGGTGGACATAGCGCCGTAAATGTAAAAATCGTACCACTCGATAAGGGTGCCCACAGAGGATGCCAGGATGACCTGCATCAGGCTGCGTTCCGGGGGTGTTGACGTTACAACTGGATCTGACATGCGACGATCATTTGATTTCAAGGCCAATTGTAGGGTAAATTTTGTTTTTTTCGATCCTCTTTTGTGCTTTTGTTCCTCCATCCGGCAAAACTTTATTCCATTTTCTTTGAACCGCTCTTATTCACGAGGTCGCAAAAACGTTCTTTACCTTTGCCGCGCATGAAAAACTACCTGAGTCAGGTTTTGTACTTATCCATGCTGGTGTTGCTACTGCTCACCGGTCTGTCACTCGTGCCGGAAAACACCATGCTTGGTGACTTCCAACTGCGCAAAATGGATATTTTTGCCGATATCAGAGATCAGGATACACCGCCTGTTCAGGTGCAGGAAATGCCGCCGCCGGATTCGCTCTTCGTCCCGGTGGATACCCTGCCATCCGCCCTGCAGGACACCGCCGAAGCCACACTGCAAGGCCCTTTCCCGCCCAAGGACTCCGCCGATTTCGGAAGAATACTGGAAGACTACACCTTCGAACAAAACGGGCTCGACCGTTTTTTCGAGGCCATCGACTCCATCAGGCATGGTCGCACCGTGCGTATTGCCTGGTACGGCGACTCCTTTGTGGAAGGCGACATCCTGATCGGCGATCTGCGCGATTCGCTGCAATCCGTTTGGGGTGGCAACGGAGTCGGTTTTGTGCCCATTACCTCGGAGGTTGCCCGTTTCAAGCGCACCATTACCCACAATTTCAACGGTTGGGATACCTATTCTATCGTCAAGAAAAACGGCGAACACCCGGCGTACGGGATCAACGGCTATGCTTACCGGCCGCGTGCCGGGGCACGGGTTCAATACGACGCCCAAAGCTATTTCAACCATACCCGGCAATGGTCAAAAGTGCGTTTGTTTTATACCGATACGGCGCGCAGCAGTGTGTTCTTTCGGCTCAACGGCAGTCCGGGCGAGTTGCGCCAGTTGCCGGCCTCCTACGGCAGGATAAGGGAACTCGAACTCGATCAGCCGGGGGTGAGTAGTGCCGAATTCCAGTTTCCGGAGCCCGGCGGCCTGGTCTTGTACGGCGCTGCACTCGAAGACAATTACGGTTTTTATATCGACAACTTTTCCGTCCGGGGCAACAGCGGCGGTCCGCTGAAACTCCTGCATCCCGACTTCATCCGCGGGTTTGATGCGCTGCAACACTATGATCTGGTTGTCATCCAGGTCGGACTGAATGCCGTCACCAATTCGCTGAACAACATCAGATGGTATGAAGCCGAACTCGACCGAACCTTCGCCCACCTGCGCAAGTGTTTTCCCGGCAAGCCGATCCTCGTGGTCAGCGTAGGTGACCGGGCGGGCAAAAACGGCCTCGAACTGGCTACCATGCGCGGCGTCCCGGCAATCGTGTCGATGCAGCGCGACCTGGCGCGCAAATACGGCTTCCTGTTCTACGACCTGTTTTGGGGTATGGGCGGACCGGGCGCCATGATAGAACTGGCCAACCATAAACCCATGCTGGCTAATAAAGACTACACCCACCTGACCCATGAGGGCGGAAGGGTGATCGGGCATATGTTCGTGCGCCTGTTTCTGGATGAGCAGGCGAAATGGCGGGCAGGCAAACCTGCCATGTAAACTTCTCAAATGACTGGCCCGGAGGCCTTCATCCGACAAAACTTTTCACCGGACAGAACTTTAATATTTATGTGCTTTTCTTTACTCCTACCCTCTTCCCAAATCTCCCGTACGCGTTTGTTTGCCATACTGGCACTGCTGATGATGTGCATTGGACAGTGTCAGTCGCAGTTCAACACACCACAGGTGGACATCACGGATGCCGATACGGTGGGTTATGACTTTTTCAGGCAAGACGAGAATCAGATAGAAAATGTCGGCTATCTCGAGCCCCTGTTTCAGAAAATGTACCTGCAACGCACCCGGGGCGGGCAAAAGATCAGCATCGTCCATATCGGCGATTCGCATATTCTGGGCAATTTTATAACCCGGGAAGTGCGCACCCGCTTGCAGAACGCCTTCGGCGAAGCAGGCCGCGGCATGGTTTTTCCCTATAAACTGGCCGGCACCAATGGCCCCAAAGATTTCCTCGTCGAGTCGAATACCAAGTGGTACGGCGCCAGTTGCCAGCGGATTCTTACCCCTGAAACCCCGTTTGGTATATCCGGATTTTCCCTTGAAACAACCCGGATGGACGCCGAACTCACTTTCAGGCTGCGGGATACGGCAACTGCCGAAACGCATCAGTTTACGAAGGTGACCGTATTCCAGCACAAGACGGCGTCTCAATACGATCTTGAGGTGCGCGACGATATTACTGCCCAAAAGGCGGAACTCTTTCTGGAAAGCCCCTTTGCCCAAACCTACTACTTCGACCGGCCGGTCACCCAGGTAACCCTGAAGGCCCGCAAACTGACCAGCCAGCAAAAAAGGCTGGCACTCGACGGCATAGCACTCGAAAACGAACTGGCAGGCGTTGTATACCACTCCATCGGGGTGAATGGTGCAAAATATCAGGATTTCGTACGCGCCAAATACTTCGCCCGTCAGGTAGCCGAACTGCAGCCCGACCTGATCATACTCTCCTTCGGCACCAATGAGGCCCAGGGCAAAACCGACCCCAACTACATCACCCGGACCATCGCCGATCTGACCGGACAACTACTGGAGCAGTGCCCCAACGCCCTGGTCATGTTCACTACCCCCCCCGATTCCTATCTACGGGGCAAGGGATTCAACCCCAACCTGGCGGATGTCAGTTCGGCCATACGAAAGTATGCGCGCGACAAGGGTTATGCACTATGGGACCTGTATGACTTTTCCGGCGGGGAAAACTCCGCTCAGGAATGGAAATCGCGGGGCCTGATGACCTCCGACTCGGTTCATTATACCAAATCGGGTTACGCCGCACAGGGCAAGTTGCTGTACCAGTCGCTGATCAAGGGATACAACGGTTTTGTCGCGTCGAAACCCTGATTACGGCGTCGGCTTGCGTACAGGTTGCACTAATACAGTACTGCCATCAGGTATTTTGTTATGCCGTTGTTGTCGCTCTGCCTTTTGGCGGACGGATTTCAGCGCGCCATAGGGAACGTAGGTCTGATTACTCGACTCAATCCAGTATTCGACTTTTTGTGTGCCGTTATTGTGCAGCACTTCGAGGACAAAAGAGGCCGGTATGCCAACCAGCAAAAACAGGAAAAACAATAAGAAAAGTTTGCCGCCGCCAAAAGACAAGGCGCGGCCACGGGCAGGCAACTCCTGCGGTGAAGAATGAAACATTTATGACGTGTTTTGATGGAATAAAAGCAGATTAAAAATGTACAATGGAGGTTTACGGATACCCGGCGTTTTTGTTACCAATCGGCGACATTTTTTTCGAAATCTTGCCGTAACGGATATTCGGATGTCAGATTGAAGCCACCGGTTTTCCAATCATTTTACAGAAAAAAAACTTCAATACCTGCAAAAACAGGTTTGTCCACCCGGCAAAGCCCTGACCTTACGCCACTGGCAGGATTTTCGCTTCATGGCATTTGCCGCTACAGGAGCGGTTCGCCTCAACCACCTGATTTTCAGAATAATTCCAATTGCCAACATCAAAAAATCTACATTTGCGTTATCATAGCACCTGAAAAGCCTGTGCGTAAGTCTTTCCCGTATGTGGTCGGATAACTTTCCTTTTTACAAACAACTCGATGCCTCGGACTGTGGCGCCACGTGCCTGCGTATGATCGCCCGGCATTACGGACGCCATTATTCGCTGGAGTACCTGCGCGAAGTATCCTACCTGGATCGCGAAGGGGTATCGCTGATGGGCATTTCGGATGCTGCGGAAAAGATCGGATTCCGTACCCTGGGGGCCAAATCGGGATTCAGCCGGTTGCAGGAAAATATCCCCCTGCCCTGTATTGCGCACTGGAAGCAAAACCACTTCGTCGTCGTTTACCGCATTGCCAACGGAAAAGTCTTTGTTGCCGATCCGGCCGCCGGCAAGATCCAACTCGAGGAGCAGGAGTTCCTCGACGGCTGGATCAGCGACGTGGTGAATACGGAACCGCAAGGCATCCTGCTTTTGCTGGAAACGACGCCGGAGTTTTTCAACCGGGAAGGCGAGCGCGTCAATCGCTCAGGGCTCCGTTTTCTGTGGACCTACCTGTCGCAGCACAATATACTGATCCGTCAACTGCTTTTCGGCCTGTTGCTGGGCAGCCTGATCCAGCTGGTTTTCCCCTTTCTGATGCAGGCACTGGTCGACAAGGGTGTCCAACTCAACGACCTCAATTTTGTGTTTCTCATCCTGGCAGCACAGGGCATGTTGTTTGTCAGCCAGGTTGCCGTGGAATTTATCCGGGGCTGGATTCTGCTGCACATCGGCACAAGGGTCAACATTAACCTGGTTTCCGATTTTCTGATCAAACTGATGCGCCTGCCCATGTCATTTTTCGACTCCAAGATGACGGGCGATCTGTTGCAGCGCATTTATGACAACGAACGTGTCGAGCGATTCCTGACCTCCTCCTCGCTGGTTACGCTGTTCTCCGTAGTGAGCCTGCTGGTTTTCTCCATTGTGCTTTTGTTCTACAACCCGGTGATCTTTATGATCTTCCTGATCGCTGCCATGTTGTATTTCGGCTGGATTGCCATTTTTCTGCAACGCCGCCGCGCACTCGATTACAGGCGTTTCGAACAGATGGCGGAAAACCAGAACACGCTGATCCAGATGGTGAACGGGATGCAGGAGATCAAATTGCACAATGCCGAACGGCAGAAACGCTGGGCCTGGGAGCGCATACAGGCGCGACTTTTCCGGGTAAACGTACAATACCTCGCTACCGATCAGTTCCAGCGCGCCGGTGCAGCATTTATCAATGAAGGGAAGAATATCATCATTTCGGTGGTCGCAGCGCAGGCCGTGATCAAGGGCGACATGACCCTCGGCATGATGCTCGCCGTACAATATATCATCGGGCATATGAATGCCCCGCTGGAATCACTGGTGCAGTTCATTCTTGCGGCACAGGAGGCAAAGATCAGCCTTGAACGCATGAACGAGATACACCTGCGCCCCGACGAAGAGCCGGCTGATAACCCGAAGATAACAGTACTGCCGTCGAATGGCGACCTGATGTTGCAGGACGTTTCCTTCCGTTACGGCGGCCCGCACGATCCATGGGTGCTTAAAAACGTCAATATCAACATTCGGGAAGGAAAGACCACCGCAATCGTCGGCACCAGCGGGAGCGGCAAAACCACCCTCATGAAACTCCTGCTCAACTTCTACCCTCCCACGGAAGGCTTTGTACGGATTGGCGACCTGAATCTTTCCAATGTCAACCACAAGCTCTGGCGCGACCATTGCGGCGTGGTCATGCAGGACGGCTTTATTTTTTCCGATACCATTGCCCGCAACGTCGCGCTCGGCGAAGAACACATCGACCGGAGACGCCTGCTATACGCCGCAAAAGTGGCCAATATCCAGTCCTTTATAGAGTCGCTGCCGCTGGGCTACAATACAAAAGTCGGACAGGATGGCGTAGGGCTGAGCCAGGGACAGAAACAGCGACTGTTGATCGCGCGTGCCGTGTACAAGGACCCCAGCTATATCTTTTTTGACGAGGCCACCAACGCACTCGATGCCTACAACGAACGCGTGATCATGCACAACCTGGAGCACGTTTTCCGAAACAAAACCGTTTTTATTGTAGCCCACCGCCTGAGTACCGTCCGAAACGCCGACAATATTGTTGTACTTGAAAAGGGTGAAATGATTGAGCAGGGCACGCACCAGGAACTCACGGCGCGACGCGGCGCATATTACCACCTCGTCAAGGAACAACTGGAACTGGGCGCATAAAAGCCTGCGTAACGGCCATGGAAGAAAAAAACTACGTCGAACTTCGCTCTGAAGATGTACAGGAGATACTCGGGACCCCCCCGCACTGGCTGGTGCGTTGGGGCACCATGATCGTATTGGCCGGGTTCGGGATGATGGTACTCGCTGCATGGTTTATTCAATATCCCGATGTCGTGTCCGGCAAAGTCATTATTACTACGATAGATCCGCCGGCCGATGTAGTTGCCCGCACCGACGGTACCATCCAGCGCATACTGGTGCGCGATAATATGCCTGTCAACAGGGGCGACCTGTTGGCGGTATTGCAAAGCACGGCTAATTACGAACATGTGATCGAACTGGACATGGCTGTCAGGGCATGGCAACGTTCCAGCCCGGACTCGCTCCGGCTGCTGAACCCACCGCGCAACCTGTCGCTGGGCGACCTGCAAATCATGTATGCCGACTTTATACAGCAGCTTGATTATTTCCAGTTTGGCAAGGACAACAAGAATGCCGCGGTGCAATTGAATATCGGCTCCATCAACCAGCAGATACGCCAGCTGGAGCAGAGCATCTCCTTCGAAGAAAAGGGCCTCGATCGCGTCAGAGAGCAGTTGAAAGCTGCCGAGGAAATGTATGAAACACAAAAAAACCTGTACGAGCAAGGCATCACATCCCGCGTCGATTTTGAAAAGGAGCGCACGAAACTCGCCGATCTCGAACGGCAGCGCGATCTCTACGAGGACAATATATTGCGTAAACGCAGTGAGATTATCGGGCTCCGGAAAGGCATATCGGATGCCTCTTTCGGCCAGGAGGAAAATACATCCAATACATCCTCGCGCCTGCTGGGCAGCCTGAATACCCTGCGCAGCGGTATTGATAAATGGAAACAGACCTACCTCATCACCTCGCCAATTACGGGCAAGGTTGTCATCAACAGTTCAATGGCCAACAGATTCGTCCGGGAAGGTGAGCAAATACTCACCATCGTGCCGTCCAAGAGCGACGTGATTGTAGGCAAAATGCTGTTGCCCGTAGAAGTCAGCGGCCGGGTAAAGCAGGCGCAGAAAGTGATCCTCAAACTGGACAACTATCCGTACCATGAGTTCGGAACCCTGAGGGGTGTGGTTTTTTCCAAGTCGCTCGTGCCCAAAGACAACCAGTACGCGGTCCTGATCTCGATAAAGGACAGCGACAAAAATGTGCTGAAAACCAGCTACAACAAAAACATTAATTTCGAGGCGCAACTGTACGGTAAGGCCGAGATCATTACCGAAAACAAAGGGCTGATTGCCCGGATCACCGACCAGATTTTGGGAGGCAGGCCAAATTAGTCCGCGACGGCAGGACCGAAAAGCGCGATTTTGGGCAGATTTCAATAAGAGTTCACTTTCTTTTGGACATCGTTAACAGCGAAGGTGTTTTCAAGCAAAACGCCCCCAACTACTTTTGTCCCAGCAATCACGACTAAAAGTTCTATTACTCATTAAAACGGTTTTTTCTGATGAAACAAATTATCTCTGTTCTCGCTTTCGTATTGGTTGGTGCATATTGTGCAAGTGCTCAAAGCGCCGCTGGTGCGGTGATGTCCTTTGATGTAACGACTATCGACTACGGTACCATCGAAAAAGGTGGCGACCCGATCCGCAAATTCAAATTCACCAACACCGGCAATGAGCCGCTGATCATCAAAACGGCTAAAGGTTCTTGCGGCTGCACGGTACCGACCTACCCGAAAGAACCGATCATGCCCGGCGAAACCAACGTCATTGAAGTGCGTTACGACACCCAGCGCGTTGGTGCTTTCACCAAAACGGTGACCCTTACCACCAACGAAACTTCTGATACCCACACCCTCACCATCAAAGGTGAAGTGAAGGCTCCGGCAACGCAGGAAAGCGTACCGGCCAGCACGGGTGGCATCAAACAATAATTACTTGACTGATTGATTTTTGGTTTGACGATACGAACCCGGCCGGTGCAATACTGGTCGGGTTTTTTTTATCAAAAAATATCAACCCGACTGCAACCTTTCCAACCGGTTGTTTGTCTATGTGAGAACTTTATTGGTCGTATTATACGTGCCATTCAAAGAATTCTGACTACTTTCGTACTGTCTTAAATTGAAGACTCATGAAACGAAAACAACTTCCGCAATCTTTATTTCCTGTTATAATCCTTTTCAGCCTCTCTTCTTTCCTTTTTGTGAACCTGCACGCCAACAGGGCAATAATGCCCACGTGTGTTAAATCCACGTTGGAGCAGCCCAAGATAGAAGAAAGTGACTGTTCCGATACCCGGGAAATTCCTGTACCCGATATCACAGTAGTCGGTCGTCTTCTGGAAATTGCCGGAAGGCTTATCGAAGTAGCACGCTGATATTTTACAGTCCTGTATGCCAATGCCGGCTTGCCCTTTCGGGGTCAGCCGGCATTTGTTTTTAACCACCTGCCTGCCACCGACGCAACCAGCCTGCCGATCGCTGCACCCAGGATGGCGCCGCAAATGACATCGCCCGGATAATGCACCCCCACATACACCTGCGAAAGCGCGATCAATCCGGCCCAGGTGAGTGCGGCGGGGCGAATCCATCGGGACCGGTGGCCAAACAAGCCGATCAGGAACACTGCCAGGGCAAAATGATTGGCAGCATGCGACGACGTAAAACTGTATCCCGAGCCGCATGAAACGCGCAAATGCAGCGTTTCAACCATTGCCGGGTCATTGCAGGGGCGCAGCCGCTGAACATTGTTTTTGACCAGCCTGCTGCTGGTCATGTCCGCAAGCCCCACGGAAAGCACCATGCCCAGCACAAGTATCCATCCTTTTTTTCCATAGTTCGACCAGACAAATGCCCCCAAAAAGAGATACAGCGGCGCCCAGAACCATTTTTCCCGGAAAAATGGCAGCATGGCATCAAATACGGGATTTCCCAGGTCGCTGTTGATGCATTGAAACACCGCAGCGTCCCAGTTATTCAATATTTCCAGCCAACTCATGCTTTAAAAGGTTTTTGAGCGATCAGGATAAGCCGTCTGGATCGGGCCGGGTCGAAAGCACCAAGGTTATAATCGCCGTAAGTCTTTATCATCTGAAGCCCCGCCTGTTCAAATAGCGCGCGAAAATTGTCGGGGGTAAACAGCCGAACACGCTCCCGGAACCACAACAGCCGGCCGTCGACCGTAAACTCCACCTTTTTGTACACATACCCGTTTCGCACATGCCGGTGTATCCGAAAGGAAATCCCGTCGATTTCCTTTTGCTCCGCGCGTACCAGACTGTCCCGAACCCATTGTGAATTGAAATAATCGAGCAGAAACAACCCGCCCGGCCGCAGTCCTTTCCAAACATTCTGCAGCGTGAGCAGGTGGTCGCGGTCCGTTTTGAAATACCCGAAACTTGTAAACATATTCATCACCGCATCAAAGTAATTGACCCTGAACGGCAGGCGCATGTCGTGCTGGTAAAACGCCAGGTGATCGTGTTCCGAACGGCGGGCAAAGGCAATACTGGAGGTGGAAATATCCAAACCGGTTACATCAAAACCCTTGTCGGCAAGGTAGCGCGAATGGCGACCCTTGCCGCATGCAAGATCCAAAATACGCGCACCGGGTGCAAGATGCAGGGCGCTGAGCAGGTTGTCGAGCGCAATCCTGGCATCCTGTTCGTCGTGATGTTTGTACAGGATATGGTAATACGGCGAATCAAACCAGTCGACGAACCATTCTTTCTTCATATAAATTGATTTTCCGGCGGAAAGGTAAGTGCCGTCCGATGAATTATCTTCACCCTAAAACTCGGATCATGCAAATTCTGTTGACCGCAGCGACTCCTTTTGAGGTATTACCCCTCGCCGAATGGCTGCAAAAGAACTGCACGCCAAAGGAGGCCGGCGTTTTTGAAAAAAATAACCTGCGTATCGTGACGCTGACCACAGGTGTGGGTGTGGCCTCTACCTGCTGGCAACTGGGCGCTTTTTTTGCCCGACACAGGCCCGACCTTGCCCTGAACGCCGGTATCGCAGGCGCGTTCGACCGCAACCTCGATCTTGGAGCGGTGCTTAACGTGACCACCGAACGCTTCGGCGACCTGGGTGTGGAAGAGGCCGACGGCCGTTTTACGGATTTATTTGAACTGGGGCTCGCCGGCGCCGACGAACAGCCCTTTTCCAATGGCGTCCTGCGCAATCCCGATGGCGGCAGGTTTTCTTTTTTGCCCGAAGTGGAGGGTATCACCGTCAACAAAGTACACGGCTGGCAGCCCGCCATCGAAGCGATACGTGCAAAATACCCGAATGCGCAGGTGGAAAGCATGGAAGGCGCCGCCTTTTTTTATGCCTGCCTGCTGGCAAATATTCCCTTTCTGGAAATCAGGAGCATATCCAATTACGTGGAACCCCGCAACCGGGAGGCCTGGAACCTGCCGTTGGC
>CALMBD010000095.1 GCA_937861115.1 uncultured Bacteroidota bacterium | reverse complement strand
CGTCTGAGCAACGCTCCCATGCTCCCTTGTCATGATGTAATCAACCGTCCGAATCACGGACGCGCAACGCTCCGTTTTGCCCGCCGTTGAGCGGACGGGTGTTTTCAACAGGACAAACGCGCATCGACTTTGGGGTTTGTATCACATCGCAAATCCCAGGTCATTTCCCGACCACAATGCTCCGCGACACCACATCACTGCCGGCCACGATCCGCAACCGGTACGTTCCGCCCGGCACATCGCGCAGGTCGAGGGGGATGTCTTGCTCGTACCCCACTTCGACTTCCCAATTGCTCAGCAGTCGGCCCGAAGCATCGGTAATACTGAGTTGAAGGACTTGTGGTCTGGGCAATACAACGGCCAGTACGGCTTTTTCACTGGCGGGATTGGGAAATACAGCGGCATAAAAGGCTTCCCCCGGATTGCGGGTGCCGACCGTTTCCATCAGGGTATAGTTAAATACGGTTGTGCAGTCGTTGGCATCGACTATTTCCAGGCGATAGTTGCCCGACGGAATATTGTCCAGGTCTTCCACACCCGTAATGATTTGAAGATTATTTCTGAACCAGGTGTACTGGTAAGGAGGCGTTCCGCCTGCGACGGTGACATGTATTGCGCCGTTGCTCTGGCCCTGTCCGGGTTCTGTTATGGGGCCCGGAGTCACCACCAGAACCGGCGGATCGCTGAGCGTCTGGCTTGATGTCGTACTGCAACCCCTGGCGTCGGTCAGCGTCAGGGTATAAACGCCGGCAGCCAGATCTTCGATCGAAGGCGTGACAAAACCGTTGGACCACTGGTAAATATAGGGTCCTGTGCCGCCGCTCGCATTGGCATGAACTGCACCCGACATTTCTCCGAAACAGGCGGGCTGCACGACCGAGGGATTGACAACCAGCAGCGCGGGGTCTGCCAGCGACAGATTTTTGCTGATACTGCACCCGTTCGCATCGCTTACAATAACCGAATAGGCGCCGGCTGTGAGACCGGTTATGGCCGATGTTGTGGCATTGTTCGACCACAGGTATTCATAAGGAGTCGTGCCGCCTTCGACTGCTACAGTAAGCGACCCATCGGCATTGCCATTGCATTTGGGGTTATTGGCCGCATGGGTAACCAGCAGGGGCGATGGTCCGGTCAGCGTTTTACTGAGCATCGCCGAACATCCGTTGACGTCGGTAACGGTAAGGGAATAAATGCCGGCAGGAAGCCCGGTAATGACAGGTGTGCCCGCGCCATTCGACCACAGGTAAATAAACGGCGCCGTACCACTCGTCACGTTTGCGCTGAGCGCGCCGTCTGAACTGCCCGAGCATTTCGGCGCCGTGGCCGAAATCGCAGCCGTAAGCAGGCATCCGCCCGTGAGGCATGCGCCAACGGTGTCTTCCGCCATTTGCTCGCAGCCTATCGCATCGGTCGCGACGGCCAGGTAGAACGTCCCGCTGGTCAGCATTTGTCCGTTGGTATTGCCACTGAACGTATAGGGCGGAACACCGCCGGAGACAACCACGCTGAGTTCAGCCATTCCGGCGCCGGTGCAGTTGGCTTCTGCCTCAAGCACAAGCGGTTGAAAATCAGGCTGACTCAATCCGTCGAGTATTTTCAGGCAAAGGTCGCCGCTGCCGTTGCCCCCTGCGCCATTCCAGGCTGCGATCTGAATAAAATATGGTTGCCCGGGATCGAGTCCGACCGCCGTAAAAAAGCCGTCGCAACGCTTGGGGTTTTCGATGCAATACACCTGGGTCAGGGCGCTGCAATCGCCCTCCCAGATGGCCAGGGCATGTTCAAACGCGGCCCCCGTGTTGAACTGGATAGAGCCGGAAGGTGGCGCCGTAAAGCGGAACCACAGGTCGCGGGTCACCGCTGTCACGCAGGAAGGCTTGTACCCAGACGCCGTGGCGTTCAGGATATTGGCTGCAACGCAGGCTCCGCCGATGGCGACCGTGGTCGCGCCGGCGCAGTTGTCGTTGGCCGGAGCGTTGGTTTGTTTGATCAGCAGTTGCGGACAGATACTGCCCTCCACGCTTGCAAAATTGCCGGCGACCTGCACCCAGTAGGTCTGGCCGGCGGTCAGCGCAGGCATTTCGAGCGCGCTGCCGCGGTGCTCGCCCGCTATTTCGTTCAAGGCGGCACAGCCGCCGCTGTAGAGGGTGATCACATCGGAGAAAGAGGCATTGCTCTGGAATTCGAGTTTTTCACCTGCGGCGAGATTGCCGGCGGTAAACTTGTACCAGATATCGGAACGGGCAAGGAGGTTGAGCGAGGGCAAGGTCGCCGACATCGATGCGTTCACATTCGAGCCGATCACGCAGGCGCCGTTTGCCGTCAGCGCGACGGCATTATCACAATCGTCGTTAACCGGCGCATTCGGTACCACGGCAGGGTCGATCTCGACACAAAGGTCGCCGCGGGGCAGTCCGAACGGACCATCCTGTCCGCTGATCCGGAACAGGTACTGGGTACCGGATTGTACGGGGAAATACGTCGTTTCACCCGTAAAACCGTGCTCGTCGCGGTTGTCGCAGGCCACCAGTACCGGACTTGCACAGGAACCGGTGAACACATTTACCACGTCGTTGAACGCTGCGTGTGTCGTCAGCCGGGCCGTACCCGTAAAGTCAGCCTGCCAGCGGTACCAAATACCCGCCATGCTGCTGCCCGAACAGGTCACAGCCGGTCCTTCGAAGGTAGCCGAGCGGTTGTCGCCGGGCAGGCAGGGCGCGCCGGTGCTGAGTTCAGCGGCGTTGCTGCATATGTCGAGCGACTGGCCCAGGCCGGTAATCTTTACGTTGTCAATCCCTACCCACCAACCCCAGTCGTCGCCGTCGTCGTATTCAAAAATGACACGCATTTGCTGGGCGCGGTAGGGGGAAAGGTCCAGACTGAAATGTTCGTACGCCGGAAAATTGGGACCACCGATATTGCCCTGCGAGTTCTGGAGCACAAATTCCGCTCCGTTACCGTTCTTGACGATAATGGATAAAGACTCCTTGTAGTATCGCAGGATGGCGTCGTAGTTCAATGTAAATTTTCCAAACTGGGTGCCGTCGAACCAGGGCGTGCTGAGCCTGATTTTGGAACCGGTCACATCGCCCAAAGCATCGTCGTCGAAATAGGCAAAACAGGTGCCGTCCATCGAACTGCCACCCTGCAGAGCGTTGGAGCCGGTCTGGATGGTACCGATGCTCCAGTTGCTGGGGCCGGCAAGAATTTCCGTTTCCCAGCCCGCCGGCAAGGCACAGGCGTTAAACGTTTCTTTTATGACATTTGTACCTTCATCCGAACCTGTGATTTTGATATTGTCTACACCTGCCCACCAGTTCCAGGCGCCGTTGGCGTCGTTGTACCGGATGATCAGGCGGGCAGTGGGCGATTGGGTGACGAGCGCCAGGTCGTAGCGCAACGCAAAGTGGTCGGCAATCTGGCTGCTGTTTTTCCGGTACCGGTCGAAACGGGAAAGCGGGATTTGTGTGGCGCCGTCGCTCACCAGTATTTGCAGAAATTCGTTGGCGTCTTCCCAGTCGCGGTAGTGCACATCCATGGTGAGCAGGACCGTTGCAAAGGTAGAAGCATCGAATGGCGGAGAGACAAAGTCGATGACATAGCCGGGGGTGTTGTTGCCGGTCGCTTCGTCGTCGATCAACAAAAAACAACTCCCGTCGATACTTTGTCCGGGTGAATCATTGTTTTGGGAAAGTCCGACGTACCAGACGGGATTTTGGTTGCCGGTAATGTTCACCTGCCAGCCGGCAGGCAAAGCACAGCCGTTGAAATCTTCCGATAACAGCGTAACCTGCGCAATCGATCCGGTTGCACAAAAGGTGTAGATCAGGATGGGTAAGGAAATTTTTCGCAGGCAGGTCAACATTGGTCCGGATAATTTCTTCAACAATATGGGTTGAAAGGTACACCAAGCAAAACGCTCCAAAAGACGTTAAACATAAATAAATTTGGCATTTTGGATAAAATTGTCGTTCAAACGTTATTTAATATGGCGGGATATAATAAACTGTTTATCCTTGCTATTAAAATGGCGTCACCATCAATCGAACCGAAAAAATAACCAATCATGCCTGCTCACGACGGTCTCACCGTAGCAGAATCCCGCTTCCCGTACGACCGGCCGCTGTCTGCCGGTCCGCTCGACCCTTATGTGCCCACCGCAGCCAAGCCCTGGAATGAACGGCGTATCGCGCATCTGTACCGCCGACTGGGTTACGGCGCCTCGCTGAATACCATCCAGCAGGGGCTTCAAATGTCGCCGACAGCCCTGGTCGATCAGTTGCTCGACACTGCTGCGGCGCTCGGTCCGCCTGCGCCGCCGGTGTGGGGCGCCTGGCAATTTTCCGATTACAACAGCGACTTCAGCCTGATCTTCCAGCACGTCAGGGAACTCAAAACCCGCTGGATGACCGATATGCTCAACGAGAGCATCCGGGCCAAGATGGCCTTTTTCTGGCACGACCACTTCGTCACGGAACTGATGATATACACCTGCAACTCGTGGATGTGGTCGTACTATTCCCTGCTGCACGAACACGCATACGGCAATTTCCGCGATTTTGCACTCGCCATCGGCAACAGCGCCGCCATGCTCGTTTACCTGAACGGCAGCCTGAATGTAAAGGGCGAACCAAATGAGAACTACGCCCGCGAACTCATGGAACTTTTCACCATGGGCGAGGGCAACGGGTACACCCAGGCTGATATCGTGGAAATGGCCCGCGCGCTCACCGGCTGGCGCGCCGACGACGACGACTGCCTGCCGCCCGTGTTCAACGCCAACCTGCACGACACCGGCAACAAAACAATATTTGGGAAAACCGCCAACTACGACTTCGCCGGCGCCCATAATCTCATCTTTGCAGAGCGCCCCGAGCAGGTGTCGAAGTACATCTGCGGAAAAATCTACAAATACTTTGTGTACCAGAATGCCGATCCACAGGTCATCGACGAACTGGCTGTCACCTTCCGCAACAACAACTGGGAATTGCTGCCGGTGCTCAAACAGCTCTTCAAAAGCGAACACTTCTTCGATGAACAACTGCTCAACGCACGGATCAAGGACCCCATCGAGACGACCCTGCCGCTGCTGAAAATGGCCGGCGCCACCGCACCCGCCCAGGTTTCAACCGACGCGCTGGAATCGATCAACTTCTGGGCCTATATACTCGGACAGGAACTGTTCAATCCGCCCAATGTGTCGGGATGGAAAGAGCACCGCGCCTGGATCAATGAAAGCACGCTGACCGTCCGATGGAATTACAGCGCCAAGGCTGTCGGCCTGCTGAACCAGGATGACACGATCCGCGAAAACCTGCGGCAGTTGGCGCTCACCCTGACCAATGAAAGCAATAACCCGGCGGTCATTACCCAGGCACTGGTGGAGTTTTTCCTGCGGCAGGATCTCGAACCGGTCCACCTGACGGCCGCTACCCTCAATTTCAAGGCCGGCATACCGGAAAACTATTTCCTCGATGGCTCCTGGAACCTGTACTGGGATGAAGCGCCCGACCAGATCATCAACCTGTTACTGTACCTGATCCGCCTGCCCGAATACCAACTGACGTAGCGTTTTCATCAAGCCAATCGAAAAAAGACATGTCTGAACAAGAGAACAATACGCGCCACGGCGCCTCCCCCAAACACGGTGAGGCCCACCACCGCGAACATCGCTTGTGGTCGCGCCGCGATTTCCTGTCCGCCACCGGGCTGATGGGCGCGGGCAGTTTTTTGCTCGGCGGATTGCCCCTGCGCGCCTTCCAGCCCACACCCCTTATGGCGGCCCTGACCGGCGGCCCCAACGACCGTTTTCTGGTGCTGATCCGGCTCGACGGCGGCAACGACGGGCTCAATACCGTCGTGGAACGCGGCAATTCCAGCTACTACAACATACGCCCCACCATCGCCATCCAGGAAAACAACATGTGGCCGCTGAGTACCGAATATGGTATGCCGTTGGCCACCACCGCCCTGCAACCCATGTGGAACGAGGGCATGATGAAGGTGATCTTCAACGTGGGCTACCCGCAGCCGAATTACAGCCACTTCCGCTCCTACGATATCATGGCCTCGGCCAGCGATTCCGATGTGGTGGTGAATACGGGCTGGCTCGGCCGCTTTCTCGACAACGAATACGCCGCATTCCTCGAATCGCCGCCCATCATACCGCCTGCCCTGCAGATCGGCATCCAGACCAACCTCGTGTTCAAGGGCGACCAGGCCAACATGTCGCTGGCAGTGAGCAGCCCGCAGGAGTTCTACCAGATCGCCCAGTCGGGCCAGTTGTACAACACCGCATCGCTGGGCAACACACCCCGCGAACTGGAGCTCGCCTTCGTGCGCCAGACTGCCAACTCGGCATTCCGGTACTCCGAAACCATCCACGACGCCTACGGCAAGGGCAAAAACGACGTGAGTTATCCGGGTGGAAATGACCTTGCCGAGCAACTCGCCATAGTCGCACGCCTGATCAAAGGCAACCTGGGCACCCGTGTTTTCATGGTCGAGATCGGCGGTTTCGATACACACGCCACCCAATACGACACCCACCTCGAACTGCTGGAAAAACTGTCGGCGGCGGTAAAAACCTTCTACGACGACCTGGCGTTCGGCGCCAGCGGACTCGAAGACAAGGTGCTGAGCATGACCTTTTCCGAGTTCGGCCGTTCGATATCCGAGAACGGTTCGAAAGGCACCGACCACGGGTGGGGCACCCACACACTGCTGTTCGGCGGCGGCATCGGCAACGGCTTCACGGGCCAGTACCAGGACCTGAGCAACCCCGACCCCTTCGGCGACCCGCCTTTCAGCGTGGATTTCCGCTCCCTGTATGCCACAATATTGCAGGACTGGCTCGGCAACACACCCGAACTGGTGCAATATGTGATGGGGCAAAAACAGTTTCCCGTTATCAGCGGACTCGTGCCGGCCATCGCGCCGGCGCTGGGCGACAACAACAAATGCGCCCTGTTGGGACACAACCCCAAACCCGGCAGTTCGGGTACCATCGAGATCAAATACGCCATGATGCAAAGCGGCCCGCTGCGGCTCCAGTTGCTGGACAAGGCCGGGCAGGTGCTGCGCACCTTTGTCGACGACTACAAGGACAAGGGGAGTTATGTATTTGAGTTCAAACCCGCCGACTGGTTTATTGCCTCGGGGGTGTACCAATACAGGCTGCAGTCCGGCGGGCAGGCTTTTCAGCGGGAAATCCGTTTTTGAGCATTGCCCAGGTGCATTTAAGCAGATCTTAAGACTGGATTAAGCCCCCCTCAAGGTGGCTGCCCGCAACTTTGTGGCAAATTTTGAATCCATGATTTCAGCCACACATTTGCATGCCATGGTGGTGCACTTCCCGGTTGCACTGCTCATCACCGGTTTTATCTCGGAAATAGCGCACTTTTTTACCCGAAAACAGTTTTTTCGGCAAGCCGGGCTTTATCTGCTGCTTCTGGGCGCTGCCGGAGCCGTGGCCGCCTGGTTCAGTGGCAGTGCTGCCGGCGACGGGATGGAAGAAGGCGCGCTGGGCCGCGCCATAGCGCTGCACGAAGCAGCCGCAACCCGCGCCATCTGGGCAACCCTGCTGGCGGCGGCGGCGCGCCTGGCCCTGGAGTTCAGCAAGACCCGGTACGCCTGGGCACAGGTCGGCGCCTTCCTGTTGTATACGGCAAGCATCGGCGCCACAGCCCAAACCGGCTATTTCGGCGGACAACTGGTGTTTCAACACGGCGCCGGAGTGGAACTCGGTTTGGATAATTTTTCCAACGATTCGACGCTGAATGCCGGTGAAAAGCCGAAAGCGGAGTAACATTGCATATAAAAATCCCTGCCATGCGCATCCTACTGATAGAAGATGAAACCGCCATTGCCGGTTTTATAGCCGAAGGCCTGGAAGAAGAAGGCTTTGCGGTGGATGTCGCCGCAAACGGCAAAACAGGGCTGCGCATGGCACTCGACAACCTGGAGGAATACGATCTGATTCTCCTGGACTGGATGTTGCCCGGTATGAGCGGCATCGAGATATGCCGGGCGATTCGCAAGGAAAGCCCTGCGATTCCCGTGATTTTCCTGACGGCAAAAGACACGGTGGACGACGTGGTATTCGGACTCGAAACCGGCGCCAACGACTACCTGCGCAAGCCTTTTGCCTTTGACGAATTGCTGGCGCGGATACGCGTGCTCCTGCGCAACAGCACCGGTGCACAACATATCTTCAAGTACGCCGATATCGAAATGAACCTCGATACCCACCGCGTGACAAAGGGTGGCGCCCCGGTAGAACTTACCCGCAAGGAGTTTGCCCTGCTCGAGTTGCTGCTGCGCCATAAGGGCAAGGCCTGCCGCCGCACCCGTATCATTGAAAAGGTATGGGACATTCATTTTGACCACGACACCTCGGTGATCGATGTGTATATCAATGCTTTGCGCAAAAAACTCGACACACCCGGATCGCCATCTTTTATCCAGACCATCCGCGGGGTCGGTTACCGCGTCAACGACGACGCATGAAACTGAGTTTCAGAAACCGGATCGCGCTGTTTACCGCCGCCGCCGCCGCCGCTACCATCGGAGTCGTTTTTCTTGTCGTGTATGCCGTAGTCCGCTACACCGCTTACAGCCACCTCGACGACGACATCCGACAGGAAAAGGAAGAGGTACTGAGCAACCTGCGCTGGACCGGCGATTCCATCATCATCGAGCAGATGCCCGAGTGGGAGGAAAAGGAACACCGGCAGGTCGAGGTCAATCCCACGTTTCTTCAGGTGGTCGACGCCCGGGGACGCCTGCTGTTCCGCTCTTCCAACCTCCGGCAGGACATCCTGCTTTTCAACCCGGATATCAGCCGGAATACCTTCTTCAACAGCCGCATCGACGAACAACGCATCCGGCAGGGACAGTTTCCTATCCTGAACGACCGCAGCGCCGTCATCGGGCACCTCACGGTAGGAGTATCCCGTGAAGAATCGGCCGTCGTACTGCACAACCTGCGCAATACGCTCTGGATTACCTTTCCCCTGCTCCTTTTCGCGCTGTTTTTAGCCAGTGCCTTCGCCGCCTCCAGGGGCATTGCTCCGGTGCGGCGACTGATACAGGCGGCATCGGGAATAAGCGAGGCCAACATCGACACCCGCCTGCCGCTTCCGGAAAACAGGGACGAAATATACCGGCTGGCAACCACCATCAACGAACTGCTCCAGCGGATCGAGAGCGGCATGCTGCGCGAAAAACAATTCACCGCCGACGCCTCCCATGAGATACGCACCCCGCTGACGGCCATCCGGGGCACCCTGGAGGTGCTGCTCCGCAAACAGCGCGAACCGGCGCAATACGAAGAAAAAATCGGGCGGGTCATCGCAGAAGTGGACCGGCTCAACGGTATGCTCGACCAGTTGCTGCAACTGGCGCGCCTCGAAAGCGGCGCTATTCCCGTCAGTCGCACGCCGGTCGCCCTCGACGCTTTACTGGGGGCGATCGCCGAAAAGTGGCAACCGGGGTTGCGGGAAAAGAACATGTCGCTGCATTTGCAGATACCCTCCGAAGCAATCGTTCACACCGATGCGGCCCTGCTGCACATCATCCTCGATAACCTGGTGAGCAATGCCATCAAATACGGGCATGCCGGCGGGAGAATCGACTGCAGCTGGCGGACAGGGGATCATGCGCTGGTTATCCGGGACAACGGACCGGGTATACCGGCCGAACACCTGCCCCGGGTATTCAACCGTTTTTATCGAGCCGACGATTCGCGCAGTACCGCCGTGCAAGGCGCCGGACTGGGCTTATCCATCGCAAAAAAACTGGCGGATATGCTCCATATTCGTTTAACAGTCAGCAGCAGTGCAGGTGAAGGCGCCGCCTTTACACTCGTGTTTTCCCCTTCATTTTCTTAAGCCAATTTTTAGAAATACCCAAGGTCGATTTAAGGCGCCTGCGGCCACCTTTGTCTTATCAAAAACGAACTATAACAAGATAAGACAATGAAAAAAACGATCATAGCACCCATGCTTCTCGCCGCAGGTCTCTGGATGCTGCTGCCTTCCTGCGGTTCAAATACCGAAAATGACGCTGCGCTGCAGGCGCCCCAAACCAATCAGGCAGAAATACCGGCCGGCGTCAATGAAAAGGACGACGACGAGGCCGGAGAAAAGGAAGGCAAGGCCGCCCAAAACAGCTCCGGCGATGCCGGAGCCGTCACCGTTCAAAACCTCAGGACGGCCTTTATGGGCGAAACAACCGCAAGCGCCAAATACGCCGATTACGCCAAAAAGGCACAGGAAGAGGGTTACACCGAGATTGCACTGCTGTTCAAGGCGGCGTCTATGTCGGAAAAGATACACGCTGCCAACCACAAGTCCGTGCTAGAAGAACTGGGCGAAAAAGCGCCGGAGGTGTCACCAAAATTCACCGTCAAGACGACAAAAGAGAATCTTGAAGACGCCATCGCGGGCGAATCCTATGAGATTGCGACCATGTATCCGGAGTTTCTGTCGGTAGCGGGGCAGGCAGGCAGCCAACTCGCCCTCATCAGCCTGAACTACGCCTACAAAACGGAGCAAAAGCACAAGCCGCTGTACGAAAAAGCGCTAGCGGCTTTGCAGGGCAATCAGGTCAATACGCTGCCGACGCAGTATTTCGTGTGCCCCACCTGCGGCAACACCTACGACGGGACCGCCCCGAAACGCTGCGGTATTTCCATGACCGGCGGGGAACGCTTTGTAAAGGTCAATTCCCTCTGACAACAATTGGGTCGGAATGGCCGGCAGAACGTCCGGTCATTCCAATCCCTATTCTTCTGATTTAAAATTCATGTATCATGAACCAGGCACATTTGCATCTGCTGCTCAACCACTTGCCTATTCTGGGCGTCCTTTTCGGACTGCTGATCATGGCAGGCGGTTTTATCCTCAAAAACAACACCGTTAGGCGAACGGCACTTGGAATATTTGTACTTTCGGCCGGCTTCGCCATACCGGCTTACCTGACCGGTGAAGGCGCCGAAGAGATCGTGGAAAACCTCCCGGGCGTCAGCGAAAACCTGATGGAGGCACATGAAGACATGGCCAACATTTTCCTGTGGGTGGTTGGCGGATTAGGTTTGCTTTCGATCGTAACGTTTTTTGCCGATCAGCAGTCGAAAAAGATCGCTTCCGCCTTGTATGCCCTGACGTTCGTCGCCGCACTGGGCACGATGTTTTTTGCCCGGCAGGTCGGCACCTCGGGCGGCGAGATCAGGCACACCGAGATCAGAAGCGGCGCAACGGCGGCAGGTACGGAGAATCCGCAAGGAGGTGAAACGAATCCGCAGGGTGGAGCCGAGAATGCCGATGATGACGACTAAACCACACATACCATGACAACCCAACCCGGCAGTACCCTTTCCGCCAATGTTCAGACCGAAGTAGACGCGGCATTTTTGTATGAAAAAATAGCCGCCGCCGAAGCAGACCCCGGCATTGCCGCCGTCTTCCGGAATCTTGCCGAAATAGAAACCGGACACGCTGCAAAAATGCTGGAGGGTCTGGCCAAACAGGGTGCAAGCGCCACGCTGCCGCCACCGTCCTGGCGGGCGCGGGTACTCGACCGCATCGGAAAAACATTCGGGTACGACTACATCATCGGCGTGATGATGGATACCGAAAAAAGCATTGCCCAGGCCGTCGTCCGGCAAAAGACGGATAGCAAAATACCAGTCAGGGGCGACGAGAACAACCACGTCAAAATACTGGAGTCGCTGCTCGGCAACAAGAACAAGGTCTCCGGGGAGCAGTTGTCGCGCATCGAAGGCAAACACAAAACGGTGGGCGGGAATGCCTTGCGCGCCGCTGTACTCGGCGCCAACGACGGACTGGTGTCCAACCTCAGCCTCGTAATGGGTGTGGCGGGCGCCACCAGCGGCCAAAGCGAAATACTGCTGGCCGGATCGGCCGGACTCCTGGCAGGGGCGCTGTCGATGGCGCTTGGCGAATGGATTTCCGTAAAAAGTTCGCAGGAACTGTACGAACGCCAGATGTCGCTGGAAATGGACGAGATCATCAGCAATCCCGAAGGGGAGATGAAAGAAATCGCGCTTATCTACATGGCTAAAGGCATTCCCGAAGCGCAGGCGACCGAAATGGCGGCAAAAGTAATGGCGGACAAAGATCACGCGCATGAGGTGTTGATCAAGGAAGAACTGGGGATCAACCCCGAGGACCTGAAAAGTTCGGCGCGCGAGGCTGCCATTACTTCTTTTATCCTGTTTGCCATAGGCGCCATTATACCGCTGGCGCCGTTTTTCTGGGGCGGCGGCTACATGGCCATCCTGGCCAGCGCGGTGTTCAGTACCATCGGGCTGTTCATCATCGGGGCGGCAATCACCCTTTTTACCGGAAAAAGCATCTGGTTCTCCGGTATGCGGCAGGTCATATTCGGCCTGATGGCAGCGGCAGTCACCTTCGGCATCGGCAAGATGATCGGAGTGTCGATTGCAGGGTAATCCCCGTTAATTTTCAGG
The DNA here is from genome assembly GCA_937861115.1 of uncultured Bacteroidota bacterium. GTDB lineage: Bacteria > Bacteroidota > Bacteroidia > Chitinophagales > Saprospiraceae > M3007. The sequence goes on along the minus strand of CALMBD010000095.1, from coordinate 5,277 downwards.
TTTCCCCGCAAAAAACCACGGCCTCCATCGCCCTTTTTGTTGAAAAACAGTCAGGGCAATGGGGGCTTGCGTCATGGTAAGGCATACCTGCCGGTCGGAAGCCGGTTTTCCCTGTTGGGCATCTATTTACAGCCGGATCGGCGACATAAACTTGTCGCCGGCTTGAGGCCGCCTATACTTTTAGCCCATGCAAACAAGGTCGCTGACCATACGAGTGTTTGCCGTATCGCCTTACCAATTAAAATTTTTTCTATGAAAACACGGATTCAACACACCCTGCTTTTGACCTGCATGCTTTTATCCAAAACCATTTTCGGCCAGTGTCCGGCCGACGATGTAGTCCTCACCACCCAGGCGCAGGTAAATCAGTTCGGTTCCAACTTTCCCAACTGCACCGTAATCCCCGGAAGCCTGACCATCGGCGGCGGGCCGGGCAACTCCAATATCAATAACTTGACGGCGCTGCGAAACATCGTGGCAGTTGACGATGATCTACTCATTTCCGACAACCCCCTGCTGGGCAATCTGAGCGGACTGAGCAACCTGGCTTCCGTGGCCGGCCTGGAGATCGTCAACAATGACAAGATTACCAGTCTGAACGGATTGCAAAAAATCACCGCTGTTCCCGGCGATCTGATCATCGACGGAAACGCCCTGTTGAAAAACCTGAGCGGACTGAACGGACTGCAAACCGTCGGCGGTGGATTGGACATCACCAACAACCCCCAGCTTGCCAGCCTGAACGGCTTGCAGGCGCTCAACAGCGTCGCAGGCGAGGTGCTCCTTTCCGAAAACACCCTCCTGTCGAATACCAGTGCCCTTGCTGCGCTGACTACCGCAGGGGAAGGCATGGAGATATCGTTCAACCCCGCCCTGATTAATCTCTCGGGTCTGACCGGGTTAAGTACCGTCGCCGGCGACCTGCTCATCATAAGCAACGATAACCTGGCGAACCTGAACGGACTGAATAACCTGACCTGGATCGACGGCGGGCTTGCCCTCGAACTCAATCCGAAACTCGTTAACCTGAGCGCCCTCGCCAACCTTTGGCATATCGGGATCGGCGGACTCGGAATTGCTGACAATGCCACCTTGAAAACCCTCAACGGATTGCAAGGCCTCACCAGCCTCGACGGCGACCTGGGTATCGAGTTGAATCCCCTGCTGACGAATATCTCCGCACTCAGCGGCCTGACGGCCATTGGAGGCGGCGTGGAAATTGAACTGAACAACACACTCGCCAGTCTCAACGGCCTGCAGAATATTACCTCCATCGGGACAGACCTCGCCATTTCCGCCAACAACGCCCTGGTCAACCTGAACCCCCTGAGCGCGGTATCCACGGTGGGCGGAAGTGTCGAGATCGAATTGAGTCCCCTGCTGGCCAGTTTGAACGGCTTGAACGGACTGACCTATGTAGGATTGGACTTCAACGTGTTCGGCAACAATGCCCTGTTGAATATCAACGGATTAAACAGCCTGACGTATGTTGGCGGGAGCATGGTTATCGAACTAAACCCCCTGCTGGCGCGCATCGGCGGTTTCAACAGTCTGACCGCGCTTGGCGGCGAATTGCTGATCGGCCTGAACGATGTTCTGACCAGTATCACGGGCTTGCAAAACCTCGGCGCCATCGGCGGCGGCGTGGAAATCGAACTCAACCCGGTACTGAACAACCTGACCGGGTTAAGCAACCTGACCTACATCGGACTCGACCTCGACATGTTTTCCAACAACGCCTTGACCAGCCTGAACGGATTCAATAACGTGACCACCATCGGCGGCAGCGCCACCATAGAGTCCAATCCGGGCTTGACCAGTATGGCCGGCCTGAACAGCCTGACCACCGTGGGCGGGGAATTTATCATCGCACTGAATACGGCCATGACCAGCCTGAACGGCCTGAACAACCTGGTCACCGTCGGGGTGCTGCTGGATATTTCGGACAACCCGGCCCTAAGCCTGTGTGTCACAGCCGGCATCTGCGCCTACCTGAACAACGGCGGTCCGGTTAATTTTGAAAACAATGCAACCGGCTGCAATACACTCGCAGAGGTGCAGACCGGATGCGGGGGCGCAGGCGGCGGGCAATCCGCCTCAGGTTTCGACGACCAACCGGAAGCGGCAATGGACCATGCCCCGGTCGCCGTTTTCCCCAATCCCACAAGCGGAATTATCACCCTTGCCAATCCGAGTGAAGTGGGCGGGCAGGTGAGGTTACTCGACATGAACGGAAGCCTGGTTGCGGAGCAGACAATAAGCCAAAATGCTGTTTTCGACCTTACTGCGCAGCCTCCGGGCGTTTACCTCCTCGATATTCGATTGGAAAACAATACGGGCATTCGCCATAAGATTATCAGAAATTGATGAACATTTCACAAGACTTGATTAGCTTGCAGGCAGGTTGGCACAGTTGCCCGCCTGCCTTTTTCAATAGAGAGACAACATAATACAAAAAATACTCGTGTTTTTGTACAGGCATGCTGAACAAGGCTGAGTTGGAAGAGGTTATCCGGGGATGCCGCGCGGGCGATCGCTACGCGCAGAACCGGCTTTACCGGGCATTTCATGCCTGGGCTTCCGTGATATGCCAGCGCTATTCTGCTGATACAGACATTGCCCGCGAGTGCGTTCAGGATGGTTTCTTCAAGGTTTTCACTAAAATAGAGCGGTACCGGGGCGATTTGTCTTTCGAGGCCTGGTTCAAGAAAGTAATGATCAATACCTGTATCGACCGCTACCGACTCGGGTCGAAAGACATGGAAACCGTCGAGTTCACCCAGGCCCACGACGAGAAAATAATCCCCGAAATCCTGATCAATGCAGATGCGGAATACTTGCTTGCACTGGTCAGGCAGCTGCCGCCTGCATACCAGGCAACCTTTAATCTATTCGCCATCGAAGGATACGAGTATCACGAAATAGCCGACATCCTCGGCGTATCCATAGGTTCGGTTAAATCCAATTTGTCCAAAGCCCGGTTTCAATTAAAAAAAATGCTTCTGAACAGGCAAACCGAGGACGCTTATGGAAAATAAAGACTTCGACAAAATTTTTTCACACAAGTTCGGACAGCTACCCGGCGAACCCTACCGCGAGGAAGGGTGGTCAGACCTGTCCAACCGGCTGTATGCGCACGAGCGACGCCGCCGGCGATGGCTACTGCCACTGGTGCTGCCACTGCTCGGGCTGCTGACCGCAGGAAATGTGTTTTGGTGGTACCAGTGGAGACAGGCTGCTTCGGATAGCAGCGCCGCAAGCCTTTCCTCGACCGTTTATCAGACGGATACTATTGTTCAGAAGACCGTAGTGTATCGGTATGATACTGTTTACCAACATATTACGCTTGTACGGCGTCAATATGCAGGTGATTTGGCTCCGACAAAACCCTCTCCGGATGCAGGAGCACCCTTTTCTGAATTTACCAATAACAACAACGCTGGCAAGGGCATCGCAGCAATAGAAACGCCCCAACCCGGCGCACCCGCTTTGCCGGGACAGGAAAGCCGGGAAAACCCGCCCGGGCAGGTTGCCCCGGCATCCCAAAACGCCGCTAACCAACCAATCATACAAGAAAATACACCTGCACCCCAACGGACTATCGTCCACAAAGTACCCGTACCGGAAAGCGCTGCGCCGGAGGCCCAGGCATTAACAATAGCACCCCCGTCCGTTCCAGACTCCATCTTTGAACAACCCGTTGAAACCCGGCCGATCACGAAAAAAAGCCGGTCGAACCTGCTATTTGCGGCGCGCCCGCGGATAGGTCTGGTTGCAGGCTGGGGCAATCCGTTACTTCGGCACAAACGCTCCGGTTCACTGTTAGGCGCAGGTATTGCCGCCGACGTAGAGATCGTCCGAAATGTTCGGCTTGGTGTTGAAGCGCAGTATTGGCAAGGCAAACTGAAGGCGGATGAATTACAGGAAGACGATGAGGAAGATGACCACAATGTGCTGCGCGGGATAAAGGTTCCGGACCCCGGCAGTGACTACAAGTTAAAATATTGGGAGACCTATCGTTTACCGGCCCTTACATACGTTATACAGTTACGGTACCAATTGCCGCTGCGCAGCGCCTGGAGCCCTTGGTTCGGCGTTGGCGCACAGGCTGCTACCACCTTGCCTTTTGAAATTGAGTTCGACTTCGAAAACGAGAAAAACAATCTGGAAATAACGCTGGCAGGCCAATCCAAAGCCATGACCCACTGGCAGGGGATGCTGTTTATGCTGGGCGTCGAGGGACAACTCGGCCCGCATTTTTCGTTGGGCGCCGGCGGTTATTGGCTGATGCCGTTTGGTGAGGAACGCCGTATTCTTGACAACCAGGTTGGCCTAAAAACCCACCTGTTCTATAATTTTTAACGCGTAGTATATAATATGACTATCAAACGCCTGATTTGGTTATTGCTGCTGCTCCCGCTGGCCTGTACCCGCGAATACGTACAAGACCTCCGGAGCGTGTGCTTCGAGACCGAAGTGCTGCCTATTTTCCAATCCAACTGCAACCAGAGCGGCTGCCACAACAGCCAGGACCGCCGGGAGGGTTACGACCTGAGTTCCTACGAGACCATCGTTAGCCGTGGTATCGTGCCCGGCAATTTCAAGGCCAGCGAGATTTACAAGGTACTCGTAGCGCCATTCGGAGCCGGCATGCCCCAGTCGCCGTACTCCCGCCTCACCGACGAACAGATCATCACCATTGCGACGTGGATAGAAGAAGGCGCCCAAAATACGGTCTGCGACGACGGCGCCTGCGATACCAGCAACGTGACCTATAGCGGCGGCGTCACGCCCATTTTATCCACCTACTGCTACGGCTGCCATGCAGGCAGCAGCCCGCAGGGCAACGTCAACTACAACACATACAGCGGGGTAAAGGCCACTGTGACCAACGGCAAACTGCTCGGGTCCATTCAGCACGCTTCCGGGTACATCCCCATGCCACAAAACGGCAACAAACTCCCGGCCTGCAAAATCAGTATCATCAAAGCCTGGATAGACGCCGGCGCGCCAAACAATTGATTCCCGCTATGAAAAAGTTATTGCTCACAGGCTGTATGCTCTTCCTGCTCGCCGCGCCTGCCTGGTCGCAACAAGGCGGCCTGCTTAGCCTGCTCGACGAACAGTACAGCATCGACCACGTCACCAACGCATTCAAAAGTCCGCGCGTCATCAATACGCACAGCATGGAAATGCTGAGCCCGGGCACCATGGACTTCCGCATCCTGCACCGTTTTGGCGACATCAGCAGGGGCGCCTATGAACTCTTCGGGCTCG
>CALMBD010000094.1 GCA_937861115.1 uncultured Bacteroidota bacterium | reverse complement strand
GAATCGAGGCGCGCGAACTCAGCCTCATCTATCAGTCGAAAGGCATGCAGGCAGAAGAAGCCGACCGTATGGTAAAAGCACTCATGACCGACAAACCGGCTTTTCTGCAGGAAAAAATGAAGCAGGAACTGGAAATGGAAACAGCCGCCATACACCCCCTGCGTGAAGGATGGATCACCGGTCTTGCCACGGCTATCGGCGCCATTATTCCCGTAGTGCCTTTTCTGATAACGGAAGGAGTGCCTGCTATCGCCGCTTCTTTTGCCATATCCATGCTGGCACACTTCGCCGTGGGCGCTGCCCGCAGTTTCTTTACGGGCAGAAATTTCTGGAAAAGCGGCATGGAAATGTTTGTTGTAGGCTTCGGCATCGCCATTGCGGGGTATTTCCTCGGCGAGTGGCTGATCAAATTCATGTAATACCGTTTTGAAAAACATCCTGCTGATCCTGATCAAAAATCCGAGACCCGGCTATGTCAAGACCCGGCTGGCGCGTACCGTGGGCGACGAAACGGCCCTGCGCATCTACCGGTACCTGCTCGGCAGAACCCGCGTGGCTGCCCAGGGCGTCCGGGCGGATAGGGTGCTGTGCTACAGCGATGTTGTGGAAACAAACGACGACTGGCCCGAAGCGGATTTTATCAAGACCACCCAGGCGCCGGGTGATCTGGGCGCGCGCATGGCGGCCGCCTTCCAATCGGCCTTCGACATGGGTGCCGAAAAAGCCGTTATTATCGGCAGCGACTGCCCTGATTTAACGGGAGCGCTGCTGCAACTAGCCTTCGATGCCCTCGATCACAGCGATTTTGTTTTGGGTCCCACACCCGACGGTGGCTACTACCTCCTCGGTATGCGCCATTTTGACGAAACTGTATTTCAAAATATTGAGTGGAGCACAGATTCGGTACGCGCACATACGCTGGACAGAATCGCGGCAGCGGGCAAAACCTGCACCATGATGCCCGTTCTTTCCGATGTGGACACGGAAGAAGACTGGCTGGCGCATACCCGCAATATTGAATAATTTGCCTGAAAATAATCGGCTCTTGTGTTCCTTTGCGGACCGGGTCAACACCTAAAATTTACTTTGAATGAGACCATACACGCTTTTCTTCTCCCTGGCTTTTTTGATGTTCCAGTCCTGTTCAAAAGACAAGACCGACTCACCTTTTATCGGCGTCTTTCTCGGTGACTATAAGGAATCGACTATCGGAAGCTCGATCTCGTTGAACGATGTTACGGCCACGATCACAGGCAAGTCCAACAACAAACTTGATGTTAAACTGGACCTCGGCGTTGCTGCGACAACCCTGAACGCCGAGGTGCTGACCGATATGGAAATATTTTTTCCTCCGCAGAATTACTTCGGTGACGAGGTCAGCGGCACCGGCTCTCTGACCAACAGTAATCAGAAACTTGTCATTGAAATGGAAACGACGTCCGGACAAACCCGGATTTTATCCTTCATCGGCACAAGGCAATAGACCAGGTTACTGCTTGCTCCAGCTTACACCTTCCTTGCCATCCTTCACCTGAATACCAACCTCGGTCAGGGCGTCGCGGATCTTGTCGCTGGTTGTCCAGTCTTTCTGCTCCCGGGCGCTCGCACGGATATCCAGCACCAGGCGCATCAAGCCTTCCACGGTGCCGTCTGCGGCGCCGGCCGACTCGTCTTGCAGGCCGAAAATATCGTAAATGAAATTGGCAAAAGCCGTTTTCATCCGTTCCAGTACCCAGGGCGCGATATCGCTTTCGGCGATCTGTTTGTTGACCAGTTTATTTACGTAGCCGCCTATTTCATTCAACGACGCCAGGGCGATCGCCGTATTGAAATCGTCGTCCATGCCTTTATAGGCGTCGTCGATCAGGGCGAGAATGGCGCGGTCGGTATCACTTTCCGATCCGTCAAAATCCCGTGCAGGTATGGATGTTGCCTGAAGCAGTTTATTGGTTTCCATGAGTTTGCGGAACCCTTTTTCTGCTGCCTGAAGGGCCTCGTCGGTGATATCGAGCGTGCTCCGGTAATGCGCCATCAGCATAAAAAACTTGACCACCATCGGTGAATAGCCCTTGCTGATGAACGGGCTGTCGCCACTGAACAGTTCGACAGGACTGATGGTATTGCCTTCGCTTTTGCTCATCTTCCGGCCATTGAGCAGCAACATATTGGCGTGCAGCCAATAATTGGCTGGCTGGCAGCCGCAGGAGCCGTGGTTTTGCGCCACTTCATTTTCGTGGTGCGGGAACTTGAGGTCGCCGCCGCCGCCGTGGATATCGAATGTTTTGCCCAGGTACTTGGTACTCATCGCACTGCATTCGAGGTGCCAGCCGGGAAAGCCGACCGACCAGGGGCTGTTCCAGCGCATGATATGTTCTTCGGAAGCTTTTATCCAGATGGCAAAATCGGCCGGATGGTTTTTTTCATCCTGGTGCTTCAGGTTTTCCCGGCTCTCCGCCAGCAGTTCGTCGATGACGCGGCCGGACAGTTGTCCGTATACCGAGGGGTTCTCCCTGGCGAATTTGATGACGTCAAAATACACCGAGCCGTTTTTTTCGTAGGCATAACCACGGTCGAGGATCGCCTTCACCATTTCGACCTGTTCAGGAATATGGCCTGTAGCACGTGGTTCGATACTGGGCGGCAGGGTATTGAGTATCCGCATAATATCATGAAAGCCAACGGTATATTTCTGTGCAACTTCCATGGGTTCCAATTGGCTGAGGCGCGCGCCTTTCGACATGCGATCTTCCCCGTCGTCGAGCAAATGCCCCACGTCGGTGATATTGCGCACATACCGGACTTTATAGCCGCTGTGCATCAGGTAACGGTAGATGATGTCGAAACTGACAAAAGTGCGGCAATTGCCGAGGTGTACGTCGCTGTACACCGTAGGGCCGCAGACATACATGCCTACCCGACCCGGAGCCAGGGATTGAAAGACTTCTTTTTTGCCGGAAAGGCTGTTGTGCAGTTTGATGGCGCGAATCTCGTTCATGGGCGCAAATGTATGAAGACGGTGGACTTGTTGGCGATGGACGGCAGATGGTTTTTGTTCCGGAGGCCGAGGTTTTTTAAAAGCCGATAGCAGAAGATACCGGATAATGGTCGGAAAAAGTTCCCCGAATGGTCCGGCAGGAGAAAGTCGTAAAACTTTTTTCCGTCAGGATATAGTCGATCCGGAGCATGGGCAATACGCCGGCAAAGGTGGTGCCGAAGCCCAGGCCTTTTTCGCGGAAAGTATCGTTAAGTCCTTCGGAAATAAGGGCATAAACGAAAGAGTTTGGCGTATCGTTGAAATCGCCGCACACGATAACCGGATTGGGCGACGCCTCGATGTGTTCGCGCAGGCGTTGTGCCTGGTCGGCGCGCCGGCTGGTCGCATTGCCTACCTGGTGCAATACGCTGCCGATCTCGTGCCAGGTCTCACCTTCGTTGAGTTCAGGGTCGTCGATGACCTTTTCCGCAGCGCTTGCCACTTTGTTGGACTGCAAATGGACATCATATAGCCTGACCAGTTTGTTGTTGATTCGGATATCGGCCCACAGCGATGAGTTCGCTGTTTTGCCGAACGGGATCTCGCCGCCGCCGTCGATGGGGAATCGGCTGAATATAACGGTCCCTTTTTTCAGGTTAAACGTGTAATCATAACCCATTTTTTTGGCCAGAATGTGGTACATCTTGCCGGTCGTCTCCTGGGTGCAAAGGATGTCGGGCATACCGTTGTCTTTCAGGAACCGCACATACTGGGCGGCCGTTTGCTCCTGCAGGGAATCGGATATTTTTTTTCCGTGGAACAGTCCTCCGAGGTTGTGGGTAGCGATGACGACGGCGCTTTCCGGCACCGAATCTTTGCCAAAATCAAACCCGATAAAGCCTGAAACGTATTGCCAGCCAAATGCGAGGATACCGATGTGGTAAAGGGCAAACCGGCTGCGCCGCCAGGCCCAGAACAGGATCATGAACACGTTGGCCAGCAATATCCAGGGGAAAGCCGTACCAAAAAATGCCAGCCAGGAGAAAACAGCAGGGTTCACATGCGGGCATACGTAGGCCAGCAGTGTCAGAAACACCACGATTGCACTCAGTATTTTGAAAGCGTTTTTCAGCAGGGAGCGCATGCTTCGTCGTCGGATGTTCTAATTTCGTTGTGTACCGGTGCGGGCGGAATACTATTTCTTGCTCGCGTCGTACAAAAAGTCTTTTTCCTCCTGACTGAGGTTTTCGTAACCTTTTTCTTTGATTTTGTCCAGGATAGCATCGAGTCGCTCCTGAAAGGAAAGGTCGTTGGTGTCGCTGGCGCTATTGCCCCGGGCGTTTCCAAAACTGGTTTTAAAAGCGGGTTGCGCTTTGCGCCTGACGGTTTTTTTCTTCGGCCCGGCGCTGCCGTAGAACAAACTCCTGACCCAATCGAGCAGGCGATTGACTGGCTCGGAAAGGTCTTTGCCATCGCGTAACTGGTATACAAACAGGCAACCCATGGCAAACCCGCCAATATGCGCAGCGTGACCGCCGGTATTGCTCTGGTTGGCAATGCCTACCAGATCGAGCAGCACGAGAATCAATACAATGTATTTCACCTTTACCTCGCCCAGCAGTATAAGCATGACCCGGTAGTCGGGCGCCAGCACCAGCGCTGCGCCGGCCAGTGCCATGATTGCTCCGGAAGCGCCGAGCGCATAGGTCCCCACATAAGGCATGAATTGCGCGGAAATAAAATAAAGCACATTGCCGACCAATCCGCCCAGCAGGTAAATGGGCAACACCCGCCGGTCGCCGATGAGGTCGCCGACGATAACGCCAAAAAGGTACAGGGTGATCAGGTTGCCCAGAAAATGCCCGAAACCCTCGTGCAGAAACATGCTTGTGATGATCGACCACGGATGCCACAGAAAGGTGAGCCAGTTGCCGGGCATACAAAACAGGTACAGGCCCTGCTCAAACAGTTCGCTCGCTTTGGCGCGATCGCCCTGAAAGCCAAGCCAGAGCAGGAAATAGACGATGTTCACCAGCGCAAAAACGCCGAAGTTGATGATGACCAGCCTGGTCACCATGTTTCCCGCGCGAAACGAGTGCTTTATATCCTCCCAAATTGACCTGAAAACCGCCATTTTTTTAATGTATATGCTGTTGATCTGTCTACATTTCACCGGAATCGCCCCCGGTACCATATCATGATCAAAATAAAACCAAAAACCGCGCCGCCTATGTGTGCAAAGTGGGCAATTCCCGTCGAATAACCCCGTACACCGTAAAAAATCTCCAGACCGGCCATGATCGGTACAAAATATTTGGCTTTTAGCGATATTGGAGGGAACAACAGGCTGATCACCTGGTTCGGGAATAAATAGGCAAAGGCCACAAATATACCAAAAATTGCCCCGGAAGCGCCCAACATGGGGACATTCCATGAAGTCGGGTCTATGCCGGCCTGCTCCAGTTCCCACCACTGCACCCCTACGTGGGAGACATAGGCGCCCACGCCGCAAAAAAGATAATAGAACAAAAAGCGCCGGTGCCCCCAGGCCATTTCCACCATAGGGCCAAATATGTACAACGAAAACATGTTGAAGGCCAGGTGCATGATATCGCCGTGCATGAACATGTGCGTGGCAATCTGAAAAGGCTGGAAATATTTGGATCCCGGCGTAAAGGCGGCCAGTTGAAGGCGGCCAAGTACATCGAGTTCGCCTATCGAGGGGTTCCAATGTTCTTGCCCCAGTACCACATAGGTACCGATAAACATCAGTACGTTGATGACAATAAGGTGCCGGACAACGCCGGAAAAAGGTTGATAAAACTGGAAATATGACATCAGGTGAGCGTAGGTATTATTGTCCGGGTTCGTAAAAATCAGCCCCAAAAGTATCCAGATGTGCCGACTCTCCCAAAAAACTCGAC
>CALMBD010000093.1 GCA_937861115.1 uncultured Bacteroidota bacterium | reverse complement strand
CACGTATACGCCGCCTGATTTGGGATACATGCCGCCCAACTCGCTGAATGTCAGCGCTCCGGTGAGTGCGATCACACCGCCCATAGCCCAGACGGCCAGCACGAGCGTCGCATTGGGCACCGCACCTGCTATTTGCGCCGGTGTAATGAATATACCCGAGCCGATGCACGACCCTACGGCGATCATTGTAAGGCCGTAAAGCGTGAGTTTTTGCTGAAGGTTGGAATGTTGCACAATCAGGCTTGACTTACGGGACTTTTAAGCGACTCCTGATAAGGCAGGTAATAATTGTCGAAGAACTGCGCCTTTGCGCAATTATATGATTTTACACCGCCGATCAGGTAAAGGAAATATATGTAATACCAGGCAAAATCGAGTTGGTGCTTCAGGAAGCCGGACCGTGCGCTGCGCGGAAACAGGTGGTGGTTGTTATGCCATTCACCCGCCACGATACCGGGCCACATCTGGTTGATAGACATGTTTTTACGATCAAAATCAACGCCATCCCTGCGCAGATCCTTGCCTTTTCCGTGACCCTCGTAATTAAAAGTACGCACTCCGAAAGCCCAGATCAGCGCACCGGTGAATAGCGTACACGCCAGGGCGTGGCCGCCGATCAGGAAGAAAGCGGTATACCAAAAGGACCAGTTCAATACCCAGCTTACTATGGTATTGACCGGATGTGCAACGGATCCCCATTTCCGGTATTCCTCATACGAGTTGCATTTTATCCCGGAGTGCTGCAATAGTCCGACGACACCCGCATAATCCTTTTCATCCAGGTCGTCGGCGATAGGCTGGTGGTTCACATCTGCCAAAAAGCAGTACAACCAACCTGCATGGGTGTTATATGGGTCGCCCGGCTCGTCTGATTTTACATGGTGTACGTGGTGGGAGATCACATATATCTCTTCAGGCACCATTCTGATCATCAGGTGCTGGGTGATAAAGCGCCAGAATTTATTAGAAAAAACATAGGACTGGTGGGTGCAATAGCGGTGGTACCAGATGGTTCCGTGGGTTCCCATCAACACCATGCTGTACACAAACCCGATCAGCAAAAGCCACCAGGTAAAGTGTTTTATGAAAAAAATAAAAAAAACGGGAACCAGCAACAACAGCCATAACCAGGAAAGCATGGGCAGCCAGTTTTTCCGCGATTTGAATATGTTGATTCGTGAAAAGAATTCTGCAAAAATTTGTCCCACTGTAGGCTTTACCAAGGCTCCGTGTTCGTCCTGCCATCCGTATGACGGCGTTTTTAAAATGATATCAATGAATGCCATTAATAAATACTTGAAATGAAATTAAGTTGAGAAACAATGAGTTGCGTCAATCGGCAAACACACAAAGCAATATCGCTCGCCCTGCAAGTTGTGTTTGCCGGATGCGTTCCAGTTGTCAGACGGATTTGGAAAATGGGTAAGGCTTTGTTCGGTAAAGGACGGCAAAGATGCACATGCCGCGCCACAATATACACAAGACCTGTCATACTGTATTATTTTTGCCAAAAATGAAGTCCACCCCGTGAAGCAAAATCAGGAGCCAATCGACATGCTGCACCAGTATTGGGGGTATGCTGCATTCCGCCCCTTGCAGGAGGACATCATTCGTGCTGCGCTCGCCGGCCACGATGCCCTGGCCCTGCTCCCGACCGGTGGCGGCAAATCCATCTGTTACCAGGTGCCTGCACTTTGTCGGGAGGGGTTGTGCCTGGTGATCTCTCCGCTTATTGCACTGATGAAAGACCAGGTATACAACCTGAAGGCACGCGGTGTCCCCTGTGCTGCCATCTATTCCGGCATGAGCCGTCGGGAAATCGATATTATTTTTGAAAACGCCTGCAACGGCGCGTATAAGTTACTGTATGTCAGTCCGGAACGCTTGCAGACCGAAATGGCCCGCGCCCGGATACCCCGCATGAACGTGAACCTCCTGGCTGTCGACGAAGCGCATTGTATCAGTCAGTGGGGCTATGATTTTCGCCCGCCATACCTGAAAATCGCCGAATTGCGAACGCTGCTACCCCAGGTGCCTGTTCTGGCGCTCACTGCAACCGCCACCACGGAAGTACTGGAAGATATTCAGGAAAGGCTTGCATTCCGGGAAAAAAGAGTCTTTCGGCAAAGTTTCGTTCGTCCCAACCTGTCCTACTCCGTGTTGTACGAGAGCAAAAAACGCGAAAAACTGCTCGATATCCTGCGCAATGTGCCCGGTACGGCCATCGTATATGCGCGCAGCCGTGGTGAAACCCGGGAAATTGCCCGCTTCCTGACGGCCCACGGCTTTAGCGCCGATCACTATCATGCGGGACTCTCTGCCGAGGAGCGTAGCAACCGACAGGAGGCCTGGATAACAGGCAAAACGCGCATCATCGTTTGTACCAATGCTTTTGGTATGGGTATCGACAAGCCGGATGTACGGGTAGTGGTACACCTGAACCTGCCCGACAATCTGGAAGCCTACTTTCAGGAAGCCGGGCGCGGTGGCCGCGACGGCCATAAATCGTACGCAACGCTGCTCTATGGACCCGCGGATGCCGACATCCTGCGGGTGAACCTGCAGACGGCCTACCCTGCGCTCGACCTGATCAAACGGGTTTACCAGGCACTGGGCAGTTATTCCCAACTGGCAATTGGCGCCGGCGCCGGGGAATCCATCGATTTCGACCTTCAGTACTTTTGCAGCACCTTTAAACTGGAAACGGCACCAGCCCACGCAGCGCTACGCCTGCTGGAGCAGGAGGGCTGGATCGCGATGAGCGATGCAGCTTCTACTGCCTCCCGGGTGTACATCCAGGCTGACCGGGCAACC
>CALMBD010000092.1 GCA_937861115.1 uncultured Bacteroidota bacterium | reverse complement strand
TGGACTTTTACAGCTAAGATATTTATAATTGCGTTTTATTAAACAACTTCAATAAGCCGGCGGTACCGATTCCAGGCATCGGTACTTCCAGTTTTAGTCGACGCCGGCTAAAGCCGGCGGTACCGCGACAAATTTGAAAGCCTGTGCGACATTTTTGATAACCCGCAGGTGCCACATGACCCCACCTTTGTCCCATCAGTTTTCAAAATGACACCGACATTTAAAGATACCATTCACTAAAACTTTTTAACCATGTCCAATTTATTGAAAACAGCAACGCTGTTGCTTTCCTTTACCTGCACCCTTAACCTCCACGCTCAAGTCAGCGAGGCCGATCAAAAGGGCATTGAAGCCTGTTACAATGCGTTCATGACGGCTTTCCAAAATATGGACGGCGCCGCGGTAGGGCCTCTCTTCACCGAAAATGCCGAACACATCAGCCCGATAGGAGAGATCGTCAGGGGCCGCGCAAACCTCGTGACCTATTACACCAACCTGTTTGCCTTTTTCAAAAGCCAGCCTAAACCCGACCGCACGGAAACAAATAATAAGGACTGGCACAATCGCTATCTGGCCAAAGACCTGATCCTCTCCACTTATACCAGCCACGAAACCCACCATTTCGGCGACAAGGTACAGGAAGAGATTATGTCGGTTGCTGTGTTGTTGCGCAAGCAAGGCGATCAATGGCTGGCTGATATGGTTGCATTGACACCTGTGACACCGATGCCGACAAACAATTAACTGCACGACATCAGGAAAATCCGATGCCTGCTCCCTTTGCCGGGGGCAGGCATTTTTTATTTTTACGCCAAAAGTTCGATTTTCGCACCGGATACTGAAAATACCGGCCTTTCATGACAACTCGATTTTGGGTATTCCTGCTTTTATGCACTTTAATTACCGCTCCGCGTACTGTTGCAGCACAGTCGCCGGTGGATTCCCTGATACAGGTGTTTGGCCGAAGCACGGTAGATTCGTTGAAATGGATCGCCCTTTTCCAGATATCGCAGTACTATGCCAAGTCTGATCTGGATTCAGCCCTGGCATGGGCGCAGCACGGACTTGAATTTGCGCAGCAACATGCCCCCTCTCTTGTGCCCCGGAGCCTGAACAACGTAGGCCTGCAATACATGAACAGGGGTAATTTCGACCGGGCCATGGATATTTACTTGAAGGCTATCGAATCAGCCAGGCAGTACGGCTGCAGACCGTGCATTGCCACAACCACCGGCAATATAGGCATCATATTCTGGAATAAAAAGGAATACGACAAGGCGGAAAACTATTTTCGAGAGGCCATTGTGCAAACGGAGGCATTGAAAGATACCGTAGGGCAGGCGCGATACCTTAACAACCTGGGCCTTGTACAAATGGACCGGTCACGGCTCAATGAGGCTGAGAAAACGTTCAGAGCGGCCCTGCACCTCCTTGAACAGGCCGACACGCTGTGCCTGCAACCCACCATATACAGCAATCTCGGTAACGCCGCCTATGCGCGGGGCAATTATCCGCAGGCACTGGAGTTTTACCGCCTTTCATCCGATGCTGCCACGGAAATGAACGACCACGCGGCTGCCTTTTTTGGTTTGAACAACTCCGGCTGGGTGCAGTTGGCTATGAAAAACTACGACGAAGCGATACGGCTGTTTACAGAGAGCCGGCGACTCGCCGAACAGGTCAAGAACGAAAAGCATGTGGAAGCGGCCATCGGTGCGCTTGCCGAGACCTACAAAGCAAAGGGCGACTTCGTCAATGCGTTTCACTATTTGGAAATGTATCTCCAGGTACACGACACCCTGGCTACACGGTTGAATAACAAAGCCGTCCTTGAACTGGAAACGCGCTACCGGACGCAACAAAAAGAAGCCGAACTGGCCAAAAAACAGGTGCAAATCCAGCAGCAAAGGCTGTTGCTTTTCGGTTCATTACTGGTCGTGCTGGTCCTGCTCGGGCTGTTCCAGTTTTTCCGCAACCGTCAGCGGAACAAGCAGAAAGAAACCGCTCTCGCGCTTCGACTTGAACACGCAGAGGCGGAAAAACTGCGGGAACTCGACCGCGCAAAATCTGCCTTTTTCGCCAATATCAGCCATGAACTTCGCACGCCGCTTACGCTTATCCTGGGCCCGGTCCAGCAATGGCTCAGCGAAGCGCCCCATCCTGAGCCGCTCCATTTCCCGGTTCCGGCAAAAGGCCTTCATCTCATTCGCCGCAATGCCAACCGGTTGCTGGAACTGGTTAACCAACTGCTCGACCTGGCTAAACTCGAAAGCGGCCGAATGCGGTTGAACGTGGCGCGCGGCGACCTGGGGCAAACGCTCCGCGTGATGGCCAATTCCTTCGAAAGCATGGCCGAACAAGGAAACGTCGAATTCGATATTGTAACGCCGGCCGACTCCCGACTCGCCTGGTTCGATCGCGATAAACTGGAGAAAATTGCCGCCAACCTGTTGTCCAATGCGTTCAAAAACACCCCGCCGGACGGGAAAGTGTTTTTTCATGCTTCCGTTCAGGACGACCTGCTCCTGATGGAAGTCGGCGATACGGGACGTGGCATTCCGCCGGATGCGCTGGATAAAATTTTTGAACGTTTTTACCAGTTGGATCAGGAAGGTGGGAAACAAGTCGGTACCGGTATTGGTCTGGCTTTGGTGCGCGAACTTATTTCCCTCCACCACGGGAATATTTCTATCCACAGTTCGGTAGGGCAGGGTTCTGTATTCAGAGCAGCGATACCCGTCGGCTGGGCCGCTTTTTCTGCCGAGGAGCGGTCCGAGGCGCCCATTCCATGGGTGGCGGAAAGCCTTCATTTGCCCGGAAACGAGGCCACGGGTGAAGCGGCGGCGGTGGAGGCGCCGGGCGCCGGTCAGGATTTACCCTTGTGCCTCATTGTGGAAGATAACCTGGAATTGCAAGGCTTTATTCGGGAACAACTGTCTGGTATATTTCACACACTCGTGGCGCCCAACGGCCGTGTGGGCCTGGAAATAGCCATACAACATATTCCCGACCTGATTATTTCGGATGTTATGATGCCCGAAATGGATGGCAATGCCTTTTGTACTGCCGTTAAAACAGACGAGCGAACCAGCCACATCCCGGTTATCCTGCTGACGGCGCGCGCGGGTCAGGAAAGTAAAATCGCGGGTTTGGAGACGGGCGCCGACGAGTACCTGACCAAACCTTTCGATACGCAGGAGCTGGTCGCCCGGGCAAAAAACCTGATCAAACAGCGTGAAAACCTGCGGAAACGATTCAGCCGGACCCTTGTACTCCAGCCGCAGGATATTGAATTGACCAGCACCGACGAACGTTTTCTGGAGCGTATTCGAGCGGCACTCAATGCCAACCTCGGCAACGAACAGTATAGTGTGGAAGACCTGGCCGCAGCAGCCGGCATGAGCCGCAGCCAACTTCACCGAAAACTAACGGCACTCCTCGATCAGCCTCCAGTAGAGTTCATTCGACATTTTCGCCTGCACCGCGCCAAAGAAATGCTGGAGGCCGGCACAGGCTCCATATCGGAGATTGGCTATGCGGTGGGCTTCAACAGTCCCGCCTATTTTTCCAAAGTGTTCAAAGATGCCTTCGGCATGACGCCGGGGGAAGCGAGCCGTAAATAGTGGGTGACGCGCCTTGCTCATCGCTCATCAACTTATTTTCTATTGCTATCCTGCTTTGCAAACACCTTTTTCAGCAGTTCCGTGCTGCGGAAGGTTTTGTTGCGGCGGATGTTTTTCTCTTCCTCTGCGATCTTGCCAAACAATCCATCGAGGGCCTTTTTGGTGACATAGTCGTCGAGGTCGTTGTTGACCTTGGTCACGAGCGGTATGGCGTTGTAGGCATTGGCGGCCTTGGTCCACAGGCTGTTGGCGCCGATCTTGTCCAGCGAGGTCACAATTTTCGGGTTGAATTTATCATAGAGTTGCTGGTTGGTGGTTTTGTTCAGGTATGCGGTGGCGGCATTATCGGCCCCCATCAGGATATTGGTGGCATCCTGAATGGTCATCGAGGTGATGGCGCCGAGGAAAATGGGGCCTGCTTCCTTGGCCGCATCTTCGGCGCCGCGGTTCATTTTTTCCAGCAATTCGTTTTCGAGATTGCTGAATCCGGGCACCGATTTCAGTTTGGTCGTCACCTTGCGCACATCGTCGGGCAACAGGATCTTGTAGGCGCTTTTGAAATAGCCGTCTTTTTGAGAGAGCGTGTTGACGCCTTTGGTTACGCCGTTCGACAAAGCCTGTTTGAGGGCTTTTCCGATCTCATCGAGCGACGGTTCGTTGAGAATGCCGCCGGCCACTTCCTTGAGGGTGTCGCAGGAAGGCAGGTTGAAAAAGGCGAAGAGCAGAAAAGCGGGGATCAGTAATTTTTTCATAATGAATGGGTTGTGCATATAGTGGATTGATAAAAGTTCTTTTGAGACATCCAAATGTATCCCGGAATGGTATTCCGGGATACGCCGGAATACCATTCCGGGATACGGAGCGCAATGATTAACGGGACCGGAACCGCAAGTTAACGCCATTATTGATGAACAAATCCAGCGGCCTCCGGTTTTCTCAGAGCACCCGATCATCAACTACAATAATTAAAACCAACGCACATGTTCCACCTGAAAGAAGGCGACAAAGCCCCCGATTTTTCCGCAGCCAATGAAAAAGGCCAGACCCTGAAATTGTCTGACTACAAGGGCAAAAAACTGGTACTCTATTTTTATCCGAAAGACGATACACCGGGATGTACGGCAGAGGCCTGCAGCCTGCGCGACGGATACCCGAAGTTCCAGGCTCAGGGCTATGAAATTCTCGGTGTCAGCCCCGATTCCGTGAAGAAGCACGTCAAGTTTCAGGAAAAATACAACCTTCCCTTCAGCCTGCTTGCCGACGAGGACCATGCTGTGGCCAACGCTTACGGCGTTTGGGGGCAGAAAAAATTCATGGGCCGCACCTACGACGGCATCCACCGCACCACTTTTGTAATTGATGAAAATGGCGTGATCGAACGCATCATCGCCAAGGTAGACACGGGCAACCACACCGGCCAGTTGCTGGAGGCATAGTGATGAATTGACCCGGACTTATTGAAAGACATCCAGCTTGGCGCGGATCAGGATCATAAACGCCAGCATGGTGATAAAAATGAAAGCGTTGATGCCGGGGGCGAGATACGACCACGCGGTGCGTTGCAGGCGCGCGCTGTTCCAGCCCACCCAGAAGCCCCAGGTACTGAGGCAGAATGTCGCAATCAGGAATACATCGGTGATCCACGCCATGCCGCCTGAAAACTGGGGCGCTTTGGCAAAAAGCCCCATGGAAAGGCAGGCCAGTACGGCGAGCAACAGACTGCGATTGGTATCTTTCATGTCATTTCTTTCTTGCGCTAAGGTATATCCAGCCCCCTAAACTCATGGCTGCCGCAAAATAAAACACTGCCGGCATTCGCGCCGTATCGTTGGCAAAATACCAGCCAGCCAGCGCCGCACCGCCTCCAATGGCTATTTCCAGGGCGATGTACATGGTGGCCAGAGCCCTGCCTTTCCGCTGCGGGTGCCCCAGGTCGACCGTCCAGGCATTAATGGCCGGCGCAAAAATGCCGTTGCCCAAGCCAAATAACATCGATGCCCCGTAGAACAGGTAAGGCGTGTCGGCATGGGCAAATGTCAGCATGGAGCCTGTAATCACCAGGGCAGATATTTTGAGTACGGGTACGCGGCCCAGTTGGTCGGAAAACTTGCCGGCCAGAAACCGCATCGATACACTCGCCAGCGTAAACAGGGTGAAAAACGTGCCGCGGTTTTCCACGCCCAGGTGGTCGCTCAGGTCGGGCACCAGCGTCAGAATAACCCCGTAACTCACATAACAAAATATCATGGTGATGGCCGAGGGCAACGCCAGCGGGTCGAATATGTCGGCTTTGGTTACCTTCAGCAGCGCCAGCCGGAAGGGTTTTTTGTCCGGCAGGGTCTCTTTCAGATTGAGCAGGATCAATATGGACCCCAGTGCCAGGACTGCCGAAGCGTAAAACATGGGATTGGGATCGCCGTTGAAATGTTTGACCATCCAGCTGCCCAGGGGGGGCGATGCCGAAACGCCCAGACTGAAACAAATGCCCAGCACACCCATAGCCTCGCCAAGCCGGCCGGGCGGTACAATGTCCGCCACGTAGGCAGATGTGCCTGTCGGCTTGAAACCCGTCGAAAACCCGTGAAAAAAACGCAGGATCAGGAAGCCGCTTACAAATGCCAGGGCGGGATACAGCATACTGCACACCACACAGGCCAGGGTTCCGATGTACATCACCGGCAGCCTTCCCACGGTATCCGTCAGTTTTCCGCTGAAGGGCCTCGATATGCCTGCCGTGATGGTGAAGAGCGCGATGATCAGGCCTTTGTGCTCGCCGCCGCCCAGACTGGTGAGGTACGACGGCAGTTCGGGCAGCATCATGTTGAAACTTGCGGCAAAAAGGGCGTGGGAAAGCGACAACAGCAGAAAGGCGGGCGTGTACAGGCGGCGTACGGGATGTTCCATGTGCAAAGATGATAACATCGGGATAATTCATTCCATCAAAAGAAGTCGGGATGCCTTCGACTTACTACATTATTTGCCTGTTTATGTACCTTCCCGCCTCGGTAGCGATAGTCCCGATATGAAACCACCGGTTTGTTGCCGGCCCCGAACACATGATGCCCCTGATACCACCGTATCCATACCGGCACTGTATAGCGTAAAATATTTTTGCATGTTTTTATTAGGATACGACATCGGATCATCCTCGATCAAAGCAGCACTCACCCGGGTGGATACCGGCGAGAAAATTGCCGTCCTGCAGTCTCCGGCGACAGAGATGGAAATCCTTTCTCCTCAACCCGATTGGGCCGAACAACACCCGGAAACATGGTGGGATAATGTCTGCACCGTCACCCGAAAGTTGTTACAGACAACGGGAATATCTCCGGACGAGATAAAAGGCATCGGTATCGCCTATCAGATGCACGGCCTGGTGCTGGTAGATCAAGACCGGCAGGTGCTTCGCCCTTCCATCATCTGGTGCGACAGTCGTGCCGTTGCCATCGGCAATCGCGCATTTGATGCCATCGGGCATGAAAAATGCCTGTCCGAACTGCTCAATTCACCGGGAAACTTTACCGCGTCCAAACTAAGATGGGTCTGGGAAAACGAGCCGGAAGTGTACCAGCGTATCCACAAGATCATGCTTCCCGGCGATTTTATAGCGATGAAATTGACCGGCGAGATCATGACGACACCGGGGGGGCTTTCCGAAGCCATCCTGTGGGATTTTTCCAGGAATGAACCGGCCGGTTTTGCGCTCGACTATTTTGGTTTCGACCGGGCGCTTATCCCCCACGTGACGCCGGCCTTTTCCCTGCAAGGCCGGCTGACGGCAGCAGCAGCAACGGCTACCGGTCTGAAAGCCGGGACGCCACTGGCCTATCGCGCCGGCGATCAGCCCAATAATGCCTTGTCGCTCAACGTCCTGAAGCCGGGAGAGGTAGCCGCTACGGGTGGTACCTCCGGGGTGGTATACGGTATTGTCGACAAGCCTGTGTATGACCCTTTGTCCAGGGTGAACGGTTTTGCACACGTCAACCATTCCGCCCGGGACCCGCGGATCGGGGTGTTGTTGTGTATCAATGGTGCAGGCATTCAGTACAGCTGGATGAAACACCAGGTTGCGCTCGAACAGGCAACGTATGCCGCCATGGAGCAGGAGGCTGCTTCCGTGCCACCGGGCGCCGATGGCCTGCGCATTTTACCCTTTGGCAACGGCGCGGAACGTATGCTGGGCAACCGGAATATCGGCTCAAAAATGAATAACCTGCATTTTAACCGCCATACACGGGCGCATATCTACCGGGCTGCCCTCGAAGGCATTGCCTTCTCCTTTGTCTATGGTATAAACATCCTGAAAGGTATGGGGCTGAATGTACAGGTCATGCGGGTGGGCAATGACAACCTCTTCCAGTCGGACATATTTTCCGGCACCATTTCAAATCTGGTCGACTGCCGCATCGAACTGGTGGAAACAACCGGCGCCGCAGGCGCTGCCCGGGCGGCAGGGGTGGCCACAGGGTTGTATCGCACGGTCGACGAAGCCGTGCGGGACGTGAAAGTGATCACCGCCTACGAACCGCAGCACGGGATCGGGGATTTTGAGCAGGCCTACCAGGAGTGGTTCAAGGATCTGCAAAAGGCAATTATTTAAACAACACGCATAAAACTGGACATGCAGACATTATCAAAAATCACCGTCACTACGGGCAAAAGGGAATATTTCAAAGGCATCGGCCGAATCCGGTTCGAAGGCAGGGAGACGGACAACCCGCTGGCTTTTCGCTGGTACGACGAAGACCGCATCGTGGGGGGCAAAACGATGAAGGAGCACTTTCGGTTCGCAGTAGCCTGGTGGCATACCCTGTGCGGCGCCGGCGGCGATCCTTTCGGCGCACCGACCAAGGTTTTTCCCTGGCTTGACGCCGCCGACCCGCTCGATCAGGCAAAAGACAAAATGGATGCGGGTTTTGAGTTGATCACCAAAATGGGCATTCCTTTCTATTGTTTTCACGATTTCGACCTTGTGGCGGAAGGCGCGACACTGGCGGAAAGCCGCAAGCGGCTCGACGCCATCACCGACTATGCCCTTGAAAAACAGGCTTCGTCGGGGGTACAACTGCTTTGGGGTACCGCCAACCTTTTTTCCCATCCGCACTACATGAACGGGGCCATGACCAACCCTGATTTTGCCGTTGTGGCCTTTGCCGGCGCTCAGGTCAAAAACGCACTCGATGCGACCATCAAACTGGGCGGCGCCAATTACGTCTTCTGGGGCGGCCGGGAAGGGTATATGTCGCTGCTCAATACCGACATGAAACGCGAACTCGACCACATGGCGCGGTTCCTGCATGCGGCGAAAGATTATGCGCGGTCTCAGGGCTTTAAAGGCACTTTTTTTATCGAGCCGAAACCCATGGAGCCGAGCAAACACCAGTACGATTTTGACGCGGCAACCTGCATCGGCTTTCTCCGGGAGTATGGCCTGATGGACGATTTTAAACTGAATCTGGAGTTCAACCACGCTACGCTGGCCCAGCATACCATGCAGCACGAAATGCAGGTGGCCGCTTCAGCCGGATTGCTCGGCAGCCTGGATGCCAATCGCGGCGACTACCAGAACGGCTGGGATACCGACCAGTTTCCGGTGGATATATACGAACTGACGGAGGCCATGCTTGTCCTGCTGGAATCAGGCGGTTTGCAGGGCGGAGGGATCAATTTTGATGCGAAAACCCGCCGGAACTCCACCGATCCGGAAGATATTTTCTACGCACATATCGGCGGCATGGATGCCTTTGCGCGGGCGCTTTTGGCAGCCCATGATATCCTGGAAAAATCGGAGTATCCAAAACTTCGCGCCCAACGCTACGCGTCGTTCGACTCGGGTGCAGGAAAAGACTTTGAAAACGGAAGGCTCGGCCTGGCGGATTTGGCCAAAATAGCCGGGGAGCAGGGTGAGCCTGACATGCGCAGCGGCAGGCAGGAATATTTTGAGAACATTTTGAACCGATATATCTAGTATCCCCAATCTCCTGGCGGTTGAAATTCAGAAAAAATTATACCCGACAAATTTAAAAATGAATTTTATATTTGTCGGGTAAATGATTTACGAGCGAAAAATAGAATCTTTACTGCGTCAAAGGCTATCTACATTTCCGGTAGTGGGTATCACCGGGCCGCGACAGGCAGGGAAAACGACTCTTGCAAAATCCGTCGTAGCGCAATTGGCGCAAAAAACCGTTTATCTCGACCTTGAACTGCCTTCAGATCTGAACCGGCTGAACAATGCCGAATTGTTTTTGAAAGAGAATGAGCAAAATTTGATTGTTCTGGATGAGGTGCAGCGCAAACCCGAACTCTTTCCGGCGCTTCGCGCTTTGGTTGACCAACATCGGGTAGCGGGCCGTTTTCTGATTTTAGGTTCGGCCTCTCCCGACTTGTTGCGGCAAAGTTCGGAAACATTGGCTGGCCGGATATCTTACCTTGAACTCACCCCCTTTCACATCCGCGAATTGCCCGACGGTGATTTTCAGAAAAATTGGTTGCGCGGGGGATTCCCCCCTGCCCTTTTTGCAGCCACAGAAACGGTTGCTTTTCAATGGCTACAGGATTTTATCATTACTTTTATTGAACGGGATTTGCCCCAATTTGGGCTGACAGCCCCTTCACAGACTCTTCGAACGCTGTTACAGATGCTAACGGGCATTCATGCAAATTTACTCAATCAAAGCACCCTGGCAAATTCATTGGGCTTGACCGTTCCGACCATCAAACGCTACTTATCGTACTTTGAAAGTGCCTATTTTATTCGATTTTTACAACCTTGGCACGTCAATATCGGTAAGCGATTGGTTAAAACGCCCAAAGCCTATTTCCGGGATAGCGGGGTTCTGCACTATTTAGCAGGTATTTCGGATAAAAACCAACTGTTTGGCCACCATATCATCGGTGCTTCGTGGGAAGGCTACGGGATTCAGCAGGTTATTGCCAACCTCCCGCCCAGCGTGCTGCCTTACTTTTATAGAACAAAAGAAGGCTCGGAAATTGACCTGGTGTTGGTGCGCGGTAATGCACCTGTTGCGGCAATTGAATTTAAAATCTCGGCAAACCCGGCTTTAGGTAAGGGAAACCGTATTGCTCTTACAGACTTGGGTAGCCCTCCTGCCTTTATTGTCACCCCGCATACTGCCGACTATCCATTGGAAACAACTGTTCGGGTTTGCGATTTGATTTCGATTTGGAAGTATCTTGATAAACTGTAACCAATTTATATACAAATGATAATGTCGGATGGTTTATCATCGGGCATCTATTTTTTCGTCGAACATAGGCTCCGAGCATTTGGTGGGTGCTTTCCGTCGTCACACTGGTCGCCTTTGCACTGAGCAAGCAGGGGGTACTGCACTATGATACGCCAAATGCGGTTTTGCCGACGATGGTCAAGCAATTTTGCCCGAGGGATTCCGGGGGCTTGTGGCGGCCGGATTGCTGGCGGCCTTGATGAGTTCGCTGGCCTCCGTGTTCAACTCCTGCCCGGCCGGTCCTTATTGAGCCATTTTGCAGGAGGGCCGCCCGGTTTGAAGGAGTCTGAAGAAAAATAAAGGGGTTTAGAAAAGGGACATCATTGACCATTTAATGATTGGCGCCCCTTCTCCAAACCCCAAATAACGCTTTAAAGCCTTTCTCGCTTATCGCTTCACGATCTTTCTTTTCACCACAGCATTTTCCGTTTCAACGGATATAAAGTAGAAGCCGGGTGTCAGGCCTGACATGTCGATCGTATTGCTGTTTTGCAGTGCCCGGCTGTCCAGCATCAGCGCGCCGTTGGTCGCGAAAATGCGAACGTTTTTCACGGCTGCGTCCGATTGGATATGCAGGAGGTTCGTGACCGGGTTCGGGTACAGCACCACGTTATCCGTTTCGTCATCACCGATGAATCCGTTTGCTTCCGAAGCGGCGCTATTGTCTTCCAGCGGCCGGATTTCCGGGAGGCCGGCGGTGTCGTCGCCCAGGATATTAAAGGCACTGCCTGCGGTAAGCGTAACCGCGTCGATATATACCTGGTCGGAATTGTCGCTGGCATCGCACTGGAAGCGGAACTGCGCATTGGTCGGGAATGCGAACTGTGCGCTACTCATGGGAATCGTCACCACGTAAAAGGTATTGTTATTGAAATCTGCACCCCGTGCGAATGAAGCGATGGTACTCCAGGAGGACCCGTTGTAATATTGCACCCAGAAGTCTTCTCCATTCTCCATGCCAGCTGCCCTGAAGTAGAACTGAAGTGTCATATCCGAATTGCCGCTTACATCGACAACCGGCGAGGTCGTGGCTGATGCAATGCCGGAATTGTCGCGGATCTGAATGGAGTAGCTGCCTTCGTAGGAATTGGCACTCGATACGCGTGCGCAGTCGCCGCCGCCGTCGGCCCAGCCGTCCCAGCCGGTCTCAAAATAACCGGAGAGCAACGGCCCACCGCCACCGCCGGGATTGTATCCTGCACCCACGCCTACGGCATACCATGCGTCAGTTGTGGCAATTTCCTCGGCAGAACCGGCGCCAAACAAATCTATGGCTGCCTGGATCGCACCTGCGCGGGCAGCGGAGTAATTGGACGAGGAGGTCAGGTAAACCGTCAGGTTGCGGTACGCAATGGCAGCCGCATTGGCCATGCCGATGCCCGTTACGCTATAGGCGTCGCCGTTGTCATTGGTTCCCGACTCACCCTGCGAGAGAATATAGAACCACTTGTTCTGAACACCCGAATTGGTATGCACACCGCCGTTGTCGCCGGTACCGGCGTACCAGTAGGTGCCGAGGTAGGTATCCGGGTCGCCATACGCGTTCGGGTTGGCCATTGAACGGATAGCGCCGCCGCTGATGAAGATATCTGCACCCATGAGCCAGTCGTTGGAGCCGCTGGCATAGTTTTCAATCGCTTCTCCAAAAATATCGGAGAAAGATTCGTTCAGTGCGCCGGACTGGTAACTGTACACCAGGTTTGCGGAGTACTGGGTTACCCCGTGCGTTATTTCATGGCCGCAAATATCGAGGGAAACAAGCGGGGAGTAGGCGCCGCCGCCGTCGCCATACGTCATCCTGTTGTTGCTCCAGAATGCGTTTGCATAATTATTGGAGTAATGGACATATGACCTGATGATAGCGCCTGCTCCGTTGTAGGAGTTGCGGCCGTGTTGAGTGAAATAGTAGTCGTACGTTTTTTCGGCGCCAAAATGCGCCTGCACGCCCACCGGATCGGCAGTAAAATTGGCGGTAGCGCTCGTAAAGTCGGTGGCGGCCGTATAGTTGGTGCCGTTGTTCAGGTTATACGTCTGTATTCCGCCGCCACTGGCAGTCTGGCGCAGGCGATACGACGAAGCGCTCACCTGATCGGCTGTGAATGACACACTGCCATTGTACAGGGCATTGCCCGTTGCCGGCACGTTTACATCGCAGATGAGGGGGTGCTCCTGAATAAAAGCGCCGCTGTGGGCATCAACGAACACGTTGGCGCCGTACAGGGGATCGGAAGCGTAAATTTCAAACTTGTAGGCCAGGCGGGGCAGCGCCTTGCCTTCCGGGTCGGCAACGATAACCAGTTCACCCTGAGGTTTGGCGTAGTCCGGGTAATCCGCCTTCACGGCATCCTCCCAGGCATATTGCCGGGCGCCGACGTGCGTCAAGGCCGCGGCAAACGCCGCATCGGCCGTCAAAGAGGGCTTGACGTCGAGGTCTGCTACCTTCCAGTAATCGCCGGTCATCAGGTCGAACATACCGTTTTTTGCGTGCACGGTGTACGTTGCTCCGTCTACTTTTACCCCCTTGTAGTATTGCTGAAACTTTTCGTGGCTGAATCCGAGTTGGTCGTCTGTCTTCTGTACTGATCTGAGTTCGTCGTCGGCCGTCATGTCAAAAGCGCGCTGAAAAACGCTGTTCTGTTGGCTGATGTTTGCTTTTTCCTGTAGTTTGATTTGGAAAGGTTGTTTTTTGCCGGATACGGATTGTGTGATCTGTGCAAAGCCGAATGAGGGCAAAAACAACGGAATCAGAAAGGCGATTAAAGATTTTTTCATGTGATACCACGTTTTGATATTAGGAAATAAATGAACATCAAATATTCTGGGCAGGGTAGCGTAAAGTAGTACTTATTTTGAAAAACATAAAAACGTGGAAGTTTTTTTTGAAAAAGTGTCAAGTAGCCAACAGTTTTATGGCTGGAGGCGATCTGAAATATGCTGTTTGATAGGGGATCATCTGGCGCTTACAGCACCCTTTCGGCCTGTCTTTTCTTCAGATGGAGGGTAAAGCCTTTTCCTGTCATCACGGCCTCATCCACGAGGGGTACCTGTCCGTTTTCCGGCAGTCGAATACGGGCTGCGCTGGTTTGTACAATATCATGTATAACATCTATGCCCGGCGTCACCTGCCGCAGTTCCAGTCCTTTTTTCGTCAGGGCGAATACCCCGACATTGGTGACGTAAAACACCTGCTTGCCCATGCGCAGAGCCTCCTGCGCGTTGAAGGTTATGTGCCGCACTTTATCGACGAATTTACACGGACCGGGCTGCTCAATCACAAGTTTGTTTCCGCGCAGGACAAAATGCGCCCCGGCCATCCAGGTGCCGATGAATACAATGGTTCCGGCGCCAGTGGCGATGTCGGGAAATCCTCCGGGACCGACAATATCCATAATGCGCTCCCCGCGATGCGAGGCATTGACGTTTCCGGCGCTGTCGACCTCCAGGAATCCAAGTATCGCTACGTCCAGTTCGGTCTGGTATCTCCGGAACATGTCAACAGACGACTCCAGGTGCTGCGGACTGATCGCCGCGCTGAAAAAAATACCCGGCGCAGGCAGCCCGCCGTAAACCCCGGCTTCTGTCGTGAACAACAGTTGATCGGACAGGTGCTGTGCGACCAGTTGGCGGGCGACTTCTTCCGGAAAACCGACGCCTATATTTACCATGGCGCCTTTTGGCGCGACACTCGCAAAAACCTGAGCACCCAGCCGGGCCAGGGCATATTCCACCTCGCCCCGGACAGGTGTGATCTTCAACACATTATTGATGAAATGCAGTTTTTCGGCGGCATGGGTTAAATCTTTTTCCCCGCCGGGAACGAACATGGGCCAGTAGTGTTTTTGCCGGATGGATGTAGTTTGTTCATTGTACGGGTGCAGCACAATATGATCGACTTCGCCGGCAGGCAGTGTAATGGCGGCCTCGTCTTTGGGAATGATAGCGCTGACCGTCGCGATGACCTTGCCGCCATTGGCCCGGGCAGCCCGGGCTGCCGTCAGGCTCTCGGTCCACGCCGCCGAATGATGCAGGTAAATGTTTCCCTCTCCGTCGGCGTACGGTGCGTTGAAAAGGGCAATTTTGATCCTGGGCAGCAGGTACAACAGACGGTTCTGCCCTTCATAGAGGGCAACGTATTGCGCGAATGCATTGGGTGTCAGCGCACTGCCGTTGCCCACCTTGGGGTCTAGAAATGTGCCGACGCCTACCGGACTGTCCACCATCGTTTGTCCGTTCGACTGCCCGTCGATCAACATCGTCATTACCCCCTGCGGCAGGGTGTGCAGTTCCAGTTGTCCTGCCTCTGCCAGTTTCAACTGCCCTTTGCAGGTTTCCAGGTGTCCCGCTATATAGCGTTCCATAAGCCCCGGCAATGCCAGTTCTTCAATGGTGCCGGGCACCTTGCCCCGGCCACCCTGCGCACCCACATTTACCCAGGTAAGTCTGCGCGGATGGCCTGTTTTTATAAACAAATCGCGGATGGCCCAGAAAAATACCGAGCAACGGGCATTGCCCGCCAGTCCGCCGGAGCACACCACAGCGCCGTCGGGAATCAGGGCGGCGGCTTCGCGGGCAGTAATAAATTTAGGGGCGACGGCGCCTTTGGGCCGGCAGTCCAGGTCTTTTTTCGACCAGGTAAACCGCCAGCGTATGATGTGCAGCAATAAGCGCAAGCGTTCGAGGAAGTTCATAATTCAGCGTTTTTAAAACGACCGGCCAGGCAGCCCTGAAGGCCACGACGGCGCCGGATAGCGTTCCCTAAATTGAAATACTGTCTTTGCGAAAAGCGGTGCTGCCGATCACGGCGTTGATCAGGTAGGGCATGCCCCGGTCCATATGCAGTATGGCGCGTTGCACGGCCTTTTCAAAATCCTCCAGGGTGTGCACTCTTTCGCCGGCCGCACCGTACCCTTGCGCGACCATCTGGTAATCGGACTGCGGGAGTTTGACTGCGGTATCGGAACCGAGCAGTTGTATCTGATCACGGGCGATTTGCTCCCACGCGCCATTGTTGCCGACAATGCCGCAGACTTTCAAACCATTTTTGGCAAAGGTTTCGAACTCAGCCAGGCTGTATGCCACACTGCCATCGCCATATATGATCCAGATGTAATCGTCGGGGTAGCATGCCGCAGCGCCCAAAGCGAAACCGCCGCCGACCCCCAGCGTACCAAACACGCCGGGGTCGAGCCAGCCCAGCGGCTTTCGGGGGTGCAGCGTGTAAGCGGCTGTCGCAGCGAAGTCGCCGCCGTCTGCAACCAACACAGAGCGATCGGGCAGCAGTCGCTCCAGGCTTCTGCACAAGGCCACCGGATTGATGCCCTCAACCTTTTCCGCAGCTATTTGAGCGATTTCCTTCTCCCGTTCTGCGTCGCGGGCCCGGAGTGTTTGTATCCAGGCGGACACATCGGGTAACGCGTTGGCTCGTTGAGCCAAGGCAACCAGGAATGCACCGGGGTCGGTACAAACGGCCAGCTCCGGACGGAGGTTATGCCGCAACTCCCGGCGGTTGCGGTTGAGCGCTATTTTTTTCGCCCCGCGCCCAAGGTGGCGGCCATAATCCAGCCGGAAATCGGCCGGTACGCCGGCAAGTATGATGAGGTCGGCCTCGCGCAGCGCTGTTTTCCGATGGTGAAACCGCTGCAGCGGGTGCTCGCGCCCCAGCAAGCCCCGGGCCATACCGCTGAGGTAAACCGGCAGCCCCAGTCCGGCTACAGCCTGCGCGACTGCAGCGACCTGCTGCGGCGCCAGCAGCGCGCCGCTGCCGAGCAGCAGAACCGGCTTTTGGGCCTGCATGAGCATACGAAGCGCCGTATCAAGATCAGCGGCGCCAGGCTCGGGTATCGCAACTGGTCCGGTCGGGTTGGGGAGGTTTGCATCGCTGTTCACACCGGCAAACAGTCGATTGACATGCCGGTTGATGTACCACTGCATGATTTTTTCCCGGAGCCCGGAAGCGGTTTTGTTCTTTTGACCATACCATTCGCGCACCGTCGCTTCCGGATAAAGCAGGTCCACCGGAAATTCCAGGAATACCGGTCCGGGTACGCCTGATGTGGATGCCTGCAAAGCCCGCAACACCATGGGCGATACGTCTCTCACCCGTTTTGCCCGGGCCGTGTATTTTACCGCAGCGCGCATCAGAGCCTTCTGATCGATATCCTGCAAGGCGCCGCGGCCACGCAGCAGGGTAGCGGTGGCGCCTCCCAGCAGGAGCATGGGAGATTGGGCCATTTGTGCATTTTTCAGGGCGGTGCCTGAATTGGTTACACCGGGGCCGGCGGTCACGGCAGCCACACCGGGCACGCCGGACAGGCGGGCTACGGCATCTGCCGCAAAAACGGCGGTGGCCTCGTGCCGCACATCCCAGACGCGTATGCCTGCTCTGGCAGCCTCTACATAAATCGGTGCAATATGCCCGCCGCAAAGAGTAAACAAGTGCTGCACACCTGCTTCCTGTAATGTCCGGGCGATTAGTTGACCTCCATTCATAGCAATATCTTGTTATTGCGATAAGGTATAAGCCTGAATGTTGGCTAACAAAGGATTTGCATCATTGAAGGGCCTAATACTGGTCATAGGCGGTGGCCGGCAGGCACCGGCAATTTCGCTCAAATATTATTTTGACAAATTGTCAGGCACATGTCATAATTAATTCGATGCGAATGGAGTTAGATTTTACTTTTGCCACCAGCCAAATTCCGATTTAATCATGTCGCCTAATACGCATCGCTTGTACATTTCCATGCTGGTAACCATCGGTGTGCTGATCACACTGTTGCTGGCTTACCAGGGCTTTTCTTACTACTCCACCAGCCTGGAGGAGCGTTTTTACCACCCCGACCATGCGAATTTTAAACCGAGTGGCATGTATGGCCACGGTCTGGGTATTGTGGGTACCCTGCTGATCCTCATCGGGGTGTTCTCCTATATTGCCCGTAAACGGTACAAATCGCTTGCCCGCCTGGGCAGACTGAAGTACTGGCTGGAGTTTCATATTTTTTTGTGCAGCGTCGGGCCCGTCATGGTTCTGTTCCATACGGCATTCAAGTTTGGCGGTATTGTATCCATCAGTTTCTGGAGCATGGTGGCGGTAGTGGCAAGTGGCGTCATTGGCCGGTTTATCTATATCCAGATACCGCGCACGATCGAGGGAAGAGAACTGAGCCTCAGCGAGGTGCAATCGCTGAAAAGCAATGTGGAAGACATCCTGGCGGGTACCTACGGACTGGATGCGGCACATTCCGGCACTATCCTGGAGTCGATCAGGGTCGCGCCCCGGTCAAGCGGGGGCAACCTCCTTTCGGGGATGATCAACAAGTACTTCGAAGATAAAAAAACGATCAGGCGTGTTAAAAAAATTCTCCGGGACAACCATCTTCCCCAAACACACGTACTTCAAATATCCCGACTCATTAAACGCGAGATTTCTTTGAATAATCGGATTGAACGCTTGCAAACCATGCAAAAACTGTTCAAATACTGGCACGTGGCGCATTTGCCGTTCGCCATTATTATGCTGATTATCATGGTTGTTCACGTTGCCGTTACCCTCGCTTTTGGTTACCGATGGATTTTTTAATCACACAAAATGCTTGTAGAACAAATTTTAATCTACGCCTTTGTTTTTCTCTTTTGCGCCGTTATCGTTTTCATTTACCTGAAAAAATTAAACAAAGCCTCCAGGGTAGTTGAAGCCAAAATAGAAAAGGCAAAACAGGAAGGGCTGCACGAACCGGTGTCGTTGCATCCGGTTATCAATTTGGATACCTGTATAAAAAGCGGCGCCTGCGTTGCCGTTTGTCCCGAAAAGGATATCCTGGGTATCGTGAACGGAAGAGCAACACTCATCAACGCCTCCAGTTGCGTGGGTCACGGCGCGTGTTTCCACAACTGTCCCGTGGAAGCGATCTCTCTCGTCATCGGAACGGAAAGAAGAGGGGTCGACCTGCCGCATGTCAACCAAAACTTCGAAACCAACGTGCCCGGCATCTATATCGCCGGCGAACTCGGCGGCATGGGGCTGATCAAAAACAGCGTCGAGCAGGGACAGGCAGCCGTTGAAAATATCATCAGGGTCGGCATTCAAAAAGCCCCGTCTACCTACGATCTGATCATTATCGGCGCCGGGCCGGCGGGCATTTCAGCCTCCCTCGCAGCCAAAAAACACGGACTGAATTTCCTTACCCTGGATCAGGATACGCTGGGCGGCACCGTGTTTTCCTTCCCCCGCTCCAAGATCGTCATGACCGCGCCGATGGTGCTGCCCCTCTTCGGAAAGGTAAAACTGTACGACACCAGCAAAACGGAATTGCTGGATTTGTGGCATACCGTGCTGACCCAGAATAACATTAAGATTACGGAAAATACAAAGGTGGAAAGCATACAGCCGGAAGGGACGCATTTCTCGGTCCTGACCAACAGGGGCGATGCCTTCAAAACCCAGAAGGTGTTGCTGGCCATTGGCCGTCGAGGTACGCCCCGCAAACTGGGTATCCCGGGCGAAACGCTCGAAAAGGTGGCATACCGGCTCCTGGAACCCGAAAACATCCGAGATAAAAACGTCGTCGTCGTGGGCGGCGGCGATTCGGCCATCGAGGCGGCGCTATCCCTGGCCATTCAAAATAAAGTCCTGCTGTCGTACAGAAGCGAAACATTCAGCAGGCTGAAACCCAAAAACCGGGAGAAACTGAACGAGTCGGTAAACAGGGGATTGCTCAAAGTCAAGTTCAAGTCGAACCTGGTGAAAATCGAACAGGAAAAAGCCGTGCTGACCACCGAAGACGAAGGTCAACTGGAGGTGGACAACGATCTCGTGTACATTTTTGCCGGAGGTGAACTGCCCACCCAGTTTTTGCAAAAAGCGGGGGTGGAGATCACCAAACGCTTCGGATATACCATGAAAAGACACCGTTAATAAACAGAATGCCTAAAACAATCGTGTTTGCGCTGTAAACCGCTACATATCATCATACTCTTCACCTTCCTCGTCGTGAAGGCAGAAGCGCAGTTGTCGCCCGGCGACCTGACCAATGCACATGCCGGCCTGGAAGGGGTGTTTAACTGTACAAAATGCCACGTTCTGGGCGATAAAGTGGCCAACGACAAATGCCTGAGTTGCCACAAGGAAATCAAATACAGGATCGACCACAGTTCCGGTTTTCACGCCTCGAAAGAGGCCAAAGGGAAAGACTGCACCGTCTGCCACAGCGACCACCACGGCCGGAATTTTGACATCGTCCGGTTCGATAAGAACAAGTTTAACCACAACCTGACGGGCTTCGAACTGACGGGCGGGCACAAAACGATCGACTGCCGGCAATGCCACAAAGCGGATTACGTCGAAGATCGCGAACTGAAGAAAAGAAGCAATACCTACCTGGGCTTGAGCACGGACTGCAAGTCGTGCCACGAGGATTACCACCAGAAAACCCTCTCCAACGACTGCGCAAAATGCCACTCCACGACTGCCTTTGCCCCGGCTTCGAAATTTGACCACAACAAGACGTCCTTTGCCCTCGTCGGGCAGCACCGGACGGTGAACTGTAATGAATGCCATAAAAAGGAAACCCGGAACGGAAAGGCATTTCAGCAGTTTACCGGCATGCCGTTTGGCAACTGCAACAGCTGCCACAAGGATCCTCATGGCGCCAATCTTGGAACGAACTGCAAGCAGTGCCACTCTGAACAGTCTTTTTCTTCCCTGGCCGGCATAAAAAAGTTCGACCACAGCGAAACACATTTTCCCCTGAAAGGAAAACACCGGCAGATCGACTGTGCCGGGTGCCATAACATGGTGGCTGCTCCAACGGCCATTTTTCAGGATCGACTGGGTGTGCGGACCAACGAATGTTCCGTTTGCCACAAAGATGCCCACGACGGCAAATTCGGGCGCAACTGCGCAGATTGCCACAACGAGGAGTCTTTCCGGGCTTCATCAGGTTCGATGAAAAATTTCAACCACAACCTGACCGGGTTTGAACTGGAAGGCAAACACCAATCGGTAGACTGCAAAAAATGCCATACCTCCGGCAGTTTTACCGACCCTTTGCCGCACTATACCTGCGCCTCCTGTCATAAGGATTACCACGAAGGGCAAATGGCGTCGATCCTGGGCCTCAGCCCCGATTGCTCCAAATGCCATACCGCAGACGGTTTTGCCGGCAGCCTGTTCTCCATAGACGACCACAACAAGACCCGGTTCAAGTTAGAAGGCGGTCACCTGGCCACACCCTGTTTTGCCTGCCACAAGCCGGATACGGGTAAAAAATGGCAATTCAGAAAAATAGGAGAAACCTGCGCAGATTGCCATAAAGACGTACACGAAGGGTTCCTTGATAAAAAATTCTATCCCAACCAGGCCTGCACGCAATGCCACGTCACGGAGAGCTGGGAGGCGAACCATTTCGACCATAATGTAACCCAATTCAAACTGTCGGGCGCCCACGCCAAACAATCGTGTATGGCCTGCCACGGCAAAAAAGACGATGAAGGACATCTGCCGCAGCGCTTTCAGCAGTTTGCCAATATGTCGACGGCTTGTACGGCCTGTCACAAAAATATTCACGGCAGTCAGTTTGACAAAAACGGCGTCACGGATTGTACCCGCTGCCACGCCTTCAACAACTGGGATGCGGTCAAATTCAACCACAATAAATCTGCCTTCAAACTGGAAGGGAAACACGCTACGGTAGACTGTTCCGCCTGCCACAAGCCGGTGGAGACAGGGGGGGAGATGGTTGTTCAATATAAGTTAAAACGCTTCCAATGCATAGACTGTCATCAATAATACTGTTGTTGGGACTGACAGTCAACCTGTTCTCGCAGTCCCCGCACGGCGCCCGGTTCAAAGTGAACTGTGCCGACTGCCACTCT
>CALMBD010000091.1 GCA_937861115.1 uncultured Bacteroidota bacterium | reverse complement strand
ACCGTCCACCGTCCACCGTCCACCGTCTACCGTCCACCGTCTACCGTCCACCGTCATTATGATACGGTTCGTTTTTCAGTATTGTCATGGCCCGGTAGAGTTGTTCCAAAACGAACAAACGCACCATCTGGTGGCTGAAGGTCATTTTGGAGAGCGCCAGTTGTTCGTTGGCGCGGGTGTAAACATCGGGCGAAAATCCGAAAGCGCCGCCAATCAGAAAAATAAGTCTGCGATGGGAAGATGACAATTTTCGTTCGAGCCAATCGGCAAGTCCTGCCGAACTGAGTTCGCGGCCGCGCTCGTCGAGCAGGATAAGATAGTCATCGGGTGTGATTTTCGAGAGCAGCATTTTGCCCTCTTCCTGTTTCAGCCGGTTGCCGTCGGTCGTTTTCAGTTTGACATCGGGAAGGATCACCCAGGAAAAGGGGAGGTAGTTCTTCAGGCGTTTTTCAAAAATGCCCGTGCCGGTTTCCAGGTATGGTTCGGCTGTTTTTCCAATGGCCCAGAGTTCAACTTTCATAGAGGTCAGGGTTGCAGAATGGCCTTGCGTTTTGATTTGGGGAACAACTCGGTCAGTTCATCGGGCAGGGAAGGCCGGTCGTTGAACCGCGTCGTCAGTTCGCGTATCACACCGATGGCCAGGTCGGGCTCGCCTTTCTGGACCAGCCCGGCCAGTTGAAGGCGCACGAATGCAGAGGCCTGGCGCCCGAAGTGTTCGCGCAGGTAACTGCTCAACAACTCCACATAACGTGCCTGCACAAAATCCCGGTTTTCCGGCAAAAACAGGTTTTCATATTGCTGAAACTGGCCTATATTGTCCTGTTTTTCAAGCAACTGCGCCAATTCTGCTTTATGCCCTTCAGCAGCGAGCACAATCGCCGTCATGTTGTCATCGCCGCGTTTGCGCAGTTCGTTGAGGCGGCTTTTGAGTTCGGCCGGCCAGCCGTCGCCGGCGACGTTTTTCATTTCCTCAAAGTAGTCGAAGTTGCCGTTTTGCAGAAAACGGCGCCAGAGCAATTTGATGTGACGCGCCGGTCTTTTGTCTTTCTTGGCGATGTCGATCAGCATTTCCTCGATATCGCGGCGCTGCCCGAATGAAAAGGGAATTTTTTCCAGAAAATGATCGCCTGCCTGGTATGCCGCTTCGGGGTTGCCCGTCTGTGCCAGCATGCTGATTATGTCCCGGAGCTTGCCGGGCTTTTCGGAATATTCCTCCAGCAGCCGAATGACGGCATCCGGCATACCTTTTTTCGCCAGCGCACCGGCAAAGAGGTGCAGCACCAGGACCGGCGCCGGGCTGGGTACCTGATCGAACAGTTCGCTGATGCGCCGGAATTTGTCCTGGTCCGTAGCTTCGCGGTTCAGGAAAAGCAGCACGGGTGTGGCCATTTCGGCGGGAAAATGGTCGGCGGACAACAATTCGAAAACGGAATTCCAGGCAGATTCGCGCAGTTCAGGGGATGTTTGCGTCTCCTGGAGCAGATTGAGTTGTTCGAATGCCTGCTCGCAATACCGGAGAATTTGTTGCCTTTTGGGGTCTTCGAGTTTGTCGACCAGGGGGCAGATTCTTTCCAGAATGGTGGCTGAAAGTTGGAAGGCCGTTCGGAAATTGTGTTCCTGGTGCGCGGCCAGAAGTTGGCGCTCCAGTTCGTCGAGTGTTTGGCGGAGCCGCCGGAGGTCTTGCTCCCGCATTTTTTTGTCCGGCAAGGCCTTGGGGATAACGGAATCGAGCACTAATGCAAACGGGTTTTCTGCGCTGGATACGGAACCGGCAAACCAGGTTTTCAGGGCAAGGGCAAAATCGCGGTCGCGCCGCGCGTATTCCTGCACGAAATCGGCAAGTTCCTCAGGGGCGACTTTATCCAGAACGTTGCCAACAGTGATCCGGCTGAGTTCGGTGGTCGCCCTTTTTTCTGCCCGCACCTTGCGCTCTTCGGTCTTTTGCTCCAGGAACTGGCGTATTTTCAGCAGGGAGGCAGCGATGTGCGGACACATCAGGCGTCTGCCCTGCGCCCAACATTCACAGGTAAACGCTTTGATTTTGTGGGGCGTAATAATAGTCTCCGTCTCGAAGGTGCCCTCCGCATCTTCCACGCTGGCCACCCAGAAGTGTTTTTCCACTTCCTTCAGCGCTTTCACACCACCCGCCTGCACCAACTCGTCGGCTGTATTCCAGGTCGCGGCACTGATATGGTGTTCAAAATCTTTAACCCAGAGTTTTTGTTGCATAAGTAGATTTCAGGATCGTGTTTTCCTGTCCGTAGGATAACAGCAAACCTCAAATGTAAGTTTTTCAGGCGTTTTGCGAAAAGTTTTAACAAGTCCGGTTCGTTTACCGTTTGGGGATTGCACCGTCAAAAACGGCCAGGCCGGCGGCACACCACCTGTGTACAATATCGTAACTTTGCCCCATGCGAACGCTTTTTCTGATCCGACACGCCAAGTCGAGCTGGGATAGCCCCGGACTGCGCGATTTCAATCGCCCCCTAAACGAGCGGGGGCTGCGCGACGCGCCAAAAATGGCACAGATACTTGTTGACCAAAAAGTTGTACCGGATTTGCTGGTCAGCAGTCCGGCCAAGCGCGCCATAACGACCGCCCAATTTTTTGCCGCGGCATTCGGTATTCCGGGCGAATCGATCGATCAACGCCCCGAGATATACGAAGCAGCGCCCAGGGATATCCTGAAGGTGATCGCAGGTTTGCCCGACCCGGCGCATACGGTCCTGCTGTTTGGACACAACCCAACCTTTACCGACGTGGCCAATCATTTTTCCGACGAGTTGATATACAATATCCCGACCTGCGGTATTGTTCGTATCGACTCCGGTGCGGCGACGTGGCGGGAAATGTACGAAGGTAACTCCTCTGTAAAAGCGTGTTTTTTCCCAAAAGAAGTGCTATGAATATTACACGGATCATCGGCATATTCCTCCTTCTGTGTTGCCTTGCCGCCTGTGCTGAAAAAGAAGAAAAACCCGTGTTGTCCAATGAGCAACTCAGCCGCATCATGGCGGATTTGTTTATCGCTGATGCAGCCACCACGGGTCTGGCGGGTTTTGAAAAAGACAGCCTGATGCGGGTGTATTTTGATCAGGTGCTGACCATGCATCATGTGACGAAGGAGGCATACGAGAATGACCTGCGGATCATCGCCCGCGATCTGCCCCGGATGGAAGGTGTGGTCAGGCAGGCATCCGAACTGCTGAACAAGGAAAAAAAGACGGATAAAAAAGGCGAATGAGGCCTTAATTGCCGATATTTCACGATGAAATTAAAAGACCAGTCGGTCAGGGAACGGGAAATCCGCAAATGCAGCGGCCACCATACCGTTGCCACGCAGGACCTGCTCGCTGTAGAAGAACCGCTGGAAATACGGCTCTCTTATGGCAGTGCAGGCAACCGTGCCCTTAAATGTATCTCCGTGACCATGCGCACCCCGGGCGCTGACGCCGATCTTGCCGCAGGGTTCCTGTTTACGGAGGGTATTGTGCGTCGGGCGGCGGAACTGGAGTCTTTCGGTGGCATCGCTCCGGCAGGCAATGTGATCACGATTGCCTTGCAGGAGGGAGTAGGGTTTGATCCGGAAAAACTGGACCGCCATTTTTATACGACCTCCAGTTGCGGCGTTTGTGGCAAAACCTCGATCGAAGCCTTGAAAACGGCAGTACCTTGCGCTGCTCCGTCAAACCAGGCCGGGCCGGCTATCGATCCTGCATTGATCTATACCTTGCCGGATACCCTGCGCCGGGCCCAGGATACCTTCGACGCTACCGGCGGATTGCATGCTGCCGCGCTGTTCGACCATGCCGGCAATCTGCTGGCCATCCGGGAGGATGTAGGCCGGCACAATGCGCTTGACAAACTCATCGGCCACTATTTTCTGCAGGATAATGTGCCGCTCGACCGGCATATCCTCCTGCTCAGTGGTCGCGCGAGTTTCGAACTGATCCAAAAGGCGGCTATGGCAGGCATAAGGGTTGTATGTGCTGTCGGGGCGCCTTCGAGTCTTGCTGTCGAAACAGCCGAATCATTCGGCATCACGCTGGTAGGGTTCCTGCGCGATAACCGCTTCAATATATACAGTGGATTTAGCGATTTATCATTCACCAATAATACTCATTCGTGAAAATCAGGATCAAAGGCAATTTCGTTCGCTACCGGCTCACCCAGAGTGAGGTAAAAACGCTTGGGGAGACCGGCTTTTTGGCTGAAGAGACCCGGTTTGGGCCGAACCCAGAGGAGGTATTTGGCTATGCCTTGGCATCAAAAGCAGGTATTGCAGACCTGGAGGCCGGTTTTTCCGGCAACAGGATTACGCTGTATATTCCGGAAAATGCGGCCAAGACATGGTTTTCAGAAGACCGGGTAGGTTTTGAAAACGAAGTGGAAGTTGCGCCGGGCATAACGCTCAAACTGCTGCTCGAAAAAGATTTTGTGTGCCTCGACGATACAGATGAGGACCAGTCCGATAATTACCCCAATCCAAACACTACCTGCTAACCATGATCCTGTAAATCCTGGCGATGAAAAAAAAGCACACACCTCCCGATCCCAATCCGGAAAACCCCGAAACGTTTACCGGGTTGAAGCGCCGCAAACCTGCCGCAGTAGCGGGAGGCCTTCCCGCCGTCGTGAGCAGTGTGAAGCATATACTCAGCGAGATGGACATCGTCAGGGGTTTCAAGGCCCTGGCTCAACTCAATCAAAAGGACGGTCACGACTGTCCCGGCTGCGCCTGGCCCGACCCCGACGACGAGCGTTCCGGCATAGCCGAATACTGTGAGAACGGCGCCAAGGCAATCGCTGAAGAGGCCACTACCAAAAAACTCACGGCAGATTTCTTTGCCCGGAACAGCGTCGCCGATCTGTCCACCCTGTCCGACTTCGAGATCGGCAAAAAGGGCAGGGTGGCGGAACCGGTTTACCTTCCGCCCGGCGGTACCCATTATCAACCCATCAGTTGGGACCAGGCATTTGCCACAATTGCCAACCATCTGAACCGGCTCGGGTCTCCCGACAAGGCGGTTTTTTATACTTCCGGCCGTACCAGCAACGAAGCGGCGTTTCTGTACCAGTTGTTTGTCCGGAAATTCGGCACCAACAACCTGCCCGATTGCAGCAATATGTGCCACGAATCCAGCGGCGTGGCGCTCGGCGAGTCGCTGGGTATCGGGAAAGGTTCTGTGACCCTGGAAGATTTCTACGAAGCCGAAGTGATCGTTATACTTGGCCAGAATCCCGGCACCAACCACCCGCGTATGATGACCGCCCTTCAAAAGGCAAAAGCAAAGGGCGCAAAGATCATTTCCGTCAACCCGCTGAAAGAGACCGGACTGTTGGCCTTCAGCCATCCGCAACAACTGCAGGGACTGCTGGGTGTGTCCAGCCCGCTCACGGATGTATTTCTTCAGGTAAAAATAAACGGCGATATGGCGCTGCTCAAAGCGCTGGCGCTGTTCATGCTGGAAGCGGAAACGCAAAACCCCGGAACCGTTTTTGATCGCGATTTTATACGCGACCACACGACAGGTGCAGAAGCCTATCTGGACAGTTTGAAGCAATACAGGTTGGCAGACTTGTCAGAAGCCTGCGGCGTTCCCCTGCAGCAGATCCGTGCGGCTGCCGATCTGCTCATCTCCAATAAAAAGATCATCGCCTGCTGGGCGATGGGGCTCACCCAACATAAAAACGCCGTCGCCACCATCCAGGAAATCGTAAACCTGTTGCTGCTCAAGGGCAGTATCGGCAAGCCCGGCGCAGGAACCTGCCCGGTACGCGGACACAGCAACGTGCAGGGCGACCGCACCATGGGTATCAACGAAAAGCCGCCACAGGCCTTTCTCGACAGTCTTGAACGGGTATTCGGATTCCGCCCGCCACAGCAACACGGCTACGACGTGGTGGAATGTATACACGCCATGCACACGGGCAAGGCAAAAGTATTCATGGCCATGGGCGGCAACTTCCTGTCCGCCACCCCGGATACGGTCTATACCGCCGAAGCGCTGCGCCGCTGCGACCTCACGGTGCAGGTGTCGACCAAACTCAACCGCAGCCACCTGGTGCACGGCCGGGAGGCCATTATACTGCCCTGCCTCGCCCGCACCGATCTCGATATCCTGAACGGAGCGCGGCAGTTTGTGTCTGTGGAAAACTCGATGGGCATTGTCCATTCCTCCAAAGGCAACCTGTCGCCTGTGTCGACCGATATGCTCAGCGAACCGGTCATCGTGTGCCGTCTGGCAAAAGCCGTTTTTGAGGCGCGTTCCGGAGCAGATGCCGACGGCAAAATCGACTGGGATAAATACCTGTTGCACTACGACCACATCCGCAGCGACATCGAAAAAACGATTCCCGGATTTGACGACTACAACCTGCGCGTACGCGAACCGGGCGGTTTTTACCTGCCCAACGGCTCCAGG
The DNA here is from genome assembly GCA_937861115.1 of uncultured Bacteroidota bacterium. Classification (GTDB taxonomy): domain Bacteria; phylum Bacteroidota; class Bacteroidia; order Chitinophagales; family Saprospiraceae; genus M3007. The sequence continues at coordinate 15,320 of CALMBD010000091.1, read as the reverse complement.
GTTGGAAAATTCAATACGCTCAGCGGCAAGGCGAACTTTAACCTTGCCGGGGTTTCCGAAATAAAACTGTCTGAGGATGAGTATATTATGATGACCATACGCAGTCACGACCAGTTTAATACCACTATTTACGGCCTCGACGACCGCTACCGGGGTGTTTTTCACGAACGGCGGGTCATCCTGATGAACCCGGCAGATATAAGCCGGGCAGGTCTGCACGACGGCGATGTGGTCGATATTTTCAACTTCCACGACGGCACAGAACGCGTGGCGCGTAAATTTATCGTCGTGGCCTATGATATTCCGGAACAGTGTACGGCCACCTATTTCCCCGAGACAAATGTGCTGGTGCCGATCAACAGCACGGCAGAGAAAAGCAATACCCCGACGTCGAAAATGGTGGTGGTAAAACTGAAAAAATCGAATTGATCGCGGGTGTTGACAGGAACTGGGGTTTTTAGACAGGATTTGTAGGATGGACAGGATTTACAAGATAGACAGGATAGACAGGATTTGCATGATAGACAGGATTTGTAGGATGGGTAGGATTTACAAGGTTTCTCTTTTCCGGACAGGATTTACAGGATTTACAGGTAAATTTGGAGGCTGGGTCAGGGATTTAAAATAAGATTGTTAGCATCAGTTTTCAAGACCTTACAGGTCTAAAGTTTGATAACCAGATGTGTAGATTCGTCAACTCCCAATTCGTATGAACCACAGGATTTTCGACAGCGGAATCCGCCCTGCTCATCCTGTAAATCCTACAAATCCTGTCTATCATGCAAATCCTGTCTATCTTGTAAATCCTGTCTAAAAAAAACCAGTTCCTGTCAAAAGTGCGCGTACAAGACACCCAAAGCGACCCTATAGAGCCGGGTTACATTTTCACAAACCGCTCCACCTCTTTACGGTTATTTCCCTCCATCACCACAAGCAGGTAAATACCCTGTTGAAGACCGGAAATGTCGATGGTCTGGCTCTCCTGGGTCAACGATTCGCGCAACATCACCCGCCCGGCCACATCCGTCACCATGATCCTGCTATCCGGCTGAATGTCGCCGGTGTATTGCAGGTTGAGCAGGTCGGACGCGGGGTTGGGATAAATCCGGATGAAATGAACGGCAGGCGCCTGCAACACCCCCGCGCTTTCCGCTTCGACCTGGTCCTGCAGGAAACCGGGGGTTGTCAGCAATTTCGGGCTGGAATAGCCTGAACAACTGGCTTTTACCCGCCAATGGTACGAGGTGGAAGGCTGCAAGCCGCTGATCGTTACCTGCGTGACGGGGATGGTGCCAAGGGTGTACCAGGTATTCGACGAGGCGTATTTGATCTGCAAGGTATAATTGCTGGCGCCGCTGACGGCAGACCAGGATATGCCGGCCGTTTTGGCGGTGATGCTGAGATTGGTCAGGTTGGCCGGAGGATTGCAGGTGGTCCCGCCTCCGTTCGAATTGCTGAGCGTAACGAAAGTTGCCGTGCCCGAATAGCTCGAGCAGTTGGCTTTCACCCGCCAGTTATAGGTGCTTGCAGCGTTCAGGCTATTGATCGTATAGGAAGTGGACACGGTTGTTCCCGCTGTGGACCAGGAAGTTACACTGCTCCGTTTGTACTGCACGGTATAACTGGTGGCGCCGCTGACGGCACTCCAGTTCAGTTTTGCAGAGGAAGCGGTAATATTGGTGTTGGACAAACCCGAAGGGGCCGGACACACCCCTCCGTTGCCGTTGCCGTTGGAAGAAGTAGTAAAGGAAGCGGCAGGCGAGTAATTGGAGCAATCCGTTTTTACCTGCCAGTTGTAGGTGGTATTGGCGGTTAGTCCGGTCAGGTTGTAGGAGGCTGAGGCAGTGTTCCCGGCGGTGATCCAGGAGGAAGCGGCTGCTGTTTTGTACTGCACGGTGTAGGTGGTGGCGCCGGCGACAATTCCCCACGACAACGTCGCGGAAGAGGTGGTGATGTTACCGGCATTCAGCCCGACCGGCGCCACGCCTGAGGCGGAGAGGCAGGTGGCCGCCTGTACCTTGTCGCGGATGCGGTTGCCGGGCAATGTGCCGAAGCCGTTGTTGAAATTGATGCCATAGTTCGTCAGGTGGCAGTAACTCATGATCGTGCCGCCGTTGGAAGGCGCCGGTCCGGGCGAACAGCCGCCTTCTGTGGGATAGCAGTTGTCGATAGCGCCGCCGGGCCAGTTGCACGACTGGGTGTGCCACGAGCCCAGGTTGTGCCCCAGTTCGTGTGTGACCACCTCCACCGTCCAGGAAAAAACCGGCACATTCTGGTAGGAAGTATTGATGGCACTCACCCCATGCGCATAGTTTTTGAAACAAATGACATCGAGGTAGGCGATGCCGCCACCGAGGTTGCGGGTGGAGAGGAAATGCGCGAGGTTGCCGGTAAAATTGGTGCCCCGCGTGGCGCGGAACGCATTTAGCACTGAACTGGTATTGCCGTATGAAGCATAAGGGTCCGATGATGTCCAGACGTATATTTGTGAAATGGCTATACCTACGTTTTCGTTCGCGTAAAGCGTCGCGACCTGATTAAAAAAACCGGTTACATAATTGGTGACATTGGTGACACTGGAGCCTTTGTCCTGGTACATTTTGTAATCGCATTCAAAGTACACCTGGACAGCCTTGCAGTCGGCACTGCGGTCTTCCGTAGCCGTGGGCTCGTTGTCGGGAACAAGCGTTGTCTCATCGCTGAAGCAGGCAAACGGCGATGCTGCTTTCAGGTCCTGCGTTCGGTAGAGGACGTGTTTCCCGGAGCCGTCATCCAGTTTGCCGAGTTGATAGGTACCCGTTTCGTCGCTGAAAAAACCCATGATCTCGCCGTCGAATATACTGATGGCAGCCAGCGATCCGGGATGATCCCGCACAACGCCGCGGTAGTGCAACCCGTTTTCATAAGGGATATTGTCGCGGGCATCGACGCCCAGTGCGCCTACGGTAAATCCCTCGGCAAGAAGATCTGTTTTTACGAGTTCGAGTTCAAATTTACTCCCATAAGTATTTGGAATTGAAAATGTTATGGTCATCGGGGCCGATCGAAGCAGTTGGTCGGTTGCAACCGGATCGGGTTCGAGGATGGTAGCCTGGTCGACTACGGACTGAAGGTCGGATCTTTCCTGCGCAACAGACAGCGTCTGTACCTGCTGAAAACTGCCCGAGAGGCGATAACTTTCCAGCCATTCTGCCACATGACCCGTATTTTGTGCCTGTAAACCGGCAGGAAGCAGCAGCAGCAAAACGGAGGCGACGCCGAAAGAGCGGAGGATGATTAAAGAAAATCTTGTCATAATAATTGCAAAAGATTAGAAAGGTGAAACAATCAGAATTTGGTTGCGGATAATGATATTCAACCTGAATACCCAACTTGTCAAAGAACTGCCTGAAGGCCTGGCGCCGGTGTTGCGCGGTTTGTACTACGGCGATGCATTGTTCGAAACGATACGTGTTTTCGACGGGCGTATACCATTTATCGAACAGCACTGTTCGCGGCTTTTTCGGGGAATGGAATTGATGGGTTACGTTATTCCGGATGATTGGTGTCCGGATTATTTTCATGCAGAAATACTGCGCACGGCCCCTTCCAATGCCCGCGTCCGGCTGACCGTGTGGCGTTCACCGGGCGGGTTGTATTTTCCGGAAGACAATACGCCTCAATTCCTGATTCAGGCCAGAAGTCTAACAACGGAGGCTTTCCAGTGGTCGTCGGATGGTCTTCGGGTAGGATTATGCACTTCGATTCGCCTCGCTGTAGATCGTTTGTCGGGTCTGAAGGCTCCGAATGCGCCGCGCTATGTAGCGGCATCGCAGGAAGCGCGGTCGAGGGGTTGGGATGATGCGGTTATATTGAATGCGCACGAACGGGTTTGCGAGGCGACATCCAGCAATATCTTCTGGATGAACGACGGCGCACTTTTTACGCCGCCGCTGTCTGATGGCTGTGTAACCGGTGTAATGCGGGAATTATTGCTGGCCTTAACAAAACGCGAAGGGTATGCGGTAAGCGAGAAATCCGCTACTTTCGCCGACCTTTTGGCGGCAGATGAGTTGTTTCTGACCAATGCTGTCAGTGGTATTCGCCCGGTAGTGGAATGTGAGGGAAAGGTATACGGATTTCAAAAAACGGCTGGTTTGTTTGACCTGGTGGCCGGCAATATTGCCGCCTTTTGAACCGTGTTTTTGAATGGCCCTTCGGCTTCCGGCACGCCAAATCAATACTCCCGGATACCCAAAATTTTAACATTTGACCGATGTTAAAATTTTGAAGGTGCGGAATACATCACCCAGACCATCCAATATATTCAGTATGTTGCAGAATCGCCAGGCCGCCGTCGGCTTCATTTTTATCACGCTTTTGATCGATGTCATTGGTTTCGGCATCATCATTCCGGTGATGCCGAAACTCATTACACAACTTACCGGCGAAACCCTGAGCCATGCTTCCCAGATCGGCGGATGGCTGATGTTCTCCTATGCATTGATGCAGTTTATCTGCGCACCCATACTCGGCGGACTGAGCGACCGGTACGGGCGGCGGTCGGTGCTGCTGTTCTCGCTGTTCGGCTTTGGCGTCGACTATATCTTTATGGCCCTGGCGCCAACAATCGCCTGGCTGTTTCTCGGTCGTATCCTCGCGGGTATCCTGGGCAGCAGTTTCACCACCGGAGCGGCCTATATCGCCGATGTGAGCACCCCTGAAAAGCGGGCCCAGAACTTTGGCATGATCGGCGCAGCATTCGGGATCGGGTTTATTATCGGCCCCGTGCTGGGCGGTTTGCTCGGGCAGTTCGGGCCGCGTGTGCCCTTTCTCGCCGCAGCCGCGCTGGCGCTGGTCAACTGGCTCTACGGCTTCTTTATTCTGCCGGAATCGCTGGCGCCCGAGAACCGCCGCGCCTTCGACTGGAAACGCGCCAATCCGGTCGGCACACTCATGCAACTGCGCAAATACCCGGTGATCAGCGGACTGATCGCCTCGCTGGTGCTGCTGTACATCGCCTCACATGCCGTCCAGGGCACCTGGTCGTTTTATACCATGGAAAAATTCGGGTGGAATGAAGCGATGGTCGGCTATTCCCTGGGTTTTGTGGGTATTATCAGTGCCATCGTACAGGCGGGACTCATCAGGGTACTCATTCCCTGGATGGGCCAGGAAAGGGGCGTATACGTCGGGTTGGGCTTCTATTGCATCGGATTTATTTTATTTGCCTTCGCCAGCCAGACCTGGATGATGTTCGTATTCTGCATCCCGTATTGCCTGGGAGGGATTGCAGGGCCGTCGCTACAGGGTATCATATCCACCCAGGTGCCGCCGAACGTACAGGGCGAATTACAGGGTGGCCTGACCAGCCTGGTCAGCGCCACGGCCATTATCGGTCCGCCGCTGATGACCGGATTGTTTTCCTATTTCACCGGCCCGGCAGCGCCGGTTTATTTTCCCGGAGCCGCTATGTTTGCAGGGGCTGTTTTGGCCCTCCTCAGCACACTTCTGGCCTTTCGGACTTTACACTGGAAACCCAGACAATAAACACGAACCACGACATGAGAAAGATACTTGTAGCCAACCGGGGTGAAATTGCCCTTCGAATCATGCGCACCGCCCGCCGTATGGGTATTGGTACCGTAGCGGTCTATTCAGAAGCCGACCGCCGTGCGCCCCACGTTCGCTTTGCCGATGAGGCTGTCCTGCTCGGGCCTGCTCCTTCCGCCCAAAGTTATCTGAAGGGCGAAAAGATTATCGAAATAGCCCGCGAACTGGGCGTCGACGGGATACACCCGGGTTATGGGTTCCTGAGTGAAAATGCAGGGTTTGCCCAAATGGTTGCAGATACCGGAATCACGTTTATCGGGCCGAAACCCCGCAGCATCGATATGATGGGCAACAAACTGGCGGCAAAAGAGGCGGCAAAAAAATTCAATGTGCCTATGGTGCCCGGTATCGAGGAGGCCATCACTGATGTGGGTATGGCTAAAGAAATTGGTCGGCAGGTGGGCTACCCGATCCTGATCAAGGCCTCTGCCGGCGGCGGCGGAAAAGGCATGCGTATCGTGGAACGCGAAGGCGAACTGGAAGAGCAAATGGACCGCGCCATTTCCGAGGCCATCTCCGCCTTCGGCGACGGCGCCGTATTTATTGAAAAATATGTCACCGGACCGCGGCACGTGGAAGTTCAGGTCATGGGCGATATGCACGGCAATATTGTTTACCTTTTTGAGCGGGAATGCTCCATCCAGCGCCGCCACCAGAAGGTTGTGGAAGAAGCGCCCAGCGCCATTCTTACCCCCGAACTGCGCAAGGCAATGGGCGAAGCCGCCGTAAGGGTGGCTCAGGCCTGCGACTATGTCGGCGCCGGAACCGTCGAGTTTTTGGTAGATGAACAGCGCAATTTCTATTTCCTGGAAATGAATACACGCCTGCAGGTGGAACATCCGGTAACCGAAATGATCACCGGGCTCGACCTCGTGGAACTGCAGATCCGTGTAGCCCGGGGAGAGCGCCTGCCCTTTGCGCAGGACGACCTGAAGATACACGGACATGCGCTCGAACTGCGCGTTTATGCCGAAGATCCGATGAACAATTTCCTGCCTTCCGTCGGGACCTTGCTGAAATATCGCATCCCGGAGGGCGACGGAATACGGGTGGACGGCGGCTACGAGGAAGGCATGGAAGTGCCGATCTATTACGATCCGATGCTGTCCAAACTCGTCGTCTGGGGCGCAAACCGGGCCGAGGCCATACAAAAAATGAAAGAGGCCATCGCCGGATACGACGTGGAAGGTGTGGCAACCACTTTGCCTTTCGGACAGTTTGTACTAGATCACCCGGCCTTTGTGTCCGCCGATTTTGATACGCATTTCGTGCAGCACTATTTTTCTCCGGATAAACTGATCGAGCGGCAACAGGAAGAGGCCCAAGCGGCGGCTTTACTGGCCTTGCGGCTGCACCTGGACCACAAACGCCGGTTGAAGGTGGTGACTCCTGTGTCATCCAACTGGAAGCAGAAAAGGTAGCCACCCTGCTTGCTGTCGCAAGTCATTCAGCCCGGAATCCGGGATCATCGCCATTTATTCAACAATGCTTTTACTTGCCCGAAAAAGCGGTATGAAAAAGTTATTGTTGTTCGCGTTATTGTGCTTTCCGGCAATGCCCGGCTTTTCAGGTATATGCTGCGATTCCTTTCCACAGTACACCGTAACGGCGCCGATGGCGGCTCCTGTGCGGACTGACGGATACATTGACTGGCCTTCCCCGAGGTATTTCTGGACGCCTTCGGGTTATAACCTCCGTGCGGGTGAAGGCAACCTCTACATGACCAATGTGTCGTATGGCATAACCGACTTTTTTACAGCCGGCGCCGGCCTGGTACCACTTGTTTTACCCGGTTTTTTTGCCCTCCCCGTTTGGACTTCCGCCAAATTCAGCCTCGGCGATCCGAATGATAAACTTGGCGCACTGGCTACCGGCGGACTCATCGGCATTATACCGGGGCAAAGCAAAGAAACCTACGGTTTAGTGTACGGGTTGGGTACGCTGGGAAGTCGCGAACGCAATGCCACCCTGGGCGTCTTTTACGGTTATTTCGGCGATGCCTGGGGCTCACGACCTGCCATTACCCTGAGCGGTATGACTACTGTTTCAGAAAGGTGGGCGATCATCAGTGATAACGGTTTTGTTTTTGACAAAAACGGCAACACGTACATCCTGTCCTTGGGCGCCCGTATGAACGGGAAAAAACTGGTGACTGATTTTGGACTGGTGCGGTTCATTTCTCCTGAGAACACGGATGTTTCTTTATTCCCCACCTTTAGCCTGTCGTTCCCTTTTGGTTATGACTAAACTCCGGTCGCTACTTTTCCACAAAAACCCGCTCGGACAACGGTTTTTTCCCGCTACCCGAAAGCCTGATGAAATACATGCCGGGAGGGAATGCGGACAGGTCTGCGTCCCAATTCCGCTCCTCTGCCGGGATATTGCTTTGGATGAGTAAAAGGCTGTCGGCACTAAAAACGGAAAGCCTGTCAAAACCGGACTCGCTCCATCGGATGCTGAACATTCCTTTGTTCGGGTTGGGAAAAACCAGCAACGGTTTGTGCATTACGGCAGAGATTTTTGGTGTTGCCGGTTTTTGCCCGCAATCGTCCGTTTCCTGTCCGCAAAAATGCAGTTTTCCGATTTTCACTCGTGGCACACGACTTTTCCCGTAAGCAAATACCTTGTTGAAATACAACCTTTTAACCGGTTCCGTCGGCAGGTTGTTCGTAATGCTCACCCATTGGTTGCAGCCGGTCGGCCTGAATGTCGTCAGGTAAATTTTTTCGTCGGGGGCGTCGCAAGTGCTGTAGTAAATCTCCACGGGGTCCATGCCGGAATGGTGGTAAAAGCGGATGGCATCGGGCAGAAAGGCCTTGTCAAAGGTAAGCGTCACCCCCGGCTGGTTGCAGGTCGACCACAGCTGGTTTTCCGGGTAAAGAAAGCCCGACCCACAGCCTGACATGGCGCTATAGGTATTGCAGCCTATGACTGCCTGTGGATTGCCGGAAATACATGCCGGCCCGGTCGGACAAAAGTTGTTCAGGGCTGATCCCGCATTTTCAACCACCAGTTTGCAAAAATCACTTTGCGTGCCGCCACAATCATCATCCGCTTCCACCCCGAGGCAGGGGTTGGCCACACACGGTGTGCTGTTATTGGTGGAAAAACAGACCACATAAGGCTCCTTTGATACAACGCCATCGGGGTTAACGTAGATCATAAAGGCCAGATAGGCGGTATTCGGCTTCAGGCCTTCCACAAGCAGGCGTTTGTGTGTTGCCGTCAGGTCGGTTGTGTAGGTTTGAACATATCCGCTTCCCAAAAGGTCGGTAAAGCGGTAATCCTGGCAATCGGCAAAATCCGGGAAATAACTTTTTTGGGCATATAACACCTTCCAGTGCCCAGCCGGGTCGACGTTCGTTTCCCAGGCCAGCAGGGCGCTATTGCAATAGGCGGTCACCGTAGGCGCAACGGAAATGGGCGCGTTGACCTGCGGATCATCTGTCTTTTGGCCAAGCCGTACAAAAACCGGCGTTTCCGAAACCGGAATGCTTGTATTGTCGAATACCAACTTTCCCGCCGTGACATCATATCCTTTACGTACGCCCCTTTCGCTGTTATCCTGCATGCTGATGATGGTGAAAGTTTCCAGACTGTTGAAATCGGGCTCGTCAATGGCTGCCAGGATATCGCTTGCCGAAAGCGTCAGTTTCCGGTCGTTCACACCTGCCGATGTGGGCGACCAGATCGCGAGATACCGCTGCCCGTTGTCGCTGCGATAGTAGTAAATGCGCGGGGGCGTTCCGCCGTTGTCGAAAGTGAAACTACCCGCCGCATTCAGATCGCCGGAGAACCGGGTTTCGCCCAGCGTGTTTTTCAGCGTTTGCACAAAGTACCAGGAACGTTTGGGTTTGAGGTCTTTGGTCAGCAGACCGCAGTGGGTGTACAGGTAACCGCCGGGGCTGTACTGGTTGCCTTCACCATAGGCGGCGCCGTCTCTCAAGTCGAACGCGACGGCTTTGTCGAGCGCGATTTTTTTGCCGTTGTATTCGTATTCTGCCGCCGACAGTTCCAGGTACGTACGCACCAGCCACTGGGCCTGGGTAGTGAAATAGGACTGGCTTCCCTGTGCCGTTTTGGCCTTCACGGCTGAGTTGTTGTTGGTGTCGTACCCGAACTCGGAAAGCCAGAACTCCTTGTCAGACAGTTCATTCCTTATCTCCGGATTGGATATTTCGGAAAAAAGCCGCTCGAAGAAGCGTGCGCAGCGTTGCTTCAGTTGACCCTGCTCCGGGCTAAGCCCCGTGTTGTTCAGTCCGTAATAGTCGTAGGTGTTCCACAGCGCGTTGTTGTCGATATATGTACCGCCGGTATTGGCATTGTTGCTCAGGTAATGGTGGATGTTCAGGATGTCGAAGGGTATTTTTTTTACGGCATTCGGGTTGGTTGCCCTCAAACTGTATGCCTTTTCCAGCATTTCCTTCAGCCAGCGTCCCCTGAAATCCGAAATGCCCGCCATAGCTACCTTGATATCCGGGTCAATGTTTTTGATACCCAGGTACGCAGATCCGGATGTTGAAAGGCCGAACGCCGGACTTTTCCCTGCGCCGTCGTAGGCCGCGTGCAGCAGTGCGGCGTATTGTTGGGGCATCATTTGCCACAGTGCATTGGGCTTGTTGCGCAGCGCCGTGTCGTACCACCATTTGTCGGGCTCATTGCCCAACTCCAGGTATCGAACGCTGCCGAGTCCCGAAATGCTTGCCCCCAGCACATCCTTGTCGATTACGGCATTGTTGATCAGTTCACAAAACGGACTGCCGGGTATCGCACAAACATCCGTCTTGCCATACCGGGCCGAAAATATGGAAACCCATCTGGCGTAATCAAAATACGCCTCCGGCGACTCCTGATCGAGCGCTTCGATATTGCCGCAAAGCGGCTTTTGCTCCTGCATCGTGGCATTGTACCATTGCAGACCCCTCATCTCGGGCGCCAGCCATTTCATGCAGGGCGACACCCTGCCGGTTAATCGCCCGTAATAATCATCAAGATCGATAAGCCTGGCTTCGCTGTTGCTGGGGTTGAAACTGAGCAGATTTTGCGGGCAGTTAGGGAGGCCGTCCTGATCGAAGCCGGTGTCGTCGGACCATTCGTGGTACTCCCGAACAAATCCGAATCTGGCGGCGTAGTCCGGCCCGTCGGATGAACGGGTATTGATGCCGATAAAATCTTTCATCAGCGGCCGGGTATTGGCGGCATTCTGTGCGTACAGGGCGTTGTCGCCGGTACAAAACAGACAAAGGACAAACTGGAGGGTGATTAAACGATTCATGCACGGGGGATTGATTAATAGCGGAGGGGATTAAATGGCATGAAGCGTAGGCAGTCCGGGAATTCTAATGCGAGATACTTCTAATACGTGATATGTCGATCGAAAATGGTCAAATTTTGAAAAAAAACAGCCGGCTGACCTCGTGACCCGGTCATTGGGAAGGCGTTGTTTTGCCCATAAACCGGGGATAAAACTTCCGAATGAAGTCAGGTGCAGTCATTTCTTTCGACCGGCATATTGATATATTTGCATCTGCATCCTGCTCATGTTAAACCGTTGGTATGAAAAATATGCTGCTCTGCTTCTGCCTGTTTGCCCCGATGCTGTTGCCCGCTCAAAAGAGCGCTGTCATGGGCGCAAATAAACAAACCGCTGTCTCAATCATCGATGCCCATGCTGCCGATCTGACCCAATTGAGCGATCAGATATGGGGTTTTGCCGAGCTGGCTATGCAGGAGTATCAGTCTGCCAAAGTATTGGCCGATTACGCTGAAAAACAAGGCTTTAAGGTAGAGCGCGGAGTGGCCGAGATACCCACAGCCTTTGTGGCCAGTTACGGCGCCGGCCGGCCCGTCATCGGTGTGATGGGCGAATTTGATGCCTTGCCCGGTCTTTCGCAAAAAGCGCAGCCCATGCGCGCGCCGCAACAGGAAGGCGCACCGGGACATGGCTGCGGGCATAACATGTTCGGTCCCGGCAGCCTCGGCGCCGCCATTGCCATTAAGGAATTGATCGAAGCGGGCAAGTTGAAGGGTACCGTGCGCTTTTACGGCACGCCGGCAGAGGAAGACCTGGCGGGCAAGGTGTACATGACACGGGCAGGGCTGTTCGACGACCTGGATGTATGCCTCGACTGGCACCCTTCCGACGAAACGGAAGCCAGCGTACAGAGTACACAGGCTGTTGTTGATTACGATATCGAATTCAGGGGACACTCTGCACATGCCGCCTACGACCCCTGGGACGGCCGAAGCGCCCTTGATGCGATGGAACTCTGCGCGCAGGGCGTTAACTACCTTCGGGAGCATATCAAACCGTCGGTACGCATCCATTATGTATTCAAAAACAGCGGCGATATCCCCAATGTGATCCCTGAATATGCAAGGATGTGGATCTGGGTGCGCGACAGCAAACGCACCGGTGTCGAAGAGGTATGGAAACGCATCGAAAAAATTGCCCAGGGCGCAGCGCTCATGACAGAAACGGAGGTGACCGTAAAACTCAACAACGGGCTCTACGAGCAATTGGTGAACCGCACCGGCGCTGCCGCGCTTCAAAAAAACCTCGAACTGTTGGGCCCGATCCGGTACACCCCGGAAGAAACCGGCTTCGGGAAAAGCCTCCAGGCTGCGCTGGGTTTCCCTCAAACCGGCATGAATGCCAACTGCAACCCGCTCAAAGAAACCAAGCCCGACCCGGACGGCGGCTCGTCCGATGTCGGCGACGTCAGTTGGAATGTGCCGGAGATCAGCCTCACCGTCACGACCGCGCCGGCCCGCACCCCCTGGCATTCCTGGGCGGTAGTAGCCTGCGGCGGCATGTCAATAGGCCACAAAGGCATGCTCCATGCAGCCAAGGCGCTGGCTTTGACCATGGTTGATCTGTTTGAAAACGAGAGCCTTCGAAAGGAAATACGCGCCGAGTTTGAGCAGCGAAAAGGCGATCAGGTGTACAAGGCCATGATCCCCGACGGACCGCCGCCGGTACCTGCGGTGAAGGCCGGAAATTGAGCAATTTCCCGGGAAAAGAAGAAACAGGCTACGGGATATTGAGGCCCGGATTCCATTGTTTTCCCTTCGGAAACAGTGCCTGCACTACTGCCACCATGGTGGTATCTCCAGACTGCTCGACGGCAGCAGCAGGCAGTTGTCGCATTCCTGGTGGTTCACCGGAGGCCACCTGGTATAGTCGTATTGGCAATAGGGTATGGTATTGAGTTTGAATTCATCACCCAGGAGACCGTCCCTGGTGTACACACGCGCTGTATCGATGGCTGAAATTTCAAAATAGCCCAATGCAGGATTCCCCGGATCGGTCAGGTTTTCGACATTGCCGAATACCCGCGCAGGCGGCGCATCGAAAATAGTACCGGTAGGCGAGATTAACTGGTCGATTTTCTTCCAGTATTCGTAGGCATTGCGGCCAATAGTCCGCTGATAAACGATAAAGCAAATGCGGTGCTCGAATGCAAAATCTATTTTTCGTTTGCCGACCCGGTTGTACAGGCTGGTGCCGGGCTGGAATGCACTTAAGTCCGCCAGTTCAATCAACTGATCGCTTATCCGGTTGGTCACGAAGCACTGGAATGAAGGGGGCGGGATCGGGTAATAGTTTTTGAATATCTCGTTGAATATGAATACAACTTCAGCATCCCAGCGCAGGTAACGGCCCGATGCCTGATCCGGAACCGTGGCGTAGGCATAAGCAAAAGCGCGCTGCTCTTTCGAGATGGCGCCGTTGGATTCGTTGGTAATGAACAACTCGCCTTTTACCCCGACACTGTCTATTTTGACCCGAACCGGCATGGTTTCCGGTCGCGAGCGGTAGTGTTCGCCACCCGGCAATTGAATATCCAGGGTATATATTCTTCCGGCCACACCTTGTATGCCCGTTAACTGATAAAAAGACGGTTTCCCGTCCGTCGGGGTGATCTCCTGGAAAGTGTAGGCGTTGCCCTGATCGTCGGAAAGGACGACCTCGGCGCCGGTCACAGCCTCAAAGGCCTGTTTGTTGGAGTCCCCCGGCCGTGTCAGCCTGATCACGTGCGGCCCCGCCCCGTCGGAAAAGCCGCCGCTGACGACCAGAACATTCTCGTCTTCATTAGATCTTAAAAAATCCGTTTCCCGCACACAATTGGCCAAAGCCAGTATGGTTACCACGGTATACAAAGCAGGGATCAGTTTGATTTTCATACTGTGAAATTTTACCACCATTCAGGCTTCTGAAGGGTGCTGTTGGGAAGGAGCAGGCACTCGCAACATTCCGGGCGCCTCGGATTGTTGTTTGGATTGCAGGGTTGCGAGCCGCTGCAATGTTTGGGTATAAAGGCCACGACGTCGGACGGCAGGTCGCCGCGATTGGCAAAAACACGCGTTGTGTCGGAAGCGCCTACTTCGAAAAAACCATAAGCCGGACGTTCTGGGTTGTCGACATTCTCCAGGTTACCTGGAATAAATGCAGGCGGCAGGTCGAATATGGTGCCGGTAGGCTCGACGATCTGCTGCACACGCTTCCAGTACAGGTAGGCATCTTTCCCGATCGTGCGCTGATATACGCTGAAGCAGTTGCGCAGATCGAATGCAAAATCGATGGCCCGGCGCCCGGTATATACTACCAACGGTGTTCCGGGCAGAAAATCCGCCGGGTTGTCAATGCTCACTACCTGGTTGCTGACATAGTTGGAGATAAAACACTGTTTCGGGGGATCAAACGGGCTTCCGGTGTCAAATTCGTTAAATATAAAGGTGCTTTCACATTCCCAGCGGAAATATCGCTCAGCTGCCTGTGTCGGAATGGTAACATGAGCGTACACCTGGGCAAAGGGTATTTTCACGATAGCACCCTGCGCATTGATGTCTTCTACGAATGCAAAGCGCATTTCCGCAGCGTCCACGGGCAACGGCTCCGGCATCTTTTGTGGTCGGGAGCGGTATTTTTTTCCGTCAGATAATTGAATTTCAAGCGTGTAGGTGCGGCCGGGTACCCCCACTGCACCGGTTAGCAGGTATAATCCCTTTTGGTTGACGGGGTCGCTTTCAGAATAAACATACTGGTGCCCGTCGTCGTCGGAAAGGGTGACGGTCGCGCCGGTAACCGGCTCAAAATCGCGCTTGTCGTAGTTGGTCGGATGCATCAGCCGCAGCCTGAAAGGACCGGCGCCGTTGTAAAACCCGCCGCTGATGACCAGGTCGGATTTCCCAATTTCATCGCTCTTGAAATCTGTCTCGCGTACGCATGTGGCAAACAGCAGTGTGATAACGATGCCATAGAGTAGTTGTAGAGTGTTGATCTTCATAGCCTTGTGTTAATATCCGCAAGTGTTCACCAATAAAAAACCAGGTTTGCCGCCGGTATGATCGAACCGATCACAGACAGTTGATATGCCTTGGGCAGTCCTTTCCGGTCACGCTGAAAGTACACGGAGAACGGATTTTGCCGCGCATATACGTTGTAAACCGACAGGTTGAGGGTCCATTTTAACCCTGTGAGTTTTGATTTGGTCTTATCGATTGTCAGGCCGATATCCAGGCGGTGGTAGTCTGCGATACGCAGGTTGTTCCGATCAGAAAAGTTGGGCACTACTACATTCCCCACCTGATACCCGTTTACGGGTGCGGTCACCGGCCTTCCGGTGCGATAAGTGAAATTGAAAGTCCAGTACAGTGCCGGGTTAATGGCATATTTGGTGAACAGGGTCACCTGGTGCGGCTGGTCGAAGTTGGCCGGAAACCAC
>CALMBD010000090.1 GCA_937861115.1 uncultured Bacteroidota bacterium | reverse complement strand
TACTGGATGCCCGAAGGACACTCGATGTCCGGCAGTTGCATGTCGCGAACCGTTACCTTGAACTGGCATACTGCAGTCTGGCCGTAATCGTCGTTCGCTATATATTTAATGGTGTGCATGCCAACCGGGAAGAAGGAACCGGTTGTTTTACCGTCCAGCGGCAATACCTGATAAATATTCACCAGGAAAGGTGAACAATTATCTGTTGCTGTCGGCGGTTGCCAGTTTACGTTGGCGCCGCACTTATCTACATCATTGTTGACCGTCATATCGGCCGGGCAGGTTAGGAAGACCGGCGGAGTAACGTCTTTAACTGTGAGTTTGAAAACCTCTTCATCCGGGCAGTAGCCTGCGCGGGTTGCGGTTACGGTAATATAATAGTCGCTTTCGACTGTAGTAGTCAGGAAAGAGGGGATTTCGGGATCGGCGCCCGAAGCGGAGCCGTTGGCCAGGCCGGCGCCAGCGCCGCCCGTCCAGGAATAGGTATAGTTTTGGCCGAGCGGCAGTGCGCTCAATTCAATCGGATCAACCTGTGAGCCCGGGCATACGGTGATGTCGGGGAGTGGGGTGATGGCGATTGAAGTGCCATTTGAAATATTTAGGGTGATGCTGTTCCAGCCGGAGCAGCCGTTATTGTCTGTTACTTCGTAAGAAAGGTTAACCGTACCGGAGCCGGAGGCACTGACGCGGGCATTTTGCGAGGACGCGTTCATCAGGTTAACCCCGGAGGCACTGCCCCCTGTATGCACCCATTGATGAGTAGTATAGTTACCCGAACCACCTGCAGGGTTACCGTACAGGTCGATTGTAGTACCCGGGCAAGCCGTCATAGCGGAAGCCGTGGGGTTGGCTGTTGGCTTGGGCCAGATTCTCAAGGGCACCGGACCGGCAAGCCAGCAACCTGCGCTGCTTTCAATACGGGCATAAATTGTTTTGCTGGCTACATTGACAGCGTAACTGCTTGCCTGCCCGTTTGAAAAGGGCGAGGAATTGGAAACGGCATCGGCGAGTGTCGAATAATATTTTACCGTCCAGGCGCCGCCATTATTAATAATAGGACTCACTTCGGTGTTCAAATTCCATGTGGCGGAATAGCCGCCGGGCGAGGTGGAGCATTTCCACTGTTCACCTGCATGGGTATTGGGAGAAGGGTTCGTGTTGATCGAAACAATCTTGTAAGTAGACCCGCAGGCACCCGTTGCCGTACAACGCAGCGTAACCGTACCCGGGCGACCAAAATTTGTGGTCTCCAGTGTTACGGTTGCTGTGTTCTGTCCGGAGAGATTGTTTTGCACTACCTGCAGCGATGCTACTCCTCCCGTGTTTTCAACGGTCCACACATAAGTACCGCCACCGGAAAGAGAGGCGGTAAATGAAATGGCGTGAGGACCTCCACGAAGGTTTAACTCCTGATCAGGGCACGCATCCTTTGAAGAAGGATTTATGGTAAGCGTACATGGAGGAAGATTGTCGCCCTCAGTGGGCGGGTTCCCGGCCCAAACAGAAGTGACTGTACAACAAAGGCACAGCCAAAGGGCGGAACGAGAGATAATACTGCCGGGAAACAGGGAGTAAACTTTTCTCATGTGAAATTATATTAGGATGATAAAGACGCCGAAGCGAGTGAGTTTCAATTAATTGATTATCAGATATTATTGAAATTGTTGATTATCCAAAATTGACAATGCCAAACTTCCTCAAAGCAGAAAAGCCAGATTCTGATTACCACTTCGGGGTGCTATCAAAACTGACTACCAAATATTTTCCAAACGGGCGATGCAAAAGCACGGCGGTACCGTTTTATATATACTTTACGTGTTTGTTGTCGGAGTCCTGAAAACCAACAGGATTATTCCATTTCACACACGGCAAAAAAGATCACATCGAACGGGGCACGCAAAACACTACATGCGAGTAGACACTGCCTGCTCGAATCGGAAAAGGGAAAAGCACTGTAGGAGAGAAGAGAATCAGACGCGGGAAATCGTCGTTATCAGTAGCCGGACGAAAGAACTGTCCGGACAAACTTCGCTCACGAGATTACTTCGATTAAAAGAAAACATATAATTCAGGAGGCAAATGTAGAAAAGGATTACTATTATCTCCAAGAACACTCCATTAAAATTTTATTATGCTTTATGAAACGGTGGGGGTTTACGAGATTCAGGCTTTTTCAGACTTTTGCATTCCCAAAAACAAGAATGCACTCCTCATTGCACCACCATTTCGGCACAAAATACTACAAATATTATGCCGAAACATCAAGTATTGAAAGTTATTTTCAGGCCACACCTCAGTAACAAGTCAAGTCGCACCACACCGCATGAGTACAAAAACTGCTCCACGCAAAACCGGGCAAACAGCCCGAAAACCGGAACCCCGCAACATTTTTTCCGGAACGACCCTCGCTCCGGAGATACTTCTGGATCTGTATGAACAGCTCGTAAAACCACGACTGATTGAGGAAAAGATGCTGAACCTGTTGCGGCAGGGGCGAATATCCAAGTGGTTTTCAGGAATAGGCCAGGAGGCGATTTCGGTAGGCGCAGCCTGCGCCCTGCTTCCGGATGAGGTCATCTTTACCATGCACCGCAACCTCGGCGTGTTCACTGCACGCAATATGCCGCTCGACCGGTTGTTTTGTCAGTGGCAGGGCAAACGTGCCGGCTACACCAAAGGGCGTGACCGGTCTTTTCACTTTGGTGCGATGGAACATCACATCGTCGGAATGATCTCGCACCTTGGCCCCCAACTCTCCCTCGCAGCGGGAGTGGCCATGGCTCATAAACTGAAAAAGGAAGGCCGCGTATCACTGGCCTTTACAGGTGAAGGCGCCACAAGCCAGGGAGAGTTTCACGAGGCCCTCAACGTCGCCTCGGTATGGAAACTACCGGTTATTTTCCTGATCGAAAATAATGGCTACGGCCTGAGCACCCGCCCTTCGGAACAGTACGCCTGCGAGAGCCTCGTCGACCGGGCCAAAGGATACGGTATGCGCGGACTAAGTATCGATGGCAACAACATCCTGGAGGTGTACAATACCATAAGCGGGCTGGCTGCGGAGATGCGTCAAAATCCCGAGCCGGTACTGCTTGAATGCCGGACGTTCCGGATGCGTGGACACGAAGAAGCCAGCGGCACAAAATACGTCCCGAAAGAACTTATGGAAACCTGGGCTAAAAAAGACCCCCTCGACAACTTCGAGCGCTGGCTGCTCGAAGAAGGCATCCTGAGTGAGGCACACCGACAGGCAGTTCGCGAGCGATACAAAAAAGATATCCTCGGCGCCGTTGAAGTGATGTTTGCCGAGCCTGAACCGGTACCTGATACGGAAGAAGAACTGCGCGATGTGTACGCACCCCACAATGGCCGCGCCGTCGAGGCAACAGGGCCATCCAGGGACCTGCGTTTTATTGACGCCATCTC
>CALMBD010000089.1 GCA_937861115.1 uncultured Bacteroidota bacterium | reverse complement strand
GAGGGCTACCGACACGAGAGTAATTTCAGTTTCCAGTTGAAAGACTTTACAGGCGTGCTGAGCCAGCCGCAGTTTGTGGGCACCCCGCCCATCGTACTCAACGACCCAAACCTCAACGATAAAACCTGGATTTACACCTGGAACGTTTTCCTGGACGGCGTACCCCTGCCTAACGCCACTGAAGCGGAAAAGGCCGAAGCCGGCGACCCCTGCACAGAAGCAGAGTTTACGGTCACCACTACATGGGCAGGTGTACAGAAACTGATACAAGGAAACCAAAACTCCCTCCAATTGTGCGTTACATTCCTCAATGCCAATCCTAAATGCCAGTTTAACTCTGAGGTAAATGCACAACTGGTAACGGAGGCCCAGGGGTATAGTTGTGAAGGAGGAATAGGAACCGGAGAAACAGATCCAAAACAAAACGATTGTATAGCCTGCTGTTTTCAATATCCCGTTTTAGGCCTGTTGATCATAATTCTATTTGTTTTGCTTTGGATTGTATGGATGCTCCGAACCCGGCTCCCGGGTAGCGGGCGAACCTGACAAACCCTGCTCAGGACAAGATAAATAAATTAAAGGCGGTATCATCGACCCTGAATAAGGTGATTGATGATGCCGCCTTTGCAGATGTACTTTTAACTGATTATGCTGAGAAAAGCAGGAATCCTTTTTTTGATCTTGGCCCTTTCTTTCCAGGCTTATGGACAGGAGTCCGACTCTATACAGGCAGAAAAACTTTTTGAGCGGTATGAAAATGCAATGGAAGGGAAGCAATACCCTAATGCGTCTGAATACCTGAAAAAATCGATCACCCTTTTCAAAAACGCCGGAGCAGTCGACCGTTGGCTTTATATGCAATCTTTATTAGCCATGCATATAGCCAGGGACCTTCAACAGCCCTTTCCTGCCCTGGAACAAATGGATGCAGCTGAAAAAGAACTGGAGGCCTGGCGCAAGCCTCACAACGAGAACGAATATGTAGAACAATGCTATTTCTACCTGGATCAGTCATATATTTCAAAACAATACGCAGAGGATTTCATACGGACAAAAAACGCCCTCGAAAAAGCCTATCAGGTTTTTTATAAATCTCTTAAGGGCAGGGAGGATAACATCGCCGCGTTTATGTTTTTTCAATTGGGGAATGCTTACGTACGCCTTGGCGAGTTCGAGAGTGCGAAGCATATGTTTGAGGAAGGCCTTGCCTACAGCAAGCGTTACAACTACCCTCCGGCAGCCAAATTTCCGGACCACGGGGGCATGTATCTTACCATGGGCAACTATGCCGAAGCCAAGCGGGTATTTCTGGAAGGCATCGATTACCCCGGCTTACCTTCAGGAGATTTTATCTTCACTAAACTGAGTCTGGCCGAATGCCAGGCCAGAATGAATGACTTTGAGGGCGCCCTGAAAACCAATAAGGAACTGGAAGTACAACTGGCCCATCTATCGAAAGAGATTCGGGATAAACTGCCCGAATTTCGTCGCGGTTTGTATGAAAACTACGGCATCATCTACGCCGGCAAAAATGACTGGGAAAACGCACTGCTCTGGTATAAAAAAGCCTTAAAAACTGCCAGGAACTATCATCTTTCCATGAAGCGGGAAGAGGCCCTGATCGAACTCGAGATCGGCAATGCGCTGCTTAAATGCAGCAAGGCAAAAGAAGCCCTGGAGATATTCCACAATGCATTGAATACGGTTATTCCGAGTTTTAATGGCCCGGTTGTTCGGAACCCCGAAGTTGCAGATTTATTCGCAGAAAACGTCATTTACAAAGCCCTGCACGGTAAAGCCCGCGCTTTCCTGGCCCTCGACCAGCCCGAAAATGCCCTCCGCTGCTACGAACTCATCCCCATCGTGGAAGCCAAACTCCGCGCTACCCACGCCTACGAATCGTCATCGCTGCTGGCCCTCGGCGAAAGCCGCAAGCGCTTCGATGAAGCCATAGATATCGCCTGGCAGCTGTACGATCGCTCGGGCCACGAACGGCAGTACGCCGACCGCGCCTTCCTGCTCAGCGAACAGGCACGCGGCATGCTCCTGCTCGAAAGCCTCGTACAGGCACAGCTCGAGTATAAACTGCCCGACTCCATCCGCCGGCAGGAGCACGAACTCGAGGTAAAACTGGCCTGGTACGACCACGAAATTGCAGCGGAAAAGGGGCGAGGCGCCAAAGCCGACAAAAAACGACTCGCCCAGCTCGACAAGGAGCGGTTCGACCTCAAACAAGAAAAGGAACGCCTGAAAGCCACGCTTCGCGAGAAATTCCCCGACTATGTTCGGCTCACCGAAGACATCGCGTTTCTGTCGGTTGCAGGCGTACCTTCCCTGCTCCGGCCACGACAGGCTATGGTCGATTATTTCCTGACCGAAAAATTTGCCTACATTTTTTACTTCGATGCAGCAGGGATGTTCAGCTGGCGAAAGGCTGATCTGCCCGAAGGTTTTCGCGACCGGGTCGCCGAATACTCGAATTTTCTCTTCAACCTCGACGAAACAGACAAGGCTCGGCGCGCGGCTTTTCTCCATACGGCATCCGAATGCTACCAGCTGCTGCTCGCACCCGAATTGGCCGCTGCAGCTAAAGACCTGAGCAGCCTGCTCATCATACCGGACGATGCCCTCGTATTTATTCCTTTCGAAACGCTGTTGCGCCACCCCGCAGGCGGACACTGGCGGGGCTTGCCCTGGCTCCTGCGCGACTATAGCATCGGATACGCCTATTCTGCAACGCTCCTGCAGCGGCAGCAGGAGATCAGCGCCGGCCACAAGCGCGATAAACCGGTCCCCTATCAGTTGGGTGGTTTTGCGCCCTCTTACTCTGCCTCGGGCAGCAGCAGCACCCGTGGCATTAGCCCCTTGCCTGAATATCCCGTTTACGACATCAAAAGCACCCAGGATGAACTGCGCAAGGTGCATGCGATGACAGGCGGCCTGGCCTACTACAAAGAAAAGGCGGAGGAGCAGGTCTTTAAGGAGGTGGCCGCAGAGTGCCGTATCCTGCTCCTGGCCATGCACGGCTTTGCCAACAATGAACAGCCGGAATTATCCTGCCTGTTGTTTGGCATTCCCACCAGCGACTCGATCCGCAATAATGTGCTGTATGCTTCTGAAATTCAGGTGATGCGCCTGCACGCCGACCTGGCTGTACTGAGCGCCTGCAATACCGGTTTCAGCAAACAATACAAGGGAGAAGGTGTATATAGCCTCGCGCGTGCCTTCGCTGCGGCGGGGGTGCCCTGCACCGTTATGAGCCTCTGGCCGCTGCACGAGAGCACCGCGCCAAAGCTGGTGGAGGCCTTTTTCCGGCACCTCAAGGCACATAAAACCAAAGATGAAGCCCTGCAACTGGCTAAACTGGAGTTCATCGCCGATGATGAAAATTTTGACATGACGCATCCCTTTTACTGGGCAGGCGTCATGGCCACAGGCGATATGTGCGCACTCGATCTGACAGATCCGCCGCAACCCTGGTGGTGGTATGCCCTGGCTGTCGCCGGTCTTGCCGGTCTGCTGATCTGGTGGCTGAAAAAAAGGAAACGGCGCTGAGTTGTACGCCTCAAACTCCTTCAAAAGCCTTTTCCGACAGCCCCCGATGCTGAAAAAATCTAAAAATGTCCGGTACTTGCAGGAAAGCAAACGCCCCGCCGTATCTTTGCCCCGCCGCTGCGACCACCACCGACACTCCGTCAACACCTGCCCGGCGGCACCTGCAAAATACATTTTGCCTAACCTGATTTTAAAACTGAATTTATGCAAGAAATCGGACTCAGGAACCCCTCAGCCAGCCTTCAGGAAATTGGACTCAAAAACTGGAAAACCGCATACTGGAATCTCAGCCCCGAGGAGCTGGTTGAGCATTCCATTTGCAAAGGCTCGGGCCAACTGGCCGACAGCGGCGCCCTGGTGATCTACACCGGCGAATTTACCGGCCGCTCGCCCGAAGACCGCTTTATCGTAAAAGACAGCGACACTGTCAACAAAGTCAACTGGGGAAAGGTCAACATCCCCTTCGAAAGCCGCAAATTCGACGCCCTCTGGCGCAAGTGCTGCAACTACCTGAAAAAGAAAGACCTCTATGTGCGCGATGTGCGTGCCAACGCCAGCGCAAACCCCGATTACCAGCTCCGCATACGCGTCGTAACCGAATACCCCTGGAGCAATCAGTTTGCCAGCAATATGTTCCTGCGCCCCGACCGCGAAGACCTGGAAACCTTCGACGCGCGCTGGACGGTGCTCTGTGTGCCGGGTTTCAAGGCCGATCCAGCCGTCGACGGCACCCGGCAGCATAACTTCGCTATCGTCAACGTGAAAAAGCGCCGCCTGCTCATTGGCGGCACCGGCTACACCGGCGAGATCAAAAAAGGCATTTTCTCCGTCATCAACTTTGTGTTGCCCACCCGCGCCAAAAACGCGCTGCCCATGCACTGCTCCGCCAATGTGGGCCAGGACGGCGATATCGCGCTGTTTTTCGGTCTTTCCGGCACCGGCAAAACCACCCTCAGCGCCGACCCCAACCGCCCGCTGATCGGCGACGACGAGCATGCCTGGGCCGACAATGAAGTGTTCAACTTCGAAGGCGGATGCTATGCCAAAACCATCGACCTTACCGAGGAAAAAGAGCCTGATATCTTCCGGGCCATCCGCCACGGCGCTATTCTGGAAAACATAAAATTCATCCCGGGCACCCGCACCGTCGATTATGCCGACCGCAGCATCACCGAAAACACCCGCGTGTCGTACCCGATCCACCATATCGCCAATGCCGTATCGCCCAGTCGCGCCGAAGGCGATCCGAAAAATATCTTCTTCCTCACCTGCGACGCATACGGCATCCTGCCGCCCATCTCAAGCCTGACTCCCGAGCAGGCCATGTACTATTTTATCAGCGGCTATACCGCACGGGTCGCCGGTACGGAAGTAGGTGTAAAAGAACCAAAGTCGACCTTCTCGGCTTGCTTCGGCGCACCGTTTCTGCCCCTGCACCCCGCCAAATACGCCGACCTTCTGGGCAAAAAACTGCGCAAAAGCAAAGCAAAGGTTTGGCTCATCAATACAGGCTGGAGCGGCGGCGCCTACGGGACCGGCAGTCGCATCAAACTCTCGTACACCCGTGCCATGATCACCGCAGCGCTCAATGGCCAGCTGAATCAGGTGAAATTTGAAAACCACGAGGTGTTCGGTCTCGCATTCCCGACTGCTTGTCCGGGTGTGCCTTCTGAAATACTCAACCCGCGCAATACCTGGGCAGATAAAAGCGCTTACGATAAAATGGCCAATCACCTTGCCAATGAGTTCGTGAACAATTTTTCGAAATACGCCGACCAGGCCAAAGCGGAAATACTTGCAGTGGCGCCCAGGGTACTGGCGAAAGTGTAAGGCGCTTTTTGCTTTGTTTTTGTCGCCGCTAACCGATTATCATCCATTCCAACTATCGAAAATCCATGAAAACAATCATCCTGGCGCTGACACTACTGGCAACAATATTTATCGTTTTTGCCTGCAAGCAACCTCGCTATGCCGCTGAAAATCTGCCCGAAAAACGGATTTACTGGGGCAGTGGCGGTGGATATACCGGTCGTGAGACGAATTATCTGCTGCTGGAAAACGGGCAAATGTTTATGCAAACCCACGAGACAGGCGATTCGGTGGCGGAGATTGCCGGCACAAAACCCAAACTGGCCGGTCAGATATTCAAAACTGCCGAATCGCTTCGCCTCGGCGAGGTAGACTTCCAGCATCCCGGTAATATCTACAGTTTTGTAGGGGTGCTGAAAAACAACGCCGTCCACCGGATCACCTGGGGCGAGCGCAATATGCCTGTCGATCCCAATATCCAGGACCTGTATCGCCAGCTTTCCGAGCTCGTCAAAAAATGACGGGATAACGCAAACACATTCCATGAAAAATACACATTTCTCCGCACTATTGCTGTTCGGCGCCGCTCTTTTCCTGACCGTTTCATGCGAGCAAAAAAAAGCAGACGTACCGGGCAAAACGACCCCTCCTCCGACCGACAAAGTCCTGCTCGACACTTTTGCCGATCTTCAGATACTGCGCTATGAACTGCCCGGCTGGGACAAACTCGACCTGCGCCAGAAGACCTTCATCTATTATCTCTCCGAAGCCACGCTTGCCGGGCGTGATATTATTTACGATCAGCATTGCGCATACAACCTCGCCGTGCGCAAAACGCTCGAAGGCATCTTCGAGAGCTACAAGGGCGACCGCAACGCCGCCGACTGGAAAGCCTTCGAGGTGTATGCCAAACGCGTGTGGTTCAGCAACGGCATACACCACCATTACAACGAACTGAAAATATTGCCCGGCTTTTCCAGGGAATACTTCACGACGCTGGTACAAAACGCCGACCCCGGCAAATTGCCCCTCGCCGCAGGCGAAAACGCCGACGCCCTGATCGCAAAACTTGTTCCCGTTATTTTTGACCCCGCCGTTCTTGCCAAGCGCACCAACAAGGACAAAGGCGTCGATGTGATCAAGCAATCGGCTGTGAATTTTTATGAAGGCGTCACGGCAGATCAGGTAGACAATTTTTACAAGAAACAACTCGCCGCAGCCGGCGTCAACCCGCCCTCGTTCGGCCTCAACTCCAAACTTGTCGGCGACCAATCGGGCCAACTGACCGAAAAGGTCTGGAAAGCAGGCGAAGGCAACATGTACGGCAAAGCCATCGACAAGATCGTCGAAAACCTCGAAAAGGCCATTCCCTTTGCCGAGAACGATCAACAGAAAAAAGTCATCGGCCTGCTCGTGGAATACTACAAATCGGGCGACCTGCGCAAATTCGACGAATACAATATCGCCTGGGTGAAAGAGACGGAAAGCACGATCGATTTCATCAACGGCTTTATCGAGGTGTACCACGACCCGAAAGGCTACAAGGGCGACTGGGAGGCCTGTGTACAGTATAACGACCCCGATGCCACCGCAAAAATGGCTATCGTCAGCAAAAACGCCCAGTATTTTGAAGACAACAGTACGATACCCGCCGCCTATAAAAAGAAAGAAGTGCAGGGCGTTTCTTACCGAGTGATCAATGTGGCGATGGAAGGTGGCGACTGTGCCCCCAGCACACCCATCGGCATTAACCTGCCCAATTCCAACTGGGTGCGCGAACTGGGGTCCAAGTCCATCAGCCTCAACAACATCGAAAACGCCTACGGCAAGGCCGGCGGCGCACTCGCTACGGCCGAATTCGCCAACGACGCCGAAGAGATCGAGAATGCAAGGAAATACGGCGAAGCCTGCGGCAAGATGCATACTGCCCTGCACGAGGTGATCGGTCACGCCAGCGGCCAGCTCAAAAAAGGCGTGGCTGAACCGAATGTCACACTGAGTCAGTATTCCAGTACCCTCGAAGAAGGCCGGGCCGATCTGGTGGCGCTCTACTTCATGCCCGACCCCAAACTCGTGGAATGGGGTCTCATGCCCGATGCCAATGCCTACAAGGCCGAATACGACAATTACATCCGCAACGGCCTGCTGCAACAACTCCGCCGCCTGCCGCCCGGCGCGGATATAGAAGAAGACCACATGCGCAACCGCCAACTGGTGGCCGCCTGGGCCTTTGAAAAAGGTAAAAAGGATAACGTGATCGTACGGGAAGAGCGCAATGGCAAAACGTACTACGACATCCGCGACTACGCCAAACTGCGCGAACTGTTCGGACAGTTGCTGTCGGAGATCCAGCGCATCAAATCGGAAGGCGACTACAACGCCGCCCATGAACTCGTGGAAACCTACGGCGTCAAAACAGATGCCGCTACCGGCAAACAGGTGAAGGCGCGCTATGCCGCACTGCCCACCAAGGCGTACTCCGGTTTTGTTCAGCCCAAACTGGTTGCGGTAAAAGACGCTGCCGGCAATATTACCGACGTAAAAGTCGAACTGGAACTCGACTTTGTACAGCAAATGCTGCGCTATGGCAAGGAATATTCGTTCCTGCCGGTAAACAACTGATCGCGAGTCGATGGCACGCAGATGACACGGATTTAGCAGATTTTCACTGATAAAAGTGATAAAAGTGATAAAATCTGTGTCACTCTGCTACATCTGTGTTATCAGCGTGCCATTTCATGATTGCAGGTTAATAGCACACTGATGACGCAGATTTGGCTGATTTTCACTGATAAAAGTGATAAAATCTGTGTCACTCTGCTACATCTGTGTCATCAGCGTGCCATTTCATGATTGCAGGTTAATAGCACACTGATGACGCAGATTTG
>CALMBD010000088.1 GCA_937861115.1 uncultured Bacteroidota bacterium | reverse complement strand
AATTCGGGCGTGCCGTATTCGTCGAAATCAATACCGGGATGAATATACACCGATCCACCGTGGATCGCAGCCTGCCTGGCGGAAACAAATACCGTATTGGGATCGAGTGTTCCTGCTTCCGCCCGGTTGTCGTGCTGGGTAATGATGTACGGTTTGGCTACGGGCGACCCGGGAGTGCAATGAAAATGGACGATATCGGTATCGGCAGGAATCTGGTCGTCGAGGGGCGTTTTTTCGTCCAGGATCAATACGGGAGCGAAGGGACACCTGGAGCCTTTTTTTACCAGAAAGGTGACGTGGTGCCCCAGTTTTATTAATGCTTTACCCAGCCACCAAAGCACACGCTCTGCATCATCATAGGTGTTAACCGGGATTTTACTATTGCAAACCAGGAGAATCTTCATCTGTTATATGCCCAAAGATTAAAGCGGGTCGGTCTATCTAAACCCTTTCATCGGCGAGTGATGCAAATGTGCAACTTCCCGGCAATTTGCCCAAAGCCGACAATAGAAAAATACCCACTTTTGTCCCGCCATGACGTATCGCGAAACCCTCGATTTTCTGTACGCCCAGTTGCCTATGTTCCACCGCATCGGCCCGGCGGCATTTAAAAAAGACCTGACCAACACCCTCGCGCTGTGTGAGCATCTCGGCAATCCGCACCTGAAGTTCAGGAGTGTCCATGTAGGCGGCACGAACGGAAAGGGCTCGGTAAGCCACATGCTGGCGGCAGTGTGTCAGTCGGCAGGGCTAAAAACAGGACTTTATATCAGTCCGCACTACAAGGATTTCCGGGAGCGGATAAAAGTAAACGGCCGGTACATCAGCCGCCGCGATGTGATCGCTTTTGTGCAGAACAACCGAGAGGCGATCGAACGCATCCAGCCCTCCTTTTTTGAATTGTGCGTGGCCATGGCGTTCGATCACTTTGCCCGGGCGCAGGTGGATATCGCCGTAATAGAGGTGGGCCTGGGTGGCCGGCTCGACAGCACCAACGTCATCACCCCGCTGCTGAGCGTGATCACCAACATCAGTTACGACCACATGAACATGCTCGGCGACACACTGCCCCTGATCGCTTATGAAAAAGCGGGGATCATCAAACCGGGTGTTCCGGTTGTCATCGGCGAAACACACCCGGAATCCGCACCCGTTTTTCTGAAAAAAGCCGCCGAAACCGGTTCGGAGATCGTATTTGCCGATCAGCATTTTGAGGTAGAGGCAGCGCATGCCTCAGAATTTTCAACGACCTATCATGTGTCCAAAAACCGGCAGACTTTTCTCGAAGACCTGGAGGTGGAGGCAGCCGGTCCGTTTCAGGGCAGAAACCTGGTTACCCTGCTCCAGACAACGGAATTGCTGCATCGCGCGCTGCCGGAAATTGACCGCAACGCCCTGTCATCGGGCTTGAAAAACCTCCGCACCCTGACGCGTTTCATAGGCCGCTGGCAGGTGATCGGCCGGAACCCGACCATACTCTGCGACAGCGCCCACAACGAAGCCGGCATAAAAACGGTATTCGAGCATATTGCCCGACAATCTCCCCCCCGGCTCCATATCGTCATAGGCTTTGTGAACGACAAGGAGGTGGACAAGGTCCTGGCGTATTTTCCACAAAGTGCGCGGTATTATTTTGCCAAAGCCGACATACCACGCGGACTCGAGGCAACCATTTTACAGGAAAAAGCAGCAGGATGGGGATTGAAGGGGAAAGCCTATACTTCGGTGCGCAATGCCCTGCGTGCCGCAAAGCGCGTTGCGAGGCCAGACGACCTTATTGTGGTGACCGGAAGTATTTTCGTGGTCGCAGAGGTGCTACCTTCGCCCCGGAACCGACCTTTGTAAAAAAATAGGGCGTCCCGCATTGCGCGAGCGCCCCGTGAACTATAAACAAACAAAAAATATACGGCAAAACGCCGTCAAGTCGGCGTTTGTTTAATATCCGGCCAGGTTTTATTAAACAAAAATTGCATTTTCTTTAATTCTGTCCATTTTCCTCATGCCCGCACGAAAAATTATCCTGCTCCTGTGCTGCTGCTTTGCTTCCGGCGCGCTCTTTTCCCAGGAAACCGCCACCATATTTGGCCGCATCACCGATGCCTCCAACGAACAGCCGGTTGAACTGGTCACCGTTTTTGTAAAAGGCGGTAAAAGTGCCGTCACCACCGACGAGCGCGGCAACTACGCCATACAGGTACCTGCCAACGAACGCATTACGCTCGGCTTTCGCCGGGTGGCCTATAAAGAGAGCAATGCCGACGTACTGCCCCTGCCCCCCGGTGCACGGTTCGCGCTCGATGTGTCCATCGCCCCCACCGAATCGAACCTCGAAGTGGTGATCCGGGAACGGCGGCTCGACGATGCCGGCATGATCCGGGAAAAAAACATCGAAACGCTCAAACTCCTGCCCAGTACCACGGGCAACCTGGAGAGTGTGTTGCCGCATATTGCCTTGGGCACGAATTCCGGAACAGGCGGCGAACTGAGTTCCCAGTACCAGGTGCGCGGCGGCAATTACGACGAAAACCTGGTGTACGTCAACGACTTCGAGATTTACCGCCCCCAACTCATCCGCGCCGGCCAACAGGAAGGCCTGACGTTCCCGAACATAGACCTGGTGCGCGACCTGTCGTTCAGCAGCGGTGGTTTCCAGTCGAAATACGGCGACAAACTCTCCTCGGTGCTCGACGTCAAGTACAAGCGCCCCGACAGCCTCAGGGCCAGCGCCAGCGCCAGTTTTCTCGGCGCATCGGCCCACCTCGAAGGCAGTGTAAAATCAAAAAAAGACAGCTACCGGGCTTTCCGGTACCTCGCCGGCGCGCGCTACAAAACGACCCGCCTGCTGCTGGGCAGCCTCGACGTGACGGGCGAATATGTGCCTGACTTTACAGACATCCAGACCTACCTGACCTACGACCTGAGCCGCGACTGGCAACTGGGCGTCATCGGAAATTACAACCGGTCGCGCTACCGCTTTGTGCCGGAAAGCCTCGTCCGCGCCTTCGGACTGGTGGATTACGCCCTGCAACTGCGCACGGCATTTGAAGGACAGGAGGTCGACGATTTCACCCAGGGCATGGGCGGCGTATCGCTGACTTTTTTGCCCGACCGTGAGCACAACCCGTTGTATCACAAGATACTGGCCTCGGTGTGGCGCAGCCAGGAAAACGAGCGTTTCGACATCCTGGGCTACTATATTCTCGGCGAACTGGAAGAAAATCTCGGTTCCGACGAGTTTGGCGAGATCACCAATATTCTGGGCACAGGGACCCAGCAAACCTGGATCCGCAACTACCTCACAGCCGATGTGCGCAACCTGGAATACAAGGGCGGTGTGGAACTCCAGCACGACCGCAGCGATGCGGGGCTGATGCGCAGCCACTTCCTGCAGTGGTCGGCCAAATGGCAAAACGAGCAGATCAGCGACAAGATCAACGAATGGGAGCGCCTCGATTCGGCGCTCTATTCCCTGCCCTACGACAGCAATTTCCTCTTCGTCCGCCGTGTACTGAAAACCCGCAACACACTCCAGAGCGACCGCTTCAGCGCCTTTTTTCAGGATACCTGGACCTGGCGGAAAGAGGGTGTGCGCGAATTCCAGATCATCGGCGGGGTGCGAGGGCAATACTGGACCCTGAACAAGGACTGGTTCGTGACGCCGCGTGTACAGTTGTTGTTCAAACCCCTGAACACCAAAAAGGATGTATCGTACCGGGTGGCGGGCGGCTTGTATTACCAGCCTGCATTTTACCGCGAGATGCGCGGCCCCGACGGCTCCGTAAACGAAAACCTGAGCGCACAGAAATCAGCGCATGTGGTGGCCGGTTTTACCTACGATTTTCTGTGGGGCAAACACCGCCCTGTCAAAATGCGCCTCATTGCGGAGGCCTATTACAAAAAGATGTGGGACCTGGTGTCGTACGACCTCGACAATGTGCGCATCCGTTATTCGGGCCTCAACGACTCAAGGGGCTATGCTACCGGAATCGACATCCGCCTGAACGGTGAATTCGTGCCCGGCGCCGAGAGCTGGATCAACCTTTCGCTGCTCCGCACCCGGGAGTCGATCGACGGCGTGCAACACCAGATCCGCAAACTGGGCGACCGCGAAGGGCGGCCTGTAAAGGATGTGCCGCGACCCACCGACCGGATCGTCACCCTGTCGACTTTCTTTCAGGATTACCTGAAGAAAAACAAAAACATCCGGATGCACCTCAATTTCACGGTGGGAACCAGCCTGCCTTTTGGAATACCGGACAACAACATCGTGTTCCGCAATCCCTATCGTTTTGCTCCGTACCACCGCGTGGATATCGGCTTTGGCTTCCAGCTCTGGAAACAGGAATGGCGCAACCGGCGGCCACACCACCTGCTTCGCTTTACCCGCAACACCTGGGCGAGTTTCGAAGTGTTCAACCTGCTCAAAGTAGCCAACGAAGCGTCGAATACCTGGATCAAGGCGATCACCAATGTGCAGTATGCCATTCCGAACTACCTGACGGGCAGAAGGTTGAATTTGCGGTTGAAGATGGATTTTTGAGCATCTCAGAATAAAATCTCCATCTGGATATTGGCCCGTTTGAACTCCTGGCTGTCCAGCCCGACCACGCGAAACCCCAGTTTAAAATACAGGTTGAGTGCCTGATAGGCCTTGGTATTGGAATAGAGGAAAACCCGTTTTGCGCCCAACTGGCGCGCCCGTTCCATGGCCGCCCAGCATAGTTTTTCGCCGATCTTTAGTCCGCGGGCCCCTGCCGCCACGGTCATTTTGGCCAGTTCAAATGCGCCGTTACCAAATGGCTGCAAGCCAACCGTGCCGATGATCGCACCGTCTTTTTCGGCCAGCAGGATAGCCCCGCCATTGAGAAAATACTTTTCGGGTTTGCCCAGGGTTTCGCGGTCAATTTCTTCGACCTCGAAGTCCTGCGCAATCCAGGCCAGATTCAGGTTTTCCCAGTCCTTCTGGTAGCGGGGCTCGTAGTCGATGATACGCACGGCATGATCGGCCCGGCTGCGGGCGATACGCCGGGCCGTATCGGAAAAACTTTCCCGGGAGAGGCGGTCCTCCACCTCGCCGATCGCCCGGAGCAGGGGTGTTTCGCCTTCGCAGATCTCTTCCAGCGCGGCTTTGATGACGTCCCAGGCCGGCTCCATTTTCACGATGAGTTCCTGTGCAAGCGGAGAGAGGCTGAGCAGTCGCCTGCGGGAATCGGTTTTGTCTTTCACCGAGCGAATCCACTTGTTCCGCTCCATTTCACGCACCAGGGCGATCACCGAAGGGTGCGCATAGCCGATCTCGTTGGCCAGATCGATAATGCCCATCGGCGATTTCCGGGAAAGCGCATACAGCATCGGCCAAAACTTCGGCTCGAATTCAATTCCGAAATCGCTGTAAATCAGCATGCCATCCTTGCGCAGGCTGTCGGCGAGCCGCTGAAGGCGGGTGGAGATAGCGAGATAACCCGCTGCATCGATAATGTTGTTGTTGTTTTTCATATCTGCAAAACTACGTAGTTGACTACGTAATTCGCAAATATTATTTTTCCTCAACGTATCGTTTCGGTGACCGACCCGCATTTCAGCATTTTATCCCCGAAATAGGGGTTCAGAATCTTTTCTTCCAGACTCAGCCAGTCCGCCCCGTTGTTGTTGTCTGCCATCGGGCAGTTTTGCACGTACACGGTTACTTCGAACGGGCCGAACACTTCGGCCAGCGCGACCATTTGAGTGGAAAGGGGTTTGAAATAACTCCGCGCCGTATCGATATCATTTGATGCCGCCAGTTTGACCAGGGCTTCTACGGCGGCGCGGCTGTGGCTCATCCAGTGCTCGTGCGCTTTGCCGTTGAACAGGCTCATGCTCGTCCCGTCAAATGCTTTTTTCAATTCGGACGCCTGCTTCCGGGCAACTGAAAGATCGTCTTTCACGAGGGCGTCTTTCAGCGTAAAATAGCGGTCGAGCAACTTCCGTACGGCAGCCCTGGCCTGCTTGTCCGGAGCGGGCGCCGCTGCGGGGGCAGGCGGCGCGGCGTGGCCGCCGTGGTGGCCGCCGGTCGAGGGAGCGCCGCCTTCCGGGTCCATCATGCTGGGCTTGCCTGCCAACTGGGCTGCTGCATCAATGGAAAACGTGCCATTAACCGCGATCTCGGTTCCGGGTTCGAGTCCGCTTTTTATCACGTAATGATCACCGACCAGAGCCCCCAGAACCACCTCCTGCATGCGGAACACGACGCCTTTATCCGTTGCCTTTTTTACATAGACCACCGAACGCTCGCCCGTCCACATGACAGCCGATTTGGGCGCCATCAGGCTCTCTTTTTGGGCATTCAACCGGGTTTTGATCACCCCGCTGGCAAACATTTCCGGTTTTAGTTTTCCACCGGGATTGGAAATCTCCACCCGTGCCGTCGCTACCCGGGTGGCCGGGTTGATAACCGGATCAATAAATGCGATTTTTCCGGTAAAGGTTTCTCCGGGCAGCGCCTGTATGGTAAACGACACCGTGCTTCCGACCTTCGCCCAGGGCATATCGTTTTCGTACACGTCGAACAACACCCATACTTTCGACAGGTCTACAATATCGTACAGGGGCATGCCGCGCATGACATAATCGCCGAGGTTTACTTTTTTGGCCATGACAATACCGCTCACGTCGGCGAGAACAGGAAAGCGCTCCCTCGGTTTCCCGGCGGCGAGGATATCGTCGATCTGCTTGTCGGTGAGTTTCCAGTTTTTGAGTTTTTCCCGGGCGGCAGGTAATAGCGCGGGCTGCATATCCTTTATTTTTTGAGCGGAAAAGAGTTCCTCCTGCGCCGTCACCAGTTCGGGCGCATAAATGCTCGCCAGGACTTGTCCCCTGCGCACCGGTTCACCCGTAAAGTTGACGGCAAGTTGTTCTATTCTGCCGTTGAGGTGGGTTACCTGGGAAAAGATCAGCCGCTCATCGGGCTGCACCTTTCCGTTCAGCAGCAATTCCCGGGTGGGTATGCCGAAACCCACAACTGCCGTCTGTACATTGGCCAGTTGCATGGCCGTGGGCGACATCCGTATCTCTGCCGGATCTTCAGCCGATGTGTTATCGTCCAGCGGAATCAGGTCCATGCCGCAAATGGGACACTTGCCGGGTTCCGACTGGCGGATTTGGGGGTGCATGGAGCAGGTCCATACCGTAGCCCTGCTTGAATCGGCTGTTTCCGTTTCATGCCCTTCATGCGTGGCGCCGGCCGGGTGAGCCGGCATGAACAGCCGGCCGATAAGCAATCCTGCAGCCAGCATAATGACGGCGGTAAGGATTATGGAGCGATTGACTTTTATCTTTTGCATGGTTGAAGTTTTAGTAGTGATGAGATGTCACCTCGACACCGACCCGGTCAGATAGTCGAGTTTTGCCAGTGCCTGTTGGTATTCGGTCTGTGCCGATACTTTTTCCATTCGGTAGCGGAACAGTTGCTGCTGGAAGCGCAGGATTTCTTCAAAATCCTGTCCGGCATTGCTGTAGGCTGCCATCATCAGGTCGATCGCCTGCTGGGTTTTGACCATTTGTTTATCCAGCAATTCGACCATTTGTGTGGCTTTTTCCACGTCGTACCGGGTCATGGCGTACATGGAGGCGAGTTCATTTTCCATATCCTGCTTCATATCGGCGTACATATGCTGCATGAGGCGGCGTTCGGCCACGGCAGCATCGTATTTTTTCCGCCAGATGGGGATGGTAACCGTCGCCATAGGCATCAGCATATCCCTGCCGTTGTTGGGTGGAAGTTGAAGGTCGCCATCCTTTCGTTTTGTGAGGGGCATGTATTGCAGGCCTATACCGATCATCGGTTTCCGCTGAAAACCGGCGGCTTGCTCTTCGGCGACCGCCGCCTGGATCTGTTTATCAAAAACCGCGAGGGCTGGATTGCCCGACAGCAGGCTGTCGGGGCGGGCAGAAATATTGGATTGCATTTCTGTCAGGCTGCCTGAAATGGCAACGGGCAGGCTGTCGGCGCGGTTGAGCAGGCGGTTGAAGGCAATTTCCAGCGGCTTGCGTTTTTGTTCAAGCAGGGCTACCCCGGTTTTCACCTCATCGATCATGATATCGGCCCGTATGGCATCCACCATAGGCGCCTGACCATGCTGAAATTTGATCGTGGCCAGTTCCTTGTCCGTCTCCAGCACCCGCAGATTCTCCTGTTGTATCCGGACCAGTTCTTCCAGTTCGAGGAGCGGGTACCAGGCATTTTTAATGCTGAAAAAAAGCGCGTTCTGCG
>CALMBD010000087.1 GCA_937861115.1 uncultured Bacteroidota bacterium | reverse complement strand
ACATGTGAAATAGCCGCCTGTTTTCCGCGGAAAACAGGCGGCTATTTCACATGTGCCACCACTCGGCAGGCTCGTTTCTCAAATTTCATTGGAATGACCAAAGCGTACTACGGCTAGTGATATGTCCTTTTGGTACTAACGAACCGATTGCTCAACCCCCAATCCTTCCATTCCGGTCAAACAAAACCTTTGATACCGTCCTGTCATTCGCTGCGCAGCGACTTCACGGGATCGGCCAGCGCTGCCTTTATCCCCTGGAGCCCTACCGTGAACAGCGCTACGGCTATCGCAATAGCCCCGGCAGCAGCAAATACCCACCACTGCAAATCGATGCGGTAGGCGAAATCGGCGAGCCATTCCGTCATGGCATACCAGGCCAGCGGTGTAGCGATCAGGATGGCCAGCAGGATCAGTTTCAGGAAGTCGCGACTCAGCAGCGTGGTGATATTGCCCACCGAGGCGCCCAGCACTTTCCGGATGCCGATCTCTTTGGTTCGGTTGACGGCTGCCAGTGCGACGAGGCCGAACAGGCCGAGGCATGCCAGTGCGACAGCCAGCATTCCGGCGTATCCCACAATACTGCTCCAGCGCGCTTCGGTTTCGTAAAAGCGCGCGAGGTTGTCGTCGAGGAATTTGTATTGGAAAGGCAGTTCCGGCGCCAGGTTCTCCCAGGCAGCCTTGACGGTCGCTACGGTCTCCGCCGTGTTGCCCGGTCGCAGGCGCACAAAGAACTGGTGGGGCGCATAACCGTTGAACATGTGGAACATCATCGGTTTCACCTCGTCGTGCAGCGACAGGTAGTTGAAGTCGCGTACCACGCCGATTACCACGGGATCATTGCCCTTGCCGTCATGGTAGCCGGTCAGTTGTTGCCCGACGGCATTGTCCGGCGTCCAGCCGAAATCGCGCACCATTGTTTCATTGACAATCACCGCACTTACGGTATCGGAACTCAGCGACAGGTCGAAATTGCGCCCCTGCAGGAGTGGTATCCCCAGTACCTGCATGTAATCGGGATCGATAAAATACTCGAATACGTCCTTGGCTTCGCCTTTATAATCGAAGCCGCTGCGGCTCCAGCCGCTGTTGGCGCCCAGACTTAACTCGGAGGAGGCAATGCCGGCAATATCCGGCCGACCGGCAAGGGCAGATTTGAACAGCGGGTATATCCGCCCGGTGTCGCTGTCTTCCGCATTTACAACCAGGACATTCTCCTTGTTAAAGCCGGGGTTTTTGGTCCGCAGAAAATCCAGTTGGCGCACCATGACCAGCGTGCAGGCGATGAGCCCCACCGACAGCACAAACTGGAAGGTGACCAGTCCTTTGGTGAATATATTGGAGCCCGACACACGGAATTTGCTTTTCAGGGCCTCTATAGGCCGGAAGCCGGACAATACCAGCGCCGGATAACTGCCTGCCAGTACACCGGTGAGCAGCGTCATACCCGCCAGCATCCAGCCCAGTTCGGGGTAAAGCCCCAGGTCAAAGCGCAGTTTTTTGTCCGTCAGTTCGTTGAAGGCGGGTAAAAAAGCAAATACCAGCCCGATGGCCAGCAGCATCGAAATCATGCTCAGCAACAGCGATTCTGCCAGGAACTGACCCACCAATTGCCGCCGGTAAGCGCCGATAACCTTGCGCACCCCGATCTCGCGTGCGCGCCCGGCCGAACGGCCGATGGCCAGCGTCGTGAAATTGATGCACGCGATCAGCAAGACCAGTCCGCCCAGACCAAGCAGAATCCAGCCGTATTTGGGATTGATCGCTTCTTCCCTGCCACCGAATACCTCCGGTTCGGTGTGTATGGCCGCAAGCGGTTGCAGGCGAAACGAAACGGGTGCGCCGGGGCCGCTCCATTGTCCTTTGCTGCGCAGTTTTTCAGCAAGATCGGGGTAGTATTTGTCGCGGAACTGCTGCAACCGGGCCGAGTCGGCATGCAGGCCCGACCCGGGTTGCAATTGGACATAGGTGGCATAACTCGAACGGTTCCAGGAGTCCGTGTTGCGTTTGCCCCATTTGGAGGCGGCGTGTTTGGCAAAACTTGTGAGTATGCCGAACCGGATGCTCGAGTTGGGCGGCAGGTTCTCCGCCACTGCGGTTACAATAAATGGTTCAAAATTGTCTTCTACCTTGATTTCCAGCGTTTTACCGGTGGGGTTTTCCTCTCCGAAGAACAGCTGCGCCGACTCCTCCGTCAACACCACGCTGTTGATCTCCCGGAGGGCAGTACGGGGATCGCCATAGCGGAGGGGGAATGAAAACACGTCGAAAATCTGCGGGTCGGCGTACAGGACGGGCGCTTTGGTGAGTTGGCGCGGGGAGCGCACGAACTGTTCGCCCCAGTCGCAAAACCGCACGAAGTTGCGCACCTCGGGAAGGTCCGTTTTCATCGCAGGCCCCAGGGGCATGGGCATGTAGGCGTCGCTTTGGGCGGGATCGCCGTTCATGGCCTGGGCGTGCCGGAGTACCCTGAAAATGTTGTCTTTATTGACATGAAAGCGATCGAATGAAAATTCGTCGTTGACGTGCAGCAACAGCAGGGCAAAGCAGGCCAGCCCGACTGACAGTCCGGCGATATTAATGGCGGCGATACCCTTGTTTTTCCAGAGGTTGCGAAAAGCGATGCGAAGGTAGTTTTGCAGCATGGGCGGTGGATGACCTTTGATATAGTGTCTGTATTCCATAACCTGTGCCGAAATACTTGTCTGTTGATTTTCAAGGCTTTACCAATGCGGGGTGGTGGTGAGGATGTACGGATTCGGACGGGGTTGTGCGGAAATGGACGGGAGGACTGGAAACGATATTGATCGGATGGCTTCAAGCCATCTGATCAATACACATGGCAAAAGAACTACCCAAATCTTCCTTGTTGCTGTCTCCGTACAGAATCGGTAATAAAACACTTTCTACCTCTAATTCAGGTAGCAGAATAATTGTCTGCGCAAACAAGGCATTTATCCGGGAACCGGCCGTTAGGTGCATTCTATTGATGCTATGTTGGCATCCTTCTGGATGAAGAATAATAACTCAGAGTATGAAGTGGTTTAAACTTATTGCCCTGATGGTGGCTGGTTTTTCGCACAGATTTCACACAGAAATATTCTAACACAGATTCTACGCAGAAGCATTCTGTGCAAAATCTGCGAATAGTTTCTGCGTAAAATCTGTGTGAAAAATTGCAATATTGAGACGCTGTAACATGGAATTTTCATGAATCCAACCCCCAAAGTTTAAATCACCTCACACCCTAAATCATGCGCGAACTTTTGAACCGTAACATT
Source organism: uncultured Bacteroidota bacterium (assembly GCA_937861115.1). Taxonomy (GTDB): domain Bacteria; phylum Bacteroidota; class Bacteroidia; order Chitinophagales; family Saprospiraceae; genus M3007. The sequence continues at coordinate 18,700 of CALMBD010000087.1, read as the reverse complement.
AATCCTTTGTTTTAATGTCAAAACATTTAAGTTTGCGTCATGAAATTAGAAGCCGAATTGAAAAGTTCCAAGCCGTTGCCGCCCCGGCAACGTGCTGTATTGAACATACTTTTTACCGCCAGTTGGCTCGATTGTTTCCTCACCCGCCACCTGCGCCCGTACGGACTGACCGGCCCGCAGTACAATATCCTGCGTATTCTTAACGGCAGCGCGCCGAAGGGCCTTTCTGTACTGGACATCAAGAGCCGGATGCTCGACCGCAGCAGCAATGTCAGCCGTCTGGTGGAAAAACTCCGCCTAGCCGGGTTTGTCGAGCGCGTGCCGCACACCCAGGACCGGCGAATGGTTATCGTAACAATCTCTGAATCAGGCAAAAAGACCCTCATGGATATTGAACAGGCCGGCTTTGTCAACGGCCAGGGCAACCCGGGCAGTAGTCTCACCGAATCCGAGGCCATGGACCTGGCGCACCTGCTCGACAAGTTTCGGGAATGATTTTTGTACTGTTGGTTGTCCCGGTTTAATCCATTCGCTCGCCTTGACTTTTTAAACCAGCGCCACAGGCGTTTGTTATGATTTGCGTCCCGGGCCGAAAAATCCAGCTTTACTATTTTATCAAATCAAACTTTTGCTGATGTTTGCCTCCGCGTCTGCCGCGCCTAAAGCGGCCGGACACCATTCCCGGAATATGCTCACCCTCGATCTGTTTACACCGAACGACGACCCCCGGCCCGTGTTTCTTACGGGTTCGTTCAACAGCTGGACGACCCAGGACGAGCGTTTTAAAATGCTGAAAATCAAGGACGGACACTATCAGTTTGTCTTCAGCGATGTCCCGCTTTCCGATGAGCCTTTCGAATATAAATACGTTAAAGGCGGCTGGGAAGCCGAAGAACTCGGTCAGGACGGCCACCCGCCCGTGAACCGGCGCATGGAGGTTCCGCGCGGCAAGGTCGCCGACGTGGTGCCAAAATGGAAACAGCACGGCAGCGGCTACGACCCCCGCTTTTACCCCGATATCCAGATCGTTGCCAAGCGATTCAACCTGCCACAGTTGCGCCGCCGCCGCCGCATTGCGGTACTGCTGCCCTGGAATTACCACCAAACCGACCGGCACTACCCGGTCCTTTACCTGCAGGACGGGCAGAACTTGTTTGAAGACGGCGCACCTTTCGGAACCTGGGGCGTCGACAAAAAACTCGCGGCACTCGCCCAGAAGGGCAAAGGCGACTTTATCCTAGTGGCCATCGACCACGGTGGAAAGGAGCGGATCAAGGAATATTCCCCTTATGATTCGGTGCGCTGGGGTGAAGGGCTCGGGCAGGAATACGCGCGTTTTTTGGCGGAAACGCTCAAGCCGCACATTGATAAGAATTTCCGCACCCTGCCCGATCGCGCCAATACGGGCATCGGCGGCAGCAGCATGGGCGGACTGATCAGTGTTTATGCCGGACTTATGTTTCCGGAAGTCTATTCCAAATTCATGATCTTTTCTCCTTCGCTGTGGGCATCGCCCATGATATACAGCGAGCCGATGCACTTTGCGGCTTTCGACTCCCTAACGAAGATATACCTGTACGGCGGCAACAGGGAAGGCGCCGGTATGCTGCCCAACCTGAAACGGTTTAAGGAATCGGTAGAAAAAAGCAGCCACGGCAAATCCCAGGTCCGCCTCGAAACCGACCAGAACGGCCGGCACAATGAAGCGCGCTGGGGGGAGGAATTCCCCAAGGCTGCCGAATGGCTCTTTTAAACAACCCAACCCAACCCAACCCTGCCTTATCCTGAAATTCCCTTCCCTAAACCCACCGTCCACCGTCCACCGTCCACCGTCTACCGTCCACCGTCTACCGTTTTAAAACTTACCTTCCAGAAACTCCTGTACATCCTTCAAGGTGCGTACGGGATCTTCTTCCTGCGGCCAGTGCCCCGTATTCTGGTATATCCGGAGTAGCGAGCCACGAATACGCCGGTGGAATTCATAGGCAAATTCGGGTGAGATACGGGTGTCTTCAGCGCCCCAGAGTATGAGGGTAGGCGTGCTGATCCGTCCAATGATGTCGACCGGCGGGCGGTTCTCACTCACCGAAGCCCGGTCGATGAATGCCTTGCGGTTGCCGGGGCGCAACAACAGATCAAAATGCTGCTGTACCAGGGAGTCATGGATCATGGCATCGTCGGCATATACATCCTCCAGCATCAGCTGTATAAACGACCGGGGGGTGATCTTCAGCATGACTTCGTTGAGCACAGGTGTCCGGGCCATCCAGATAATCCAGGGTGTATTTTTGGGCTCGAAACCCGGCGCATCCAGCAAGACGAGCCGGTCGAGCCGCTCGGGATGGTCGGCGGCATAGAACCAGGCAATCTGGGCGCCGAGCCCGTTGCCGGCGAGGTGGAATTTTTTCAGTTCCAGTTTGGCTACCAGGCTGTCGAGAAAACTCGCGTACATAAAAGCGCTGTAACTGCCCCTCGGGTGAGGACCCGTCAGTCCGAATCCCGGAAGATCGACACTGATGACCTGGTATCGTTTTGATAGTTCCCGGGTCCAGCCATCCCAGGTTTGCAGCGAACTTTGGGCGTCGTGCAGCAACAGAACGGGCGTGCCCTTTCCGCTGATGCGGCAATGCACATCCATATTGTCGACGTACAAAAAGCGCGAATCCGGGTAGGTATAACGCGCCGTTAATTCCCGCAACGGAATATCATCCCACCAGTTGCGCCAGACCCAGACAAGTGCCAGAAGCAAAATAGCCCAGCGGATGAGGCGGGACAAACTCATGCGTCCCAGCCATTCAGGGGCCGAAATCCTGTAATCCGGGCTTTGTTCAGGTATATTTTCATCCATAAGCAGTGGGGAGCGGCAGTTGATATCTTATTTGGAACGCATGATGGCTGCTATGCCCGCCGAAAGCGCAAAACCGCCCAATGCACCGAAACCCATGCGCAGAAATACATGGCCGGCCGGCAGCGACATACCCGAGTTTTCGAGGTACTGGATCTGTTCCCGCAGTTGATTGGCCTGCTGCGGGTCGCCGGTACCGGCCTCCAGTTCTTTTTTCATGTATTGTATCTGTGCCAGCGTTTCCATCTGCAGCAGCGCCGGATCAGCGAGGTGCAGGGAATAATAGAACAACCAGTAAAGCAGGTTGATCAACAGGAAAGCCACAAAGGGTGTGCGCAGTATTACCCGGAAATCGCGTGCAACACCGTTTTCAGCGCAGTCTTCCATCGCCGCACGGTACATGAACAGGATATAGGCGGCCATACTGGCCCATTGCAGCAAGGGGCTCAGCAAGAGTTCTTTTTTTGCGAAGTACAGGATCAGAAAATAAAACACGACAACGACACCTCCTAAAATGCCGTACCGGACGCCTGGGTTTTTCATCTTGTATCAGAGTGCAACAAACAACATGGGTTATCGCGGGCATTTGCAGCAAATATGGCCGCAAGTCTTTGTGGAATCCGGTTCTGCGAAAATGAGCGGCAAAAACGGTGATGAGGACATCCACAGCACCCGGGATAACCCATGTTCAGCCGGACAAAAGTACGGCAAAGCACACATACCCGGCAAAAAATCAGAGATTGGGTATTTCAGGCTGTTTTTTCAGGAATGCCGCCGTGATCAGACCCGTGATCAGACCGAAAATGAGTCCGCCGATCACCCCGTTCTTCAGGTTAAGCAAAAAGTCGCCGGTCTTGTCGAAGCCGGCCAGGGCTTCTTCCAGTTGTTCTGCCGGCATTTTGTCACCCCAGGCCTCTACAAACTGTTCTTTCAAATTGACCACATAGTTCGGGTCGACAAAATTGACCAGAATATAATTCCAGAACCCCGAAACGATCACCCCGGCCATAACGACCAGCAGGCCGACCAGCAGCGCGCGACCGTAGCTGATGTAGCCGTCGTCGATCCGGTCGCGCTGATGGCGGATGGCCATGGTTGCAAAGATGAAACCGATGACAAGCGTAGTGCCGTACAATACGGCAAGTCCGCTGAGGTTCATCAAATTAAACCCCGTCAGGTAGACCAGCAGTGAAAACGCTACGAATGCGCCGGCGCAGTAGCCGCCATAGGTCAGCACGGTATTCCAGATAGGGTTTGCAGTAGGGGAGCCTGTGTTATCAGACATTTCCATGATTTTCGTTTTAATGAATGAATGATTGTTTTTCGACCCGAAAACTACTGTGTCACGCCCATGCCTTCCACTAATTCCTACAATATGATCAATTTTAACGACAAAAAAACCTCGGCAACCGGCTTTTCCCGAACTTTACCCCACTAAAATGGTTTGAGGCTTCTGTCCACCGTCCACCGTCCACCGTCTACCGTCCACCGTCCACCGTCTACCGTCCCATGTCTGATACGCAAAAATTCAACTTCTCGCTTTTTCGCCGGGTTATGGCGATGGTCAGGCCATACAAGCGCGTCTTTATTTTCACCGCCGCCCTGACAGTCGTACTCGCGCCGCTGGCCATCCTCCGTCCCAAGTTGCTCCAGATCATGGTTGACAACTATATTTTCAAGGGCGACGTACACGGCATGACCGTACTGGCTTCCATTATTTTGGGCGCTTTGATTTTGGAGGTTACCCTGCGCTACTTTTTCCTCTACTACTCCGACTGGCTGGGGCAGGCGACCATACGCGACCTGCGCGTGCGGGTCTTCAATCATGTTACCGGACTCCACCTTAATTATTTTGATAAAACGCCCATCGGACAAAGTACTACCCGGACCATCAACGATATCGAGGCGATTAACACCGTTTTTTCGGAAGGCAGCATTACCATTCTGGCCGACCTGATGACGCTGACCGCCGTGCTTGTCATCATGTTTGTCACTTCGTGGAAACTGACTATGGTGGTGCTGGTCGTTTTTCCCCTGCTTATCTGGGGGAGTTACAAATTCAAGGAAAGTGTACGCAAGAGTTACGAAAAGGTGCGCAACCATATCGCTGCAATGAATACTTTCCTGCAGGAGCGCATCACGGGCATGCGAATCGTGCAGATTTTTAACGCAGAAGCACGCGAGGCGGAAAAATTCCGCCAGATCAATCGCGACTATACCGGCGCCAACCTGAGGGCCATCAATGCCTACGCCGTTTTTTTTCCGGTCGTCGATATTATTTCCGCCCTGTCGCTGGGCCTGATGGTCTGGTATGGCGCTCGCGGCGTGCTGTCGGGCGAGGTGACGGTGGGTACGCTGGTGGCGTTTCCTTTGTATATTTCCATGCTGTACCGGCCAATCCGGATGCTGGCCGACAAGTTCAACACCCTTCAAATGGGCCTGATCGCCGCCGAACGGGTATTCAAACTGCTGGAACACACCGAAAAGGTGCAAAATACCGGCACCCTGGCCCCCGAACGGCTGAAAGGCAAGGTGGAGTTCGACAACGTGTATTTCTCCTACCACGGTGAAACGGACGAGGTGCCGGTGCTGCGCGGCGTCTCTTTCGATATTAAGCCCGGCGAGACGCTGGCCATTGTGGGCAGTACGGGAAGCGGCAAAACGACCATCATCAGCCTGCTCAGCCGTTTTTATGAAATACAGCGGGGACAGATCCGCATCGACGATATCGATCAGCGCGATTACGACGTGTTTGCCTTGCGTCGGCGCATTGCGGTGGTATTGCAGGACGTTTTTCTGTTCTCCGGAACCGTTTTGGAAAACATCACCCTGCGCGATTCGGCATTGACGGAAGCACAGGTGATCGAAGCGGCAAAAATGATCGGCGCGCACCGTTTTATCGAAAAACTGCCCGGCGGCTACCACTACCAGGTGCGCGAACGCGGCGCCACGCTCTCCATGGGGCAACGGCAGTTGATCTCTTTCGTCCGGGCGCTTGTATTCAACCCCGATATCCTGATCCTCGACGAGGCCACCTCCTCCATCGACCCTGAATCGGAATCGGTCATACAGCATGCTATCGAAACGCTTATCGCGCGGCGCACGAGCATCATTATCGCCCACCGCCTGTCGACCATTCGCCATGCCACCAATGTGATGGTGCTGGAAAAAGGGAAAGTCATGGAAATCGGCTCTCCCGAAGAACTGCTGGCTATCGAAGACGGTAAGTATCGCGAGTTGTATGAAAAACAGTTCTTGCAAGTGGGCGAATCTTCCTCTTTCTGAACATGGGGGTGCTCGATAAACTCGCTTCCGCACTTGGTCGTCGCGACGAGGCGCCCAACGAGGAACTCGCCCGCGCCATCGCGGCATCTGCCGATCCGGGCGCTGTTGCGGAGCTGGTATCAGGGCTTTCCAACAAGGACAAAGCGATACAAAGCGATTGTATCAAGGTGCTGTACGAGATCGGTGAAAAAAACGCCGCTGTACTGACCGAACGGCTCGACGATCTGGAAAAAGCGTCGAAACGAAAACGGGTGGAGCAGGTGATCGGGAAAGCGCGATAACGTGTAGCCTGTCCTCTAAATGACCGACATGGGGCGACAGGTCGCCAGAAGTCCCATAACTGCATTTTTTACCACGCTAAAGGTCGGTTTTGTGCCTTTTCGTGCCTTTATTTGAAAAATTCTTCCTATTTTGTTGCGAGGGGAGGTTTTGCTTTTGGCATGGAAACAATTGCGGGCGCTCCCCGAATGTACCAAACCCATCCCCTATGATAATCCGTTCCGTTTCAAAATCGGCTGCCTGGCTTTGGGAAAAAGCCTGTCGCCTGTCGTCGTATCTGAAGAAAGATGTTTTTCTGCTATCTGCTGCCCTCAAAAGACTTGTCATCAGGCTTGGCAGACGGGGCCGTGCCCGACTCGACCACTACATCAGTATCGAACAGCGGGAATGGCTGCGCCGAATAATCTTTCAGAATAAAACCCCCGAAGGCCGTCGCTTCGACCTGGTGCTTACCTGGCTGATTGTGGCCAGTTCGGTGACGGTAATGCTGGAATCGGTTTCCGCATTTCACCGCGCAAACTGGTGGACGTTTTTTGTGCTGGAATGGATATTTACGTTGCTGTTTACTGTGGAATACGTCCTCAGGCTGTACAGCGCCAGAAAACCGCTGACATACGCCCGCTCCTTTTTTGGACTGGTCGACCTGCTGGCCATTCTGCCTACCTACCTGAGTTTTTTCTTCCTGGGCGCACAGCACCTGCTCATGATCCGCGTCCTCCGCCTGTTGCGGATATTCCGGATATTCAAGATGGGGCATTTTGTAAACGAAGGCGCCGTTGTGGTCAGCGCACTTCGGGCCAGCCGAACCAAGATTTATGTTTTTGTTTCCTTTGTGGTGCTCATGTCCATGCTGATCGGTACGATGATGTACATGGTGGAAGGCAGTTCAAACAGTGCATTTTCGAGTATTCCGGCTGGTATTTACTGGGCAATTGCTACCTTGACGACTGTTGGCTATGGCGATATTACGCCAATAACGGTGCCGGGCAAGTTTCTGGCAACACTGGTGATGATACTGGGCTACGGCGTGATCGCGGTGCCGACAGGTATCGTGACGGCAGAAATCAGCGGGCGGGTTATGCGGCTGAAAGAAGTAGAGTTTTCGGAATGTGGACATTGCGGGCAACAGGAACACCACACCGGCGCCGTTTTTTGCCACCAATGCGGTACAAAACTGTGATACCGCAAAATAAAATTACCTGATATGCAAACCTTTCAGGACGTCAAAAAATTTGGAACGGCGCCCGTATTCTTTACTGCTATTTCCACCATTCTGGGGGCGATCATGTTCCTGCGATTCGGTTTTTCCGTAGGAAACGTCGGACTGCTGGGCACGCTTGCCATTGTGCTTATCGGCCATGTGGTCACTATTCCCACGGCTATGGCCATTGCAGAGATCGCCACCAACCAGAAAGTGGAAGGCGGTGGAGAGTACTACATCATTTCGCGCTCCTTCGGAGTGGTCATCGGCTCTACCATCGGCATCGCGCTGTACCTGTCGCAGGCCATCAGCGTGGCGTTCTATATCATTGCTTTTACGGAAGCCTTCAGTTCGCTGTTTGCCTGGCTGATTCAAACTTTCTACCTGCCCGGCTGGCTCGTTTGGCTGCTCAATCAGAAACAAACCATCGGCATACCCGCTCTGCTCGGACTGACGTATATCATGCTTATCAAAGGCGCCGATATCGGGGTAAAGACGCTGTATTTTGTCGTGGCCACCCTCGGCATTTCACTGGTGGCCTTCTTCGCCGGTACAACGGAATACGCCCAAACCCACGGCATCAACCTGCTGGCCACGGTGGCCGATGTGCCGGAGGCTGTCAATCAAATGGTAGTGGTACAGGATACGGTTGCCGGTCAGATTCAGGACAGCCTCGCACAGTTGCATTCCGGGCCGTCTATCGGGCCTGCTCCGGCACACGAACCACCTGCGCCTGCTACGCCTTTGGGCTTTTTTACGGTATTCGCCATCATCTTTCCTGCCTTCACGGGTATGACGGCGGGTGTGGGGCTTTCGGGCGACCTGAAAGATCCCGGCCGGTCGCTGCCCCTGGGCACCATGGCCGCCACCTTGACAGGCATGGTCATTTATGTATTTATTGCCTGGAAACTGGCGGTGTCGGCCAGCCCGCAGGACCTTGCAGATACGTCCAAACTGGTCATGGCCGATATTGCCTGGCAGGGTTGGTGGCTGATCCCGCTTGGGCTTGCGGCGGCGACTATTTCTTCGGCGCTCGGCTCCATCCTGGTGGCGCCGCGTACCCTTCAGGCCATTGCCCGCGACCAGATATTTCCGGCCCCGGCTCTGAACAAGTGGCTTTCGGAAGGGAAAGGGAAGTCGGATGAACCCTATAACGCTACGGTATTGACCGTTTTGCTGGCCGGCGCCTTTATCCTCGCCGGCGCCCTCGACAGTGTGGCGCAGGTCATCTCCATGTTCTTTATGGTGACCTATGGCTCCCTGTGCCTGATCTCTTTTCTCAACCATTTTTCTGCCGACCCAGCCTACCGCCCCCGCTTCAAATCGCGGTGGTTTATTTCGCTGTTTGGTGCCGTAGCGTGTTTCGGACTGATGTTTTTCATGAACGGGGGATATGCGACGATGGCGATTCTGAGCATGGTGGGGCTTTATTTTGGTATTGCCACCTTCAACAAAGACAAAAAAAGTATTGCCCTGATCTTTCAGGGGGTGATTTTTCAGTTGAGCCGCCAGTTGCAGGTGTTTCTGCAAAAAGCGGAGAAGGAACAGGCCAAGAGCTGGCGCCCCTCTGCCGTTGCTTTTTCAGCGCGCTCCTTCGAACGGCTCGGATCCTTCCATTTGCTGCGCTGGATTGCGCAGAAATATGGGTTCGGCACCTATATCCACCATATCAATGGGTATCTCTCCCGGCAGACGGGCCAGGAGGCAAATAAATGCAAGGCCCGGCTCATCAAGATGGCGGAAGCAACGCACAGCAATATCTATGTGGATACGATGGTGACACCCTCCTTCACCGCCGGAATTGCGCAGCTGATCCAGTTGCCGGGGATTGCCGGTACGGAAAACAACCTGCTCATTTTCGAATACGCCAAAAACAACCCTGAAGAACTGGCCGAGATCGTGGAAAATTTCAACCTGATCCAGTGCCTCGATTTTGATGTGCTCATCCTGGGCGGCTCCGAAAAGGGCTTCGGTCTGAAAAAGCAGATCCACATCTGGGTTACGGCCGCCGATTACGACAATGCGAACCTGATGATCCTGCTGGCCTATATCATCATGGGGCACAAAGACTGGCGCGATGCGGAGATCAAAATATTCGCCATTTATCCCGAAGACAGCATCGAGGAGGAACGCAACCGCCTGTTCATGCTTATTTCGGCCGGACAACTGCCCATCTCGCCGAACAATATCGAACTCATTCCCAGAAAGGCAGACACCCACACCAAGTCGGTCATTTCCCGAAAATCAAAAGATGCCGACCTGACCATCATCGGGTTCCACGCCGAGGCGCTGGCCCACAAAGGGAAAGCGGTTTTTGAGCACCTGGATGAGATCGGGAACATACTGTTTGTAAATGCCGGGCAGCAGAAGAATATCAAGTAGCCGGGGGATGCCGATTCCTGCTATTCTTCCCGCAAAAATGCCGGTACCCGCACTGCACGCTGTGCCGGCAGCAAGGCAGCCAGCAGGCCGATTCCGATCACGGTAGCGATGACGGGCACAAAATCGACGATACGCATGGCGATGGGATAACTCTCCACCAGGAAGCCCTGCGGGATGGTAATCAGTCCCCATGTCTTTTGCACCGCATACAGCAGAACAGCCAGCGTCAGGCCGATGCCCATGCCCAGCAAGGTGAGCAGCAGGCCCTCGAACAGGAAAATGCGGTGCACGACGCGGTCGGTGGCGCCCATGCTTTTCAGGATGGAAATATCTTTTTGTTTGTCGAGCACGATCATCCACAGGGCGCCGATGGTGTTGAAGGCCATGAGCACCAGGATCAGGCTGGTGATGGCGAAACCCATCCACTTTTCGAGCCGCATGATCTTGAAAAACGCCTCGTTCTGTTCGTATTCGTCTTTAATGGTATAGCCCTCTCCGAGTACTGCCCCGATCTGTTTTTTTACGGCGGAAACGCTTTCTCCCGGTTTGCACCGTATCTCCAGGGCGGAAACCATGCCCGGTGGTGCGTCGAGGATGTCGCGCATGAACGCCAGATTGGTCAGGATATACTGGTTGTCGAAGTCCTGCTGGATGGAAAAGGCGCCGGTCGGATAGACGTAGCGTGTTTTGAAGGGTTTGTCCATCACGCCTTTTTGCTCCTCGGTAGGCATGTAAATGGTCATGGCCTCCACGGCATTCTCGGTATTGACGCTGAGTTTATTGCGCATGCCGGCGCCAAGCACGGCGCCGTTCCGGTCGCCGGCGCGGAGTTTATACGAGCCCTCCCGTATAGTGGAGTCGATATTGTTTACCCGGGCAAACAAATCATCTACACCCTTTAGCACGCCGAAATCCTGTGAGCCCTGGTATTCAAAAAAAGCGATCTCCTCGAGCGTTTCGCTTACCAGCAGCACCCCCGGCAGGTTGCGCAGGCGCACCAGTGCCATGCTGTCGGGGGTGAACGTCTTGCCTTTGGCGGGCGTCACCTTGATCTGCGGGTTGAAATGCCCGAACAGCCCCGAGAGCAGGTCCTCGAAACCGTTGAAAACCGACAATACCAATAGCAAGGCCGCGGTACCGATAGCGATCCCGAATACGGAGATGCCCGTGATGATATTGATCGCGTTGGTACTGCGTTTGGCAAAGAGATAGCGTCGGGCGACGAGGAGCGGAAAATTCAACCTGTGAGTGATTTAAATGAGTTCAGAGGGGTTTGGAGGGGTTTGGAGGGGTTTGGAGGCGTGCATACTATGCCCTCCGAACCCCTCCGACCCCTCCAAACCCGTATTTCAAAGAATCGTTTCTTTTGTCGCGTCCAGCATGACCCTGGTTTCGGCCAGTGTGGGGGCCTGGGCGTACACACGCAGCACGGGTTCGGTGCCGGAGGCCCGTATCATGACCCACTTTTCATCGCCGAACATAAATTTCCAGCCATCGAGGTCTTCCACAGCCTGAATCTTGTAGGCGCCGAAGGCTTTGTAGGTGCGGTTGTTGCAGTTGGCAATAACGGTCTGTTTCTGTGCTTCGGTGATGTGCAGGTCGTCGCGGTCGGAGGCGAAGGCGCCGACTTCCTTGTACACTTCCTGCACCAGGCCCTTCACTGTTTTGCCGGTTTTGGCCATGAATTCGAGCACAAGCAGACCCATCCAGATGCCGTCGCGTTCGGGAATGTGACCCTTTACAGCCAGGCCGCCCGATTCTTCACCGCCGACGAGCACGTCTTCCTTTGTCATGATCTCGGCAATGTACTTGAAACCGACCTTGGTGATTTCATAGGGCAGGCCGAATTTTTCAGCCATTTTTTTCATCTTGTCGGTCACGGAGAAGGTGAAGACAACCTTGCCGCGCATGTTTTTGTACTTATACAGGTACAACAGGAGGATGAGCAACAGGTGGTGGCTGTCGACAAAGTTGCCGTCTTCGTCGTACATGCCGATGCGGTCGGCGTCGCCGTCGTTGGCCAGGCCCACAGTGACTTTCGGGTTCTTTTTGATGACCTCGCTCAGGGCGAGCAGGTTGCGGTGGATGGGTTCGGGCGCCTGACCGTGCATACCGGGATTGTCATCGCAGCGCAGGAATATCGAGCGTGGCAGCAGCTTGCGTACGGCGCGCTGTCCGGCGCCGTACATGGCGTCGTAGGCAAGTTTGCCGGCGTTCTGCTTGATTGCGGAGAGATCGAAGTGTTTTTTGGCGTGGCGGAGGTACATGGTTTCGAGGTCGACATCCACGAACAGTTTCTTCTGGACCAGATCACCAAGGCTGGGCAATGTTTCGAGGGTGCAGACATCCGGTATCAGCGCTTCCACGGCTGCGATATCCGAAGGAATCATCGGACCGCCGTAGGATGCCTTGAGTTTGTACCCGTTGTATGTGGGCGGGTTGTGGCTGGCTGTAATGACGACACCGAGGTCGGCTTTCAGTTTTACCACACCCAGGCTTACCATGGGTGTACTGACGAAGCCTTTGGCCACGTGGCACTTGATCCCGTACGCGCCCAACACACGCGCAGTGATCGAGGTGAACAGCAACCCTCCGAAGCGGCAGTCATGGCCAATAACGGCTTTTTTCATTTTATGCTGTTTCATGAACCGGGCCGTCGCTTCCGCCACGCGCTTGACATTGTCAACGGTGTAATCGTCGGCGATGATAGCGCGCCAACCATCAGTGCCAAATTTGATAGGAGTTGCCATTTGTAATGATGAGTGATGAATGATAAATGATGAAATACAATTGTTTTGCGGCAAATATATCTGAAATCGAAAGTAGTTTTGCCACACTCAGGCCCTAATTACTTTTTATTCATCATTCATCATTCATCATTGACAGACACCTATCGTCATAAGGGATTGCGCAAGCGCATGGTAGATGCCCTGCGCCGCAGGGGTATCACGGACGAGGCCGTACTGACCGCCATGGACGCCGTGCCGCGTCATTTTTTTCTGGACAAGGCTTTTGAGGAGCACGCTTATGAGGATAAACCCTTTCCCATAGGCAATCAGCAGACGATATCGCAACCCTTCACGGTAGCCTATCAGACCAGTTTGCTCGAGGTTCAGCCGCGCGACAAGATATTGGAGATCGGTACGGGTTCGGGGTACCAGGCGGCCATTCTGGCGGTATTGAAAGCGCGGGTGTACACCGTGGAGCGACAGGAAGCACTTTACCTGCAGGCAAAGGATTTGCTGGCAGAGATGGGCTATTCGGGTGTCCGGTGTCTGTTCCGCGACGGATCCAAGGGGTTGCCGGAGTATGCGCCGTATGATAAAATCATCGTCACGGCAGGCGCGCCGGTTGTGCCTGAACCTTTGAAGGAGCAACTGGCTATCGGCGGTATTCTCGTTATTCCGGTAGGGGAGGAGGTGCAGTATATGTACAAGATCACCCGGGTGTCGGAGACGGAATACAAAGAGGAAATGCTGGATGCCTTTCGTTTTGTGCCCTTTCTGGAGGGCGTACGCCGGAAGTAGCAGGTATACAAAAAAGCCTCTCCGGCAGTTGCGCCGGGAGGCTCCGAAAACAATAAACAGCAGGATAGAATTCTTTAAACGTTGCTGATCTTCCGGACCACCTTGTACAGGCGTGTCGTTTCGTTTACTTCTTCCTCGAAGGGATCGTTGTCAAAGTAATTGGCGGAGATCATCTTCAGCCGGGTGATGCGGCCTCGGTTGTTGTATATTTTTTGCACGTACTTTACCCAGACGCTGCCGTTGCTGCGCACTGCGTAAATCTCGTTGTCGCGAATATCGTTGAGGTTCTCCACGGATTTGCAAACAACCAGGTCGCCATGGCGGATGACAGGGTCCATGGAGGCGCCTTCGATCTGGAAGGCAACGAGGCCGGTGCCGCTTACCCCCGGAATAGAGAAGTACGTGTTGTCTTCCTGGTTCTCGGCGCCGAGCGTACTGCCCGCAAAGGCGCGGATCGTGGTGAACAGGATATTGCCACCGCCGGAAAAGCCGGCTTTGTCGTTGACAAATGCATCGCCCGGTGCTTCAAAGCCGAATGGATTGCCGATGCCGTGGAGCAGCCAGGCTTCGTTTATATCATAGGCGCGGCAGAAGGACTGCGCCTGTCCGTAGTCAATGACGCGTTTGCTGTCCGGATTGAGAAATGCCCGGACGATGTGCCCATACGCTTTATTGCCCAATACCTTATCGGCAACATCGCCGACGCCTTTGCCGCTGCGGTCGTTCTTTACAATGGCGCCGCGCTCTTCCAGTAACTTGAAGGCGTGGATAAATCGGCTGTTAAGTTCAATACGGTCTTCCTTAATCATAACGCGTGTTTTTTACTAAGTGGAATGTGATGGTTCCGCGTCTTTTGTTTATTTGACGTTGCAAACTTAAAACAAAGAGTTTTTAAAAACAAAAAATGTCAAAGATTTTTTTTCCGAAAAAATAAATTTTTCCCCAAAACGGCGTTTTCAATCCTGACAATCAGGTTTTTGCAATAAACATTTGCGGAACGATCATATAAAACAAAGCAACAACCGGCCTCCGGGTTTTCAACTATGGCAAAGATGTTGTTTGATAAAGTTTTGTACTTTTGTAGGGGTTTAGGGTTTAACATTTAAACCCCGAAACCTTTAAACCATAGACAATAGATGGGTACAGTCGTTTCTCTTCTCAATCACAAAGGCGGTGTGGGCAAAACCACGAGCGCAATCAATATAGGCGCGGGTCTGGTAGAACTTGGCAAACGGGTGCTGCTGATCGACCTCGATCCGCAGGCCAACCTGACGATATCGCTGGGTATTCCCCGGCAGCGGTCGACTATTTACGAGGCGCTTCGGGGCGAAAGTGAACTCACGCCTTACACACACCGGCAAAACCTCGATATCGTGACGTCGTCGCTCGACCTGTCGGGCGCCGAAATGGAACTGATCAACGAGGCCGGACGGGAATTTATCCTGCGCGAACTGATCGGGCAGGTGGCCGACGACTACGACTATATCCTGATCGACTGTCCGCCATCCCTGGGTTTGCTGACCCTCAACGCGCTTACCAGCAGCCGCTATGTGTTGATCCCGCTGCAAACGGAATTTCTTGCCGTTCAGGGACTTGCAAAAATCAAACAGGTGATCGACAAGGTCAAGTTCCGCCTCAACAAACAAGTGGAAATGGCCGGTGTGATCGCTACCATGTACGACAGCCGCCGGGTGCTCAACCGCGATGTGGTGGATACCATTCACAAGTATTTTGGCGATATGGTGTTCAAAACCTATATCCGCGACAACGTGGCACTGGCGGAGGCGCCGGCACAACGCAAAGATATTTTTGAATACAGCCCCAAATCCTCGGGTGCGCAGGATTACCTCGACCTGAGCCGCGAGTTCCTGGCGCGGGTGGAAAACGGCGCCACCCCTTCTGTCGCTACCCAACGTGAACAAGAAGCCTGAAAAGAGTGACCCTATGAGCAAGAAAAGATTCTCCGAAGGTCTTGACGACCTGTTCAGCGATACCCACTCGGGGCACGGCGCCCTGTTTGGCGGCGGCGATACTGTTGCAGCCCGTCCGCCGGAACGCAAGTCGGCGCACAAGAATTTCATGTCCGACCTCGATGCGTTGCTCCACGAGGCCCTGGAAGAAAGCCTGGAAAAATACGAAGCCAATCAGCCCGATAGCGCTGCACCCAGCGGCAAATCCAAAACAGCCACAGGGGCTTCGGTATCGCGCAATCAGGTTAGCGGCCTTGATGCCCTGATCCGCCAGACCATCGACGTTCAGGAAATCACGACGGACGAAAATTCGGGGAAAAAGCGCCTTACCGTGGCTGTCGACAAAAGCAAACTCGACAAATTCAAGACCATCGCCCGCCTGGAAAATGCCTATATGAAGGACCTGCTGGTCAGCCTGATCGACGGCTACATCGAAGAATATACGAATCAAAAAGGCATTGATTTGTAATGATGAATGATGAATGATGAATGATGAATGATGAATGATGAATGATGAATAATATATTTCATAGATAGACCTGTCACGCCTCCAACGGCAAATTCATCATTCATCATTCATCATTACCCTACGTTATGCCGAGCGCTTACCACGACCTCCGCCTTTTTTACAACCAGCACATACATCCGGAATTGCTGCACCTGGAGCAGCGGCGCCGGCGACTGATACGCCTGATCGCGTTATCGGTGTTGTTGCTGGCCGGCGTAGTGGCCCTTCAGGTGTATATCGGTATTTTTGTACTGACGCTCCTGCTGCTGATCTTTATGGCGCTCTGGATGTCGTACCTGGCTTTTCAGGTGCGGCTGTTCTTTCAGGAGTTCAAGCCGCGCATCGTCGGGCTGCTGCTCGATTTTATCGACAACGATGTCAACTTTACCTTCGAGGGTTACGATGCCAAGGGCTTCATTTCCAAACAGAAATTTCTCGAGAGCCGGATTTTTACCACTGCCGACGACTATGCCGGCGAAGACCTTATCCGAGGCCAGGTGCGCGAAACGCCCTTCGAAGTATGCGAGTTGCGGGTAAGTGAATTTTCCAGCGCCCGGAACAAACTCAACTATGTGTTTCGCGGTATTTTCCTGATCGGCGACTACAAACGCTGGGACCTGCACGGCGGTGTGCTGGTGCTGCCCGATGCCTACCGAAAATACATGAGTCGAAGCGAACGCGCCTTCCACCTGCAGGGCGGACGCCGGGTAAAAGATAACCTGTTGCCCGAATTCGAAGCCTTTTTCGATACCTATGCCACCGCCGACATCCGGGTAAAGGATGTGATTTCGAAGGATATGCAGCACATCATCCTCAAGTTCAGGCAGCAGTTTCAGCAAGTGAACCGCAACAAGGAAATCTACTTTTCCATCATCGGCGACAAGATCTACCTCGCCCTCACGCAAGACAAGGACCTGCTCGAACCGTCGCTGTTCTCCAGCAACACCAGTTTCGAATCTGTCGTCGAGTTTTACAACGACCTGCGTCTGCTACTGGAAGTTGTGCTGGATGTGGATGCCATGAATTGAGGGTTTAATAGTTACGGGTTTCGAGTTACGCGTTACGGGTTATGCATTGCCGGGTTAGGTAGCAGGTTCAGGCTGCGGCCAATTGGTCATTGCGGGAAAATTTTAAAAATACAGGTTATCCGCGCAGCAAATTCGCAAGTACCTGCACCATATAGAAAACATCAACCTGAATGGATGCACCGTTGAATTCACTACTTGCGGCTTGTCGGAGGGGCAATGCAGGGGCGCAACACCGCCTGTTCGAACAATACCAATCCATGCTGTTTGCCGTTTGCCTCCGATATGCCCGGGATCGTCCGGAGGCACAAGACATGCTCCAGGAGTCCTTTCTCGTCATTTTTCGGGATATCGCCCAGTACAGGGGCGACGGTGCCCTGGATGCCTGGCTGCGCCGCGTCACGGTGCGGGTTGTGTTGCAAATGTTGCGCCGCAAAAATCCCCTCCGCAGCGCTGAAAACTACGACGACCTGCCCCCCGAAGCATTCGACTTTATCCCGGATACCGAACTAAACAGTGAAGCCATCCTGCACCTGGTGCAGCAACTGCCACCCGGCTACCGGGCGGTATTCAACCTGCACTGCATGGAATCCTGGTCGTATGCCGAAATCGCCGCCGAACTGGGCATCAGCGAAAGCGGCGTGCGTTCGCAATACGCCCGGGCGTGCCGCCAGTTGCGTTCCGTAGTGGAAAATGTACTGGCCACCACAGTACCGCCGGCTTCAGCCGGCGCCTAACAACAACAACCGGCCTATTGATCTTCAGCCGGCGCCTAACAACAAAAGCCGGCGCCTAACCAAAAACGAACCCTCAAAAACCATCCTAAACACTTACTGTCATGAAAGATAAACCAACACGCGATACAGCATTTGAACAATTCGTCCGAAGGTCGCTGGAAGAAACCAGCGACACGCCCGACCACAACACCTGGGCAAACATTGCCGCCCGGCAGCAAGGCGCGAATTTGCGGCTTCGTTTCCGGTACTACGGCGCCCGGGCAGCAGCTGTGCTTGGGTTCCTGTTGTGCATAACGGCAGGCTGGTACTATACTGCTGCGGATAAAACGGCTCCCCTTGCAAGCACGGGCAACAACCAGGCTTCGGAATTGCCGGTCGGTCGCGACCAGGCGGAAGCGGCAACGCTTCATACGGATCATCCCCCGGAAACCGGCCCTGCCCGGCAAACAAACCGGGGGCCGGCAACCGCAACGTCAACCCGCCCGGTCCGGGTCAATACGGCGCCGTCGGTTCGCATCCGGTTTGCTGCTGAAGAGGGGCTGCGCTATGAAAATCCTGCTACCGGTACGGCAGTGTTCATACCGGCGAATGCGCTGGTGCACCCCGACGGCAGCCCTGTTACAGGAGAGGTAGAGTTCCAACTCCAGGAATATCGCAGTATGGCCGACTTTGCAGCATCCGGCATTCCCATGCATTATAGCGACGAGCGCGGCACTTTTTTCTTCAATTCCGGCGGCATGTTCGACATGCAGGTCAACCAGCGCGGGGAGCAATTGCGCATGGCGGAAGGCGAAGGATTCGACGTGCGCTTTACGTCGACCCACCCCCTGACCCGACCCAGTCTTTATTTTTACGACGAATCCGCAGGAGCATGGCAATACCAGCCCGATCCTGCTTTCGGTTTCGATGAATCACAACCCGGACAGCCCGTCGCAGTATCG